>NZ_JBQCCN010000261.1:0-11034 GCF_051962185.1 Sphingomonas sp.
CTCGATCCGCGCGAAGGGCGGCGGGCGCAGATAGGTCGATCCGGGATGCCAGGGGTAGAGCGCGCCATCGGACGCGGGCAGCGCGGCCCAGGCGGCGCTGGCCTCGGCCGCCTCGAACGCTTCGGCATAATCTTCCGGCCGAATCGCGGTCGCCGCGACGGCATCGATCTCGGCGCCGCTCGGCCACAGCCGGTCGAGCGTGACGGGCTTGCCGTCGGCATCGTGCCCGATCGCATCGCGCGCGATGTCAATCGCCGCATCGCCCGCCAGCGCATACGCCACCGTCAGCGCGGGCGACGCGAGGAAGGCGTCCTCGATTCGCGGATGGACGCGCCCCGGGAAATTGCGGTTGCCCGACAGGATACCGACCGGGTTCGCGCGCCCCGCCGCCATCGCCTCGTCCATCCTTGTCGCGAGCGGGCCCGAATTGCCGATGCATACCGTGCAGCCATAACCGGTGATCGCGAAGCCGACCGCCTCGAGATCGTCGAGCAGCCCGGCGCGCTCGAGCAACTGTTTTGCACTCGGCGATCCCGGCGCCAGGCTGGCCTTGACCCAATCGGGCGGGGCGAGGCCGAGCGCGCGCGCCTTGCGCGCGACGAGCCCGGCGGCGAGGAGCTGGCGGGGGTCCGAGGTATTGGTGCAACTGGTGATCGCGGCGATCGCCACCGGGCGCTCGGGCATCGCGGCGGCGGCATTGCGGCCGCCGAGCAGCGCCGGCACCTCGGAGGGCGCGACCAGATCCTGCGGCCGGCGCGGCCCGGCGAGCGAGATGCCGATCGTGGTCAGGTCGATCTCGATCGTCTCGGCATAGGTCGGCGCCGCTTCGGGATCGAACCACAGACCGGTGGTACGCGCATATTGTTCGACTAGGGCGATCCGCGGCTCGTCGCGCCCGGTCTGGCGCAAATAGGCCAGCGTGGCGTCGTCGATCGGGAAATAGCCGGTCGACGATCCATATTCGGGCGCCATGTTGGCGACCACCGAGCGATCGCCGGCCGACAAGGTGGCGACGCCGGGTCCGAAGAACTCGACGAATCGCCCGGCCAGTTCGATCTGGCGCAGACGGTGCGTGACGACCAATGCGAGATCGGTCGCGGTCACGCCTTCCTGCAACCAACCGGTCAGCCGCACGCCGACTACCTCCGGCACGCGCATCATTACCGGCATGCCGAACATCACGCTCTCGGCCTCGAGCCCGCCGACTCCCCAGCCGAGCACGCCGATGCCGTTGACCATCGGCGTATGGCTGTCGGTGCCGATCAGCGTGTCGGGCATCGCCCAGCGCACGCCGGCGCGCTCTTCGCTGGTGACGACCGTCGCCAATTGCTCGAGATTGATCGTGTGCATGATCCCGGTGCCCGGCGGATGCACGGTGAAATTGTCGAGCACGCCCGACGCCCATTTCATGAAGCTGTAGCGCTCGGCATTGCGCTCCAGCTCGCGCGCCATGTTGCGCGCCGCGGCGTCGCCCCGGCCGTAGAAATCGACGGCCAGGCTATGGTCGGTCGAGACGTTGATCGGCAGCACCGGGTTGAGCGCGGTCGGATCGCCGCCGGCATCGGCCAGCGCCTGGCGCGCCGCGGCGATGTCGACCAGCGCCGGGCCGCAGGTCGTGTCGTGCATCATCACCCGGCCGGGCCAGAAGGCGATCTCGGCATCGCTCGTGCCCTCGGTGACCCATTGCCCGATCAGCGCGAGCGTCGCCGGATCGCCGCCGCTCCGCCGCAACAGATTCTCGATCAGGATGCGATGGACGACCGGCAGCCCGCTCAGGCCCAAGGCGGCGAGATCGACGATGGTGTAGCGCGTGTCGCCGCTGACGAGCGAGCGGGTCGGGACGGTCATGCGACTTCCTTGCGCGAGGCCAGAGGGGCGGCGAGCACCATCACGAACGCGACCAGGGTCAGCGCGGCGAGGAACGCCAATCCCATCACCGGCGATCCGCTCCTCTTGGCGACCAGGCCGACGACAAAGGGACCGACGAACCCGCCGAGATTGCCGATCGAGTTGATCGCGGCGATCGACACCGCCGCGGTCGCGCGCGACAGGAATTGGCCGGGCAAGGTCCAGAACGGCGCCTTGAACGCGTAGAAGCCGGTCAGCGCGGCGGCGAGCAACGCGGTCGCCGGCACCGGCCCCGCCACCCAGGCGACGCCGCCCAGCGCGACTCCCGCCAGCAGCAGCGGCCAGGCGGTATGGTAGCGGCGCTCTCCGGTGCGGTCCGACCGCCGCGACCACAGCACCATGCCGATCGTCGCGACGATATAGGGCAGGGTGGCGATCAGTCCGGTCTCGACATTGCTGAGCGACTTGCCCGAATGTTTGACGATCTGCGGCAGCCAATAGCCGACCCCCAGGCTGCCCGCCTGATAGACGAAATAGATCGCCGCCAGGTACAAGACGCGCGGCTCGGTGATCGCGCGCCAGGTGTTGAGGTGACGGACCCCGGTCGCCGCGTGCTCGCGGGCGATCTCCGCTTCCAGCCAGTCGCGCTCTTCGGACGCCAGCCAGGGCGCGTTGGCCGGGCGGTCGACCAGCAAGCGATAGGTGACGATCCCGCCGATCACCGCGGGCAGCCCCTCGATCAGCAGCATCCAGCGCCACCCGCTCAATCCAAAGCCATGGACGTGATCCATGATCCAGGTGCTGATCGGCGTGCCGATGATGTACGATACCGGGATCGCCGCGGTGAACATCGCCACCACCGTCGCCTGTTCGCGCCTGCGGAACCAGGCGGTCAGATAGATGATGATCGCGGGGAAATAGCCCGCCTCGGCGACGCCGAGCAGGAAGCGCAGCGAATAGAGCTGCCAGGTCGACTGGACGAAGGCGGTGGCCATCGACACCACGCCCATGCCGATCAGGATGCGCGCGATCCAGATGCGTGCGCCATATCGCGCCATCAGCATGTTGCTCGGCACTTCGAACAGGAAATAGCCGATGAAGAAGATGCCGGCGGCGAACCCGAACGCCTCCTGCGACAGCCCGAGCTCGGTGTTCATCTGCAGCGCCGCGTAACCGATGTTCGCGCGGTCGATGTACGACACGATGTAGAGCACGAAGCACAAGGGCACGATGCGCCGGAACACGCGGCGCATGATGCGGCGATCGTCGCTGTCGCTCAGGGACGGGGGCTCGGCTCTCTCCATAACATGTTCTTTGACATTCAGTAATACAAAGTGCAAGGACTAGTGCGTGTCAGGACGAGGCGGCGCGATGCGAGAAGAGTCCGGAGCGCCCGGTTGGGCGGCGTCGCGGCGCGAGTTGATGGCCGGGCTGGCGGTCGCCATGACCTTGGGAAGCGAGGCCGCCTGGGCGGCCCGGGGAGGATCGATGCCGGGTTTCGCTTATGTCGGGTGCCGCACCAGCCGCGAACGCAACGCGCGGGGCGACGGCATCTCGGTCTATCGGATCGGCGCGGACGGCGGCTGGCAACGCGTCCAGCTGGTCGGCGACCTGGTCAATCCATCCTATCTCGCGTTCGATCGCAGCCGCCGCTTCCTCTACACCGTCCATGGCGACGGCAGCGAGGCGAGCGCGTTCCGTATCGACCCGGCGTCGGGCCAGCTCACCTTCCTCAATCGCGTGACGACGGGCGGGCGCAACCCGGTGCATCTGATGCCCGATCCGAGCAATCGCTTCATGGTGGTCGCCAACCATATCGTTGCCGACGGCGTGAAGTCGGGCATCGCCAGCCTGCCGATCGGCGAGGACGGGCGGCTCGGCGCGCCGGTCGATATCGTGCCGTTCGAGGGCAAGATCGGCCCGCACCGCGTCGAACAGCCGTTCCCCAAGCCGCACCAGGTCGAATTCGACCCCAGCGGGCGGTTCATAATCGTGCCCGACAAGGGCTGCGACCGCGTGTTGGTCTTCACCATCGACGCGGCGGGCAAGCTGCACCAGGTCGACGCGACGCCGGCGCGCGAGACCTCCGGGCCGCGCCACGTCGCGTTCCACCCGACCGTGCCCTACGCCTATATCATCAACGAGCTAGACTCGACGGTCGTCGCCTATCGCTTCGATCGGCGATCGGGGGCGCTGCGACCCTTTCAGGTGGTCTCCGCCCTGTCCGAGGATTTCACCGGCAACAGTCGCGGCTCGGAGATCGCGGTGTCGCGCGACGGGCGCTATCTCTACGCCTCCAATCGCGGTGCCGACACGGTCAGCACCTTCGCGATCGACCGCGCCGACGGTCGGCTGCACTGGAAGGGCTGGGTGCCGGCGGGCGGCAAGACCCCGCGCTTCTTCGCCTTGCGCGGCGATCGGATGGTCGTCGCCAATGAGGAAGGGCACAATATCGTGCGTTTCGCGATCGGCGTCGACGGCATGCCGCAGGGCCCGGTCGTGGTGGCGGAGACGGGAAGCCCGACGTCGATCGTGTTCTCGAGCTAAGCCCACCCCTCATTCGTCATCCCCGCGAAAGCGGGGACCCATCTCCATCGCTTTCCGTCGACTTCACCCGTGCGATGTGTTGCTCGGGCAGGAGATGGGTCCCCGCTTTCGCGGGGATGACGGGTAAATAGTCGCCGTCAGGGCTTCTTCGGCACCGCGCAGACGAAGCTCGACGCCAGCCTGGTATCCCCATCGCGATAGTGCGGCGCGCGCGGCCAGGCGCAGATCGGGCGCTGGAAGGCGATCGGGCGCTTGGCCGGCGGCGTGCTCTCCGACCCCGGGGCATAACGCGTCGCTATCAGGCTCTGCGGCGCGCGCGCCTTTTCGACCCAAGCATAGAGCGCGAGCGTCATGTCATGCTCGGCATCGCGCATCGGCGGCGTCGAATCGCGCGTCGCGGTCGAGAAATTGGTCGCGCCCGGTCCGCCGGCGCAATGGTCCATACCCGGCACCATGAACAGTCGCGCGAACGCCTGGGTCGCGGCCAGGCTGCCCATCCGCGCCTCGACCGCGCGGTAGTAATTGATCGCCTCCAACGGCGTGCCTACCGGGTCCTGCCAGCCCATGAACATGATCAACTTGCCCCCGGCGCGCGCGAAGGGCGAGAGGTTGGGATCGTTGGCGTCGAACATCGGGCTGAGCCGCGCGCGCATCGTGTCGACATCGCTGCCCCAATTGAACGTCCACCAATTCCACTCGGGATTGTCGAACACCCAATATTTGAACATGTCGGCGCGCGACGGCTCGGCGGGGTCGGCGTGCTCCGACCAATAGCCGGACCAGCCGGGGCTCTTGTCGTCGGGACCCGCCATCACGCCTTCGGTGCCGATCGGATAGCCGGGATAGATGGCGGCACCGGTGCGCGAGTCATGCGGGCCAGCGTAGATCTTGTCGGCGGCCGCGACTTGCTCCGCGCTCAGGCAGGTGCCGGCTTGCGCGCCCGGCCGGCACAGCAGATCGGCGGGCTTGAACCCGCATTGCCGCGGATCGGCGATCACGCCGTCCTCGACGCCGTCGATCTTGTCGCATGCCGCGACCGCCGAGCGGTTGATCAGCCGGAGGTCGCCGACCGACAGGATCGGATGCTGGTCGTCGCCCGGGCGATGGTTGGCGAGATAATTCCACAGGAACGCAAGCGTCAGGCTGGTGCGGTTGTTGCCCGGCGCGCCGGCGATGATGCCGTCGAAATCCTTGGGGTAACGCTGCGCCGAAGCCAGCCCTTGATAGCCGCCGGTCGAACAACCGCTGAAATAGGACCAGCGTGCCGGGCGGCGGTAATAAGCGCGCGTGATCGCCTTGGCCGCGACGACCGATTCGTGGACCGCACGATAGCCGAAATCCCTGATCTTCTCGGGATGGTGCCAGCCGAATTTCAGATCGGTGCCGCTATGCCCAGTGTCGGTCCCGACCGCGACGTCGCCATCGTCGAGCCGCGGGATCATCTCCTTATATTGCATGTTGGAAACGTAGGCGCCGTTGCCGATCATGTGCAGGCGGCCCGACCAGCTGCCGGGGGCGGGCAGCCACACTTCGAAGCCGATCTCCGATCCCTTGACCGGCCGGCTGACCCCGCGCACGCGGCAGAATGGCTTGAGCCCGGTGTAGGTCCGGGCGCCGCGCTCGACCACCATGTCCTCGGTGAATGTGCCGTTGACGCGGGTCGCGATCAGGATCCGGACGTGCGGGATGGCCAGCGTCTTGAGCGCGGCACAAGCGTCGGGCGCGGCATAGGCGGCGGGCGCGATCGCCAATGCCGCCATCGAGACCAGACCGGTCGCCGCCAATCGTTGAAGCATCCGACGCGCGACCATGTCCTTCTCCCTTATCGCTGGTGTTCTCCAGAATGTCTTAGTATGATCGAAAAAACAATATCAGGCAATGCGACGGAGAAAGAGACATGCGGATGTTCGCGCGCGACGACATCATGGCGGCGCTCGACGAACAGGATGCGATGGCCGCGGTCGAGCGCGCGATCGTCGCCTTCGCGCAAGGCAAGGCGCAGAGCGGCGATGCCGGGCATTTCAGCTTTCCGGCGCCGGGCGACGCCCATGTCAAGGTCGCGCACCTCGCCGGCGAGGAGATATTCGCGCTCAAGGTCTCGGCGAGCTTCTACGCCAATCCGGCCAAGGGCCTGTCGTCAAGCCAGGGCTTTTCGGCGGTGATCAGCGCGACCACCGGCGAGGCGTTGGCGCTATTCGCCGACGGCGGCTGGCTGACCGATGTCCGCACTGCGATGGCCGGCGCGATCGCCGCCCGGGCGATCGGCTATTCAGGGGGCACGCTGGGGATCGTCGGCGCCGGCATCCAGGCGCGGATGCAGGCCGGGATGATTCGTCGCCATGTCGGCGCCGATCGGGTGCTGATTTGGGGCCGCGACCTGGCCAAGGCGCGGGCATTGGCCGACGAGGTGGGCGGCGAGGCCGTCGCCGACCTGGCCGACCTGGTGCGCGCGTCCGATCTCGTGGTGACCACGACGCCATCGACCGAGCCGTTGGTCGAGGACGGCTGGGTGCGACCGGGTACGCGGATCGTTGCGGTCGGCTCGGACGGCGGCGGCAAGCGCGAGCTCGATCCGCGCATCCTCGGTCGCGCGACGGTCGTGGTCGACTCGGTCGCCAAATGCCTCGAGAATGGCGAGGCGGGCTGGGCGGCACGCGCGGGTCTGCTCGCGCCCGAGGCGATCATTCCGCTCGGTGACCTCCTGGCCGATCCGCACGCCTTTGCCGCCGACGCGATCGTCGTCGCCGACCTGACCGGCCTGCCGGCCCAGGACGCGGCGATCGCCGGCGCGGTGTGGCGGGTGCTGGCTTCCAGCTAGGTCAAGAACTCATAGGGGCTAACGTACGGGATGGTGGAACGCGGTCGTTCCCCTAGGCGCGCAACGCGCTAAGGTATGCTCCATCAAAATGGAGACGGCGTTGACCGAACTGCAGATCGAGCCTGGAACCACGTTCAGCGACGATGACATAACGTCGATTGAGGCGTCGCTCGGAAGAAGGCTGCCGGTCGAGTATGTTAAGTTTGTGAAAGAGTATGGCTCTGCGTTTGTGGGCGGATTGATAGATGGCGATCAGTCTCTACCCATACTCACTTTTTTCGGTCCGCGGCAAATCGTCTTGAATATAAATTCAACGGAGGACTTTACAGCGGACCAAATTCTTCCGTTCGCCAGATGTGAGCTTGGCAATATCTGGGCGATGGATGCCTCCGGCGTTGTTCACTACATAAACTACTATGGCGGCAGAACCGTGATCCAACGGGTAGACAATTCATTCGAACGTTTTGTAGATCGGATCGTTCTGGAGGAGTAAGATCTGACGACAATCCGGATCAAATAATGTCTGCTATTGTTCCGCTTCCGGATTGGTCGCTTTCATGAATCGATGGAAGAGTATGAAGTAATGCCTCCCCGGCGAGGGCCGGGGTCCAGGACTCATGCATTGAAGATGGCAGCTCGTCGCTGCGAGTGATCGCAACTGGACTCCGGCCTTCGCCGGAGAGGCGTGCATGTGGGTCGTAGATCACACGCTCGCATAACGGCGGCTGACCAGCGCCGCCCCCAAACTGATCGCGGCGATCGCGGTCAGCCACACGCCGGGCATGGCGAGATTGCCGGTCGCCGAGATCAGCGCGGTGACCACGAACGGAGTGAAGCCGCCAATCGCGGTCGCCAGGCTATAGGCGAGGCTGAAGCCCGAGGCGCCGGCTTCCTCGGGCACGATCTCGGTCAGGTGGACGACCATCGCCGAATTGTAGCTGGCGTAGATCGCCGACAGCCACAGTTCGACGACCAGCAATTTGGTCACGCTCGGTGCGGCGGCGAGCCAGGCCATCGCGGGATACGCGGTCAGGATCGCCAGCAAGGTACAGGCGATCAGGATCGGCAAGCGACCGATGCGGTCGGACAAGGCGCCCATCAGCGGCAGCCAGATCAGGTTCGAGACGCCGACCAGCGCGGTGATCATCAGGTTCGCCCGCGTCGGAAGGTGCAACAGCTTGCCGAAGGTCGGCGTGTAGGCGGTGATCATGTAGAAGCTGACCGTGGTCATCAGCACCAGCGCCATACCGGTCAGCACGCGGCCGCGCGCGGTCCACAAATGGCGCATGATCTCGCGCATCGTCGGCCGCGTCGTGCGCGCGGCGAAGAGGTCGGTTTCGCGCAGATGGCGGCGCATCAGGAACAGCAAGGGAATGATCAGGCAGCCGAGCCCGAGCGGGATGCGCCAGCCCCAGGCGGCGAGCTGGTCGGCGCTCAAGGTCATGCCGAGCAGGACGCCGATGCACGCCGCGACCACCACCGCGACTTGCTGCGACGCCGATTGCCAGGACACGTAAAAGCCTTTTTGGCCCGGCGGTGCGATCTCGGCGAGATAGACCGAGACGTTGCCCAGTTCCGCGCCGGCCGAGAACCCCTGGAGCAGCCGCCCGAGCAGCACGAAGAGCGGCGCCGCGAGTCCGATCGCGGCATAGCCGGGCGTGAAGGCGATGGTGGCGATGCCGACGCTCATCAGCGCCAGCGTGACGATGAGGCCGGCGCGGCGGCCATGATGGTCGGTATAGGCGCCGAGCACGATCGCCCCCAACGGCCGCATCAGGAAGCCGACGCCGAACGTGGCGAGTGCCTTGAGCAAGGTGCCGATGTCGGAGCTGCCGGGGAAATAGGCGGACCCGATGGCGGCGGCGAAATAGCCGAACACCATGAAATCGTACATCTCGATGAAATTGCCGCTGGCGACGCGCAGCACGTCCATCGCGCGCCCGCTGCGTGGGGTCCCGTCGGTCATATCGGCATCGCGCTCCCAAAATGCGGCGGCGCCTTGTGTCGCGCGCGTCCGCTATGCCGGGTATCGCGATTGTCGCCAAAATGCACGCAAAAACACCAAAAATGCATTTTTGTCTTTTTAAACTCGGCAAGACAGTGCTACCGGTCCCCCAACGCCAAAGAGCCGATGTGAGGGGATCCGATCGATGACGAGTGCCTGCCGCCTTCTCGAGATCTGGGGAAGCCCCCGCGATCGCGGCATCCGCTACGGCGAGGGCGCGTCGGCCGAGATCCATCGCGGAACCTCGCATTATATCAGGCAGATGGAAAGCCTGGGGCTGTCGCAGGCGACACTCGCCGATCTGGTCGAGGCCTATCTGCCGATCATCCGCGATTTCGACGCCGACCATGTCGAGGAAATGCAGGGCATCGCCCAGGGCGCTGACCTGCCGCTGTCGCACATCGTGCTGATGAACGCGCGAACCGAGTTGCTCAAGCTCGCCAAGGAGCCGATCCTGCGCGCGGGCCTGCTCGCCGAGCGTGCCGCGGAAGGCTGTACGACGATCATCGTCCAGCCCGAGCGGACGCCCGACGGCAATCTGATCCACGCGCACAATTGGGACTGGAAATCCTCCTGCGCCGATTCGTGCATCATCCTGCGCATCCGGAACGACGACGGTCCCGACATGCTGACCTTCACCGAGGCGGGCGGGCTCGCGCGCTTCGGGTTCAACAGCCTGGGGATCGCGATCACCGGCAATTACCTCGAATGCGAGCGCGACTATCGTACCCTCGGCGTCCCGCTCGCGCTGATCCGGCGCAAGGTGTTGCAGCAGGACAATCCCTCGCTGGCGTTCGGCGCGGCCTATGCGACGCCCAAATCGGCGTCGAACAATCTCGCGATCAGCCACGCGCCGACCGGCATCGTCCACGACCTCGAATGCGCGCCCGACGAGACTTTCGTGGTAGAACCGCGCGATGGCCTGCTCGTCCACAGCAACCATTGGCTCAGCCCGGTGGCGCTCGCCAAATTGCGCGAGACCGGCGTGCCCGATTCGCCATGCACTTATTGGCGGCAGCAACGCGCCGAACGCCTGCTCGCGCCGCACGACAAGATCGGCCTCGACCAGGTGCGCGACGTGCTGCTCGACACCGCCGGCACGCCGCTGTCGATCTGCGTGCCGCCGCGCGCCTCGACCATGACCGGCCAGACCGCCACCGTGGCGTCGTTCCTGATGCGCCCGGCGCTCGGCGAGATGCGGGTGGCGATGATGCCGCATGCCGGCGCCGATTACGTCCGCTACACGCTCGCGTCCGACGCGCCCGCGCTGGCGGAACGACCCACCGCCGATGCGTAGAGCGATTGCCGGCCTGATCCTGATCGCGGCCGGCATCCTGATCGGCCTCGCGATGCTGCACCCCAGGGCGGCGGCGCCGACCGGGTCGGTGCTGCGCGCGCGGCTCAACGCCGACATCGCTTCGTCCGACCCCGGCATGAAACGCGACGCCAATACCGATGCCGTGCTGCTCCACGTCGTCGAAGGATTGGTCGCGGTGCGCGAGGACGGATCGATCGGCCCGATGCTGGCGAGCGGCTGGACGGTGTCGCCCGACGGACGCACCTATCGCTTCGCATTGCGCCACGGCATCCGCTTCCATAACGGCGCGCCGCTGACCTCGGCCGACGTCAAATGGTCGCTCGACCGCTATCTCGCGCCGGGCAGCCGTTGGCGGTGCAAGCCCGATCTCAGCGCCAACGGCATCGCCGCGGTGACCGCGATCGCCACGCCCGATCCCTATACCGTCACCGTGACGCTCGATCGCGCGGCGCCGCTGTTCCTGCCGACGCTCGCCCGGCTCGATTGCGGCGGTACCGG
>NZ_JBQCCN010000262.1:0-11817 GCF_051962185.1 Sphingomonas sp.
GCGCCGGCGATCTTGGCGGCATTGACCGCGGCAAGGCCGATGCCCCCGCAGCCGACGACGCACACGGTCTCGCCCGGCGTGACCGGGCTGGCGTTGAACACCGCCCCCGCCCCGGTCGTCACCGCGCAGCCGAGCAGGGCCGCGCGATCGAGCGGCATGTCCGGGTCGATCGCGACGCAGGCATGTTCGTGGACCAGCATCATCTCGGCATATGCCGACAGGTTCAGCATCTGGTTGACCGGCTCCCCGTCGAGGCTGAGCCGCGGCGCGGCGTCGCGCGGGCGCTTGGTGTCGCTCGAGATGCACAGCGACATGCGGCCCGAGACGCAGAATTCGCAATGGCCGCAGAAAGCCGACAGGCAAGTGACGACCGCGTCACCGACCTTGACCGTACGCACTTCCGACCCGACCGCCTCGACGATGCCCGCCGCTTCATGGCCGGGGATCGCGGGCAACGGCGTCGGATAGGCGCCATCAACGAAATGCAAGTCCGACCGGCACACGCCGCAGGCGACAGTGCGGATCAACACCTCGTGCGGGCCGGGCTTGTCGATGATCACGTCGCAGATTTCGAGCGGCTTCTTCGGCTCGAACAATACGGCTGCTTTCAACGTCTACTCCCCTAGAATTCCAACAGACCCTCACCCTTCCCACCGCCTGCGGCGGCGGGCCCCTTCACTCTCCCGCATGCGGAAGAGGGAGGGAGGCGCGTAGCGCCGGAAGGGTGAGGGTCTGTTCGTCAGTCCTTATCGCGAAACCCCGATATCCCCGCTCGACGGCAGGTCGGCCTTGTAGTCGGCGTATTTGCCGAATTCGTTCCGGGCGATCGCTCGGTTGTGAACCTCGTCCGGGCCATCGGCGAAGCGCAGCGTCCGCATCGCCGCCCATTGATGGGCCAGCGGGAAATCGTCCGACACGCCACCGCCGCCATGCGCCTGGATCGCGTCGTCGAGGATCTGCAGCGCCATGTTGGGCGCCTGAACCTTGATCATCGCGATCTCGAGCTGGGCCGATTTGTTGCCCGCCTTGTCCATCATGTCGGCGGCCTTGAGGCACAACAGCCGCGTCATCTCGATGTCGATCCGCGCCCGCGCGATGCGCTGTTCCCAGATCGAATGGTCGGCGATGCGCTTGCCGAAGGCGACACGGCTGAGCAGGCGCTTGGCCATCGCCTCGATCCCGGTTTCGGCGACGCCGATCGTGCGCATGCAATGGTGGATGCGGCCCGGCCCGAGCCTCCCCTGCGCGATCTCGAAACCGCGGCCTTCGCCGAGCAGCAGATTGTCGACCGGGACGCGGACATTCTCGAGCAGCACCTGACCATGGCCGTGCGGCGCGTGATCATACCCGTAAACCGAAAGCATCCGCTCGATCTTGACGCCGGGCGCATCGAGCGGGACCAGGATCTGGCTCTGCTGGGCGTGGCGCTTGGCTTCGAGATTGGTCTTGCCCATCACGATCGCGACCGCGCAACGCGGATCGCCGACGCCCGACGACCACCATTTGCGGCCGTTGATGACATAATGATCGCCATCGCGGACCATCGAGGTTTCGATATTGGTCGCGTCCGAAGAGGCTACCGCCGGTTCGGTCATCAGGAAGGCCGAGCGAATCTTGCCCTCCATCAACGGCCGCAGCCATTGCTCCTTTTGCTCGCGCGTGCCGTAACGATGCAGGACTTCCATGTTCCCGGTGTCCGGCGCCGAGCAATTAAAGCATTCTGAAGCCCAGCCGATCTTGCCCATTTCTTCGGCGCAAAGAGCATATTCGAGATTGGAAAGCTGTGTTCCCTCGAATTCGAAACTGTCGTCGACATGGGTCTGCCCAGAATGCGGCGGCATGAAGAAATTCCACAGCCCCTGGGCCTTGGCGATGTCCTTCACCTGCTCGATCACCGGGATGACCTTCCAGCGGTCGCCCTCGTGCGACTGCTGGTGATACTCGCCGTTGCGGGGCCTGATCTCCTTGTCGATGAAGGCCCGGACGCGGTCCCGGAAATAGGTTTCGCGGTCGCTCAACGTGAAGTCCATGATGCTGCTCTCCTGTGGCTGTCGAGACTCCGACTAAACCGTACCGCGTTTTCGGTAAAGGCGTTGAATCCTCTTTTTGCGGCGCGATCCCGACAATCGAAAAAGCGTCGGGACGCTGCGGAATCCGCTGGCCCCGTGTGACGGAAATGTTAAGCAGGGAACATGGGGCAGACCGATACGGCAGAACTGGACGAGGTTGCGGGAACGAAACGTTTCAGGGCGAAACGAAATGCGATCCTGGCGGCGGCTTCCGAAGCGATAAACGAACAGAGCGCGAAGGGCATGACCTTCGCCGATGTTGCGCGGCGCGTGGGGCTCAACACGACCAGCGTCACCTATTATTTCAAGCGCAAGGAAGATCTCGCCCAGGCGTGTTTCGAACACACGCTAGAAACATTGGGCGACATGCTCGACACCGCCCGCGCGGAGCCGACACCCGAAACGCGGGTGGCACGCTATCTGTCGCTCAACATGGAACGCTACGCGCGCATCCGCGAGCATGACGAGCGCGCACTGGCGACGCTGAGCGACCTGCGCGCGATGGAGGAGCCGATGCTCGGCCGGCTAATGGCGGCCTGGCGCGAGATCTTTCGCAAAACCCGTGCCTTGTGGGGCGATGAGCCCGATGGGCGCCGGTTGAAGGATTTGTACGGCGCCCGAGCGCATGTGCTGCTCGAAAACACCTTCTGGATCCCCGCCTGGATCAACCGGTACGACCTCGACCAGTTCGATCGCGTCGAGGCCCGGCTGATGGACATGTTTCGCCATGGCATCGCGATGCCTGGCGATGCTTGGACGCCGCAGATCCTCGACGTCGAACACGAAGCCGCCGAGCCGGGGCGCGAGGCGTTCCTGCGCGCCGCCACCCGCCTGATCAACGAACTCGGCTATCGCGGCGCCTCGGTGCAGCGCATCGCGTCCGAACTCAATGTGACCAAGGGCAGCTTCTACCATCATCTCGACGCCAAGGACGATCTGGTCATCGAATGCTACAAGCGCAGCTTCGACACGATCACCGACACGATCCACGCCGGAGAGAATGCCAGCGGCGACTGGTGGCACCGGCTGTCGAGCATCATCGCGACGCTGCTCGACGTCCAATTCTCCGAGCGCGGCCCGCTGTTGCGCACCACCGCGCTGACCGGCCTGCCGCGCCATGTCCGCCAGGCGATGATCGATCGGTCGGACCGCATCGCGCGGCGCTACGCCGGCATGCTGTCGGACGGCGCCGCCGAGGGATCGATCCGCCCGGTCGACGCGATGATCGTCAGCCAGTCGCTGATGGCGTTGCAGAACGCCGCGTTCGACATGCGCAAATGGGCGTCGACCATGCCGCGCGATCGCGCGGTGGCGATGTACGCCTCGACGCTGTGCTTCGGCATGTTCGACGATCGCGCGGCGGAAGGCTGAGCCCTCCGCCGGCCGGTCAGACGAAGACCGTTTCCGTCATCTCCCGCGCATCCTGCGCCTTGCGCTTGAGCAGCACGCCCGCCCGCCAGTAATGGAAGATCGCCCAGGGCGTGATCGCGGTGAAGACGAACATCGAATAGCGCAGCGACTCCGCACCGTAGGTCGGCTTGAGAGCATCGCTGAGCGCGCCGACGAGAAACGGCCCCAGGCCCAATCCGATCATGTTGTTGATCAGCAGCGTGATCGCTGCCCAGGTCGCCCGCAGGCGGATCGGCGCTTCGGACTGGATCAGCGCGAACGTCACGCCGAGATAAGCGGTCGAGAACAGAATCGACAGGAAATAGGCCCCTACCCCGAAGGTCGGATTGGTCGCGGTATAGACACAGAGGCCCAACGGAAGCCCGATCGTCTTGAAGATCGCGATCATGTACGACTGGCTGTAGAGGCCACGGGTGCGGGTCAGGCGATCGGCGATTCTTCCGCTGACGATCGCGGCGATGGCGACGAGGATCGCGCCGACCGGTGCGACTTTGAGCGCGATGTCGAGCTTGGTGAAGCCGAACGAGCGCTGCATGAAACTGGGTCCGAACGCGGTCAGGCCGTAGCCGATCATCGACGTCAGCGTGAACCCGGCGACGAGATGGAGCGCGGCACGATTGGCGAACAGCGTCGAGAAGCCGTCGATCAGCGTCGGCTTGGCGTCATCCATCGCGATCTGCGCATCGGAAAGGCCGCGCTTGGGTTCGGGCACGACCGCCCAGATCACGGCGGCCAGCAGCAAACCGGGCAGGCCGATCACGTACATCGCGACACGCCAGCCGTAATAGGTCGCGACGACTCCGCCAATGATGGTCCCGAACGCCGCGCCCAGGCCGACGCCGAGCGAATAGATCGACATGGCCGAAGCGCGTTTGTCGGGCGGATAGAGGTCGGCGATGATCGAATGGCTCGGCGGGCTCGATCCTGCCTCGCCGATCCCGACCCCAATGCGCGCGCCGAGCAGTTGCCAGAAACTGGCGGCGAGGCCGCCGAGCGCGGTGAACGCGCTCCAGATCGCCAGCGCGCCGGCGATGATCCTCACGCGATTGCCGCGATCGGCGAGCCAGGCGACCGGGATTCCCAGCCCGGCATAGAAGATCGCGAAGGCCATACCGCCCAGAATCCCCATCTGGGCATCGGTCAGGTGGAGGTCCTTGATGATGTCTTCCTGCAGGATCGCGAGGATCTGCCGGTCCATGTAGCTGAAGAAATACGCGAGCGTCAGCAACAGCAGGGTCAGGGCACGGCGTTTGGGCGCGAACGTCGCTTCGATTTCGGGGAGGCGCGTGGGGGAGGACACGGGGGAGCGACCTTTCCTGTCGTTGGCAAACAACGGCCCCGCCGCGCCGGTCTGGCGCGACGGGGCCGGAAGAGATTCAGTGGGCCAAGGTTAGAACTTGGTCGACAGGCCGATTTTGAACATGCGGCCGAACGGATTCCCCACGAACGGCTCGTAATTGTAATCCTCTCGCGCGAAGGGCGGTTGCGCATCGAAGATGTTGAACACCGTTCCGGTCAGGACGAAGTTCTTGGGCAGCTTGATCTGCAGATTGAAATCAGCGGTCACGAAGCTGTTGAGGTCGGCACCGGTCAACAGCGAGATCGGGGTCGCGGGGATCGTCCCGTCGGGATTGCGCAGCGACGGGTCGGGCGCGAACGGACCGCTCCTGGTGTCATATCGCTGATCGTGCAGGCCATCCGTGTAATTGACCGTCAGCCGCGCATCGACCGGACCCGTCCCCAGGTCGAGATAGGCCTGCCCCTTCCATTTCGGCACCGGGTACAATGTCGATTGGTAATTGAGCAGCCCGACGCCGTCATAGGCAGACTGAACCTTGACGCCCGCCACGTAGATATCGCTGATCCGGTTGTGCAGCGTACGCGTCGCATCCGCCCCGATGCCGAAGCGGAGCGCCGAGCCGAGGAATTGGCTCGACCGGTATTTGACGCTGAAGTCGATGCCTTCGTTGGTCTGCGTGGCGCCGTTCTGCAGGAAGGTCTTCACCCGCGAGATGTTGGCGATGTTGTTCGCCACCGAGGATTGCGAACCGCACAGGCCGTTGGCGAAGGTGAACCGCGCCGCCAAAGCGGAGGAACAGGCGTTGCCGCCGGATGACGGGAACAGCGTCGCCACCATCGCCGCCAGCGGATCGCTGACGATGACGTCGGTCAGGCGGTATTTGAAATAGTCGACGCTGGCGTTGAAGCCACCGAACTTGAGCAGCAGGCCACCCGAATAATTTTCCGACTTTTCCGGCTTGAGCGCCGGATTGCCGAAGATATCGACCGGCTTGAACGCCGACCCGATCAATTGCAGCGCAGTGACCGAATTGCCGCTGAGATTGGCGAGCGTGGGTCCGCGGAAGGTGGTGCCATAGCCGCCGCGGACCGCGAGCCAGTCGGTGACCTGCCAGCGCGCACGGACCTGCGGGTCGACGGTCGATCCCACCGAGCCGCCGTAATCTTCATAGCGGATCGCCGCCTGGACATTGAACGCGTCGAATACCGGCAGCTGCAATTCGGCGAACACCGCCTTGACCCCGCCTTTCAGGAAACTGTTGGAATTGGTGCCCAGAAAGGCGAGCGCACCGGTTGCCGGGCTGGGATTGACGCCGGACGTCGGCGAGCAAGCCGCCGGGTTGGTATTCCCCGTTATCGGCGTGTCGCGGCAGGGATTGACCGCGAGATTGTTGTTGGCGCCGTACAACGTGTCGAACCAATTGTAGCGATACTGGGCGCCGACACCGAACTGGATATCGCCGCCCGGCAGCTTGATTCCGGTCGAGCCGCTGACATTCGCGTCGAGCACGAACAATTGCGAATCGACCGCCGTGCTCGATTTCACGAAGAACCAGTCGGTCAATTCCCTGCTGTTGGCGAGCGCTGCATTGCCCTGCGGATTGGTGGTGCCGTTGATGGCGCCGTGAGTCACCGCATTGCCGAACGGGTTGAGCCAGAGGCAGCCATTCTGCCCGGGCGTGTTCGCGGCGACGTTGCAATTGGGCCCGCCGAATCCGCGCAGCGCGAGTTGGATGCGGTCGCCGAACGAATCGTAGCCGTCGATGTAGCGATAATATTCGTGATAGGTCGCGGACAGGTTCCAGTCGATCTTGGGCGCGAGCTTGCCCGTAAGTTCGGCAGTGAAACGGATCGATTCCGATTTGCGCATGCCACGCGCCGACCCCGTTTCGTCGGGATCGTCCAGCGTCGAAGGATTGCCGCCCGCCATGTAGGGACGGAACAGCAGCAGCGGGAATACCGCCCCGGTCGTCGATGCCGGGAAGAAGCCGGGATTCGCCGCGTTATAGGCAATGAATCCCGGATTGGTGGCGGGCACGTAAAAGCCCGAGACAAACGGCGTCGGGTTTTTCCCGCCCAGCGAGGCGATCGAGGGCGCCTGCGTCAGGATATAGGACGGAGACGTCAGATAGTGCGGGACCGTCGACCGCCCGTAGAGCGCCGTCACCTCGAACTTGGTGGTGTCGGTCAAATCGACGCCGACATCGACGAACGCGGTGAATCGCTTCTCGAGCTCGGCCAGCGCATCGAACCCGGAATATTGCGTGTAGCAGCGGCCATTAGCGCCGACATACCCGCCGAGCGACCCGCAACTGCTGTCCGCCGTCAGCGGGGTGGTCGGCAAGCCGCTGCCCGACAGACCGAGGAAGGTCGCGGGATTGCCGCCGCCGGACCAGCCGCCCTGCGGATTGTTGGCATAAGGCTGGACCGCGAAATTGCGATCGCGCGCGAGCAATTCGCCGCGCTTGGCGAAGCCGATCGCGGCCAGCATCCGGAAGCCGTTCCCGACATGGCCGTAGGACAGCGACGCGTCGACATCGCCATCGGTGTCCTTGACGAACTTGTAGGTCGCCGCAGCGCGGAACCCTTCCTGATCGGTCCGGGTAATGAAGTTGACCACGCCGGCGATCGCGTCGGAACCATAGGTCGCGGCCGCGCCATCCTTGAGCACTTCGATCCGGCCGATCGCGGCCGATGGGATCAGATTGATATCCACCGCCGGCACGCCGTTGCCCGACGTCACCAGGCGACGATTGTTGAGCAGCACCAGCGTCCGCTGCGGCGACAGGCCGCGCAGATTGGCCGTCGCGATGCCCTCGGCGCCCTGCGAACGGCTGTCGAACTGATTCGAATCTCCGAGTACCGCGCTCGATGTCGGCAATGCCTTGAGCAATTCGACCGCCGAGGGCGACCCTTGCTTCTGGAGCTCGTCGGCGCCGATCACGTTGACCGGCAATGCGGCGTCCTCCGGCGTTCCCTTGATGATCGAGCCGGTGATCACGATGTCCGGCGTGCTACCGGTGTCTTGCGGATCCGATGAAGGGCCCGATTGCGCCATGGCCGGCGATGCCGCGCATACCGTGATTACGGAAAACGCGCAGGCGCAAAGCAACCTCGTCTTGATCATGTGCCTCTCCCCATGCGGGCCGGAGCACATTGGACGGCTCCATACCCGGAACTCGAATAGGCACGATGGCTGACGCTACGTCAAGCGTAAGAAACGTTGCAAATTGCTATGTATTCTCGCCTCATCGCGAAAATAGCACGACCTCATGGTTCCGGAATCGGCCAGACCCGATCCCGGAAACATGGCAAAATGGTAGCGATCCTCAGTAACCGCCGAGGCGCGCGAAACGGTCACGCAGATAGGCGGTGTTTCCCCATACCGCTTCCAGCACTCGCATCCGCTTGAGGTAGAAACCGGCGTCATATTCGTCGGTCATGCCGATGCCGCCATGGAGCTGGATCATTTCCCTGCTCATCGCGTGGCCGACCTCGTTGGCCTTGGTCTTGGCGAGCAGCGCCGCCTGGCGCGTGTCGCCGCCGGCGTCGATCGCGGCCAGTCCCGCCTCGACCGCCGAGCGCATCAGTTCGATGTCGCTGAACAACCCCGCCATGCGGTGCTGCAGCGCCTGGAAGGTCGACAGGACCTGGTCGAACTGACGCCGCTGCTTGAGGTAATCGAGCGTGGTCTCGAACGCCTGCTGCGCCATCCCGAGCATTTCCGCCGAAGCGACGACGCGGGCGCGGTCGAGCACCTGGTCGAGCAATTTGTCGCCGCCGTCGGCGAGCTTGTCGGCCTCGACCGCGTCGAAAGTCACTTCGGCATGGCTGCGGAAATCGGTCAGGTGGCGACGTGCGCGCGACACGCCCGCCTGGCCACCGTCGACCAGATAGAGGCCATCGCTCGCGGCGACGACGAACAGGCCGGCGCTGTCGCCCTCGGCGACGAACGCCTTGGTCCCACTGAGCTTGCCGCCGGCGACATTGGTCTTGATGGCCTCCGGATCGTGACGGGGGCCCTCATCGAGCGCGAAGGTCGCGACCAGCTCGCCGCTCGCGATCTGCGGCAACCACCTGTCCTTCTGCGCCTCGCTGCCGCCAAGCACGATCGCCGCGGCGGCGACGGCACTCGCCGACAGCGGGCTCGCGGTCAGCGTACGACCGAGTTCCTCGATCACCAGGCCAAGGCTCAGCCAGCCGAAATCGGTACCGCCATAAGCTTCGGGGATGACGATCCCGGCCCAGCCCATCTGCGCCATCTCGCCATAGACGCTCGCGTTGTAACCGGTCGCGGTATCGGCATCGCGGACCTTGCGCCACGCCGTCACCGGACTCTCGTTGCGGGTCCACTCGCGCGCCATGTCGCGCAGCATCGTCTGTTCTTCGTTGAGGACTGCCATTGTCTTTTCCTCGTCGCCCCGGCGGAGGCCGGGGCCGCTGGATGGTTGGGGCTGCGCTAGACTACGCAGCGGCCCCGGCCTTCGGGCCCCATCAAAGTATACTTTGATGGGATGCCCTTCGCCGGGGCGACGGAAATCATTGATGATCCAGCATCCCCAGGATGCGCTTGGCGATCACGTTGTTCTGGATCTCGGTCGAGCCGCCATAGATCGTCGTCGCCTTGCCAAAGAGCCAGGCGCGCACCGCATGCAGTTCGTCCTGGGTGAAGCCCTCGCCTTCCCAGCCCAGGCCCTGTAGCCCCTCGATCTCGATCGTCAGCTCGGCACGTTCCTGGCCAAGCTTGGTGCCGAGCGTCTTGAGGATCGACGACACTTCGGACACGCCGCCCTTCGCCTTGGATTCGGCCTGGACGCGCATCGCGGTCAGCAGGAAGGCGCGCCAATCCATCTCGAACTTGGCGATCCGCGCGCGGAGATCCGGATCGGCGATCCGACCTTCGGCATCGGTGCCGACATATTTCTTGGCCATGTCGGGCAGCCCCGGCCCGCTCGGCATCAGCCGCGAGCCGCCACCCGAAAGGTTGGTGCGCTCGTGCTGGAGCAGGCGCTTGCCGATCGTCCAGCCTTGGCCTTCCTTACCGACCAGGTTTTTCTTGGGCACCTTCACGTCGGTGAAGAAGGTCTCGCAGAACGGGCTCATGCCGCTGATCATCTGGATCGGGCGCACTTCGACACCGGGGTCCTTCATGTCGATCAGCATGAAGCTGATGCCGTTGTGCTTGTCGCTGCGGTCGGTGCGGACGATCGCGAAGCACTTGTCCGCCCACTGGCCGCCGCTGGTCCACGTCTTCTGCCCGTTGACGAGGTAGTGGTCGCCCTTGTCCTCGGCGAAGGTCTGGAGATTGGCGAGGTCCGAGCCGGCATTGGGCTCGGAATAGCCCTGGCACCAGCGGACTTCGCCCTTGGCGATCGCGGGGATATGCTCGCGTTTCTGCGCCTCATTGCCATATTCGAGCAGGGTCGGACCGAACATCATCACGCCCATGCCGCCGATCGGATTCCACGCGTCGACGCGCGCCATCTCGTCCGCCAGCACCCTGGCCTCTGCGCGGCTGAGACCGCCGCCGCCATATTCTTTCGGCCAGGTCGGCACGCCCCAGCCCTTCTCACCCATCGCCTTGCGCCACGCCGTCATCTCCGGCGTTTCCTGGGTCGGACCCTCGACGCTGGCGAGAGCATTGCCCTTGCCCTTTAGCGACGCAGGGAAATTGGCGGCGAGCCAGTCGCGGACTTCGGCACGGAAACTCTCGAGATCGTCGGACGGACGATCGAGTTCGGCGGCGGATGCCATTCAAACCTCTCCTCTTCACCGAATCTGAATATCGGGTATGGTCCGGAGATGACACATTCCAAGCCGGCGGGAAAGCCCCTGACGATACAGGTCCGCGAAGCACTCGATGCCGTAGCGGAACCGGCACGCGCACCGGCGATGCAGGCGTACATGAAATCGGCCATGCCCTATCTCGGCGTTCTGACCGTGCCGCGGCGTGCCGCGCTGAAGCTGGTCTTCGCCGGACTCGATTGGCCCGACAGCGCGGCGTGGCAAGCGGATGTGCTCGCATTGTGGCGTGGCGCAACCCATCGCGAGGAGCGTTATGCCGCGATCGAGCTCAGCGCCGTGAAGGCGGCGCGGCGGTTTCAGCGGATCGACGCGCTGCCGATGTACGATGAGATGATCGTCACCGGCGCATGGTGGGACTATGTCGACGAAATCGCCGGGCACCGCTTATGGTCCTTGTTGCAGAACGACCGCTCCGCAATGCGCGAAAAGATGCTGGTTTGGTCGACCGATGCGGATATGTGGAAGCGGAGAAGCTCGATCCTCTGCCAACTGCTCGCCAAGCGTGCGACCGACCTCGATCTGCTTTACGCCTGCATCGAACCGTCGATCGGATCGACCGAATTCTTCCTGCGCAAGGCGATCGGCGGGGCGCTGCGTCAATATGCCTGGACCGATCCGGATGAAATCGCACGTTATGTTGCCGTGAACGAGCATCGATTGAGCGGCCTGAGCAAACGCGAGGCGCTCAAAAATGAAGGCAAGCGGAGAGGCGGATGACGACGATCACCGGTGGATGCCTGTGCGGACAATTGCGCTACGAAGCGCGCGGAGCCTCGGACGGCATGGGCTTTTGCTATTGCGGCGACTGCCGCAAGGCATCGGGATCGGGGTTCATCCCGTTCATGGGTTTTGCCGCCAGCGCGCTGACGATCACCGGCCGCACGCATCAATTCCACTCCCCGGCGATGCGTGGCGGCAACGCCACGCGCAATTCCTGCCCGGAGTGCGGCGGGCTGGTGTTTGGCGGCATCCATGGCGTGCACGACAGCCATACGGTCTATGCCGGTTCGCTCGACGATCCGGCGCACTTCCAGCCGACGCTCGCGATCTTCGTCCGCGACAAACCCGATTGGGTCGCAATGCCGGAGGGTTTGACGGCGTTCGAGACGATGCCGGACTGAGGCGCCGTCAACAGTCCATCTCCCCTCCCTTGCAGAAAGGGGAGATTGAGAACCTCTCCGCGCCGGCCTACTCATCCGATTTGACTCGTGAATAGCCATGTGGCTATATAGCC
>NZ_JBQCCN010000263.1:0-13418 GCF_051962185.1 Sphingomonas sp.
ATCGAGCACCGACAGCCCGCTCGAGAAGCGCGCACGGCGGCCGGTCGGCAGCACGTGGTTCGGACCCGCGACGTAATCGCCCACGGCCTCGGGCGTGTAGCGGCCGATGAACACCGAGCCGGCATGTTTGACCAGGTCGAACAAGGCATCGGCCTCGTCGCAGGCGAGTTCGAGATGCTCGGGCGCCAGCCGGTTCACCAGCGGCATCGCCTCGATCAGGTCGGCGGTGACGATGATCGCGCCATTGGCGTCCCAGCTCGCTCGCGCGGTCTTGGCGGTGGCCAGCGCGCCGATCTGGAGGTCGACCGCGTCCGCCACCGCGCGGGCGAGCGCGGCGTCGTCGGTGAACAGGATCGACTGGCTCGACGGGTCGTGCTCGGCCTGGCTCAGCAGATCGGCGGCGATCCATTGCGGATCGTTCTTGCCGTCGGCGACGACGACGATCTCGCTCGGGCCGGCGACCATGTCGATCCCGACCACGCCATAGAGCTGGCGCTTGGCCTCGGCGACCCAGGCGTTGCCCGGGCCGCACACCACATCGACCGGCGCGATGCGGCCGGTGCCGTAAGCGAGCGCGGCGATCGCCTGCGCCCCGCCGATCCGCCACACCTCGTCGACGCCGGCGATATGCGCCGCGGCGAGCACCAGAGGATTGACCTCGCCGTCGGGAGTCGGGGTGACCATCACCAGCCGCTCGACACCGGCGACCTTGGCCGGGATCGCGTTCATCAGCACCGAGCTGGGATAGGCCGCGCGGCCGCCAGGGACGTAGATCCCCGCCGCGTCGACCCCGCGCCACCGCGCGCCGAGCCGCGCCCCGACCGCATCGATCTCGTCGCGATCCTCGGGCTTCTGCTTGATGTGGTAGGCGGCGACCCGCTCCGCCGCGAGTTCGAGCGCGTCGCGCAGCTCGGACGCCAGCGCCTCGTGTGCGGCGAGCCACTCGGCCCGCTCGATCCGCCAGCCGGTCTCGTTGAGGTCGTGGCGGTCGAACTTGCGAGTGAAGGCGTGGACCGCCGCGTCGCCCTCGTCGCGCACGCTGGCGACGATGGTGCGAACGTCGCGCGCGACATCGCTATCGGCTTCGCGCCGCGCGTCGACCAGCGCCTGGAACTGGCGGTCGAACCCGGGTTCGGAAGTGGAGAGCTTGATCAAATTCCCCTCCCGCTTGCGGGAGGGGCTAGGGGAGGGCGTGTCACCTCTCCGGCGGAAATGACAGGCCCTCCCCCGGCCCCTCCCGCCAGCGGGCGGGGAGCCGAGCCCGCCCGCCGGAAGGCGTCGACCAGCGGCACCAGTTCCGGCCGGGTCTTGAACGCGGCGCGGTTGACCACCAGCCGGCTGGTGACCTGGGCGATCACCTCGACCTCGACCAGGCCATTCTCCTTGAGCGTGCGACCCGAGGAGACGTGGTCGACGATCCGCGGCGCGAGCCCCAGCGTCGGGGCGAGTTCCATAGCTCCGTTCAGCTTGACGCATTCCGCCTGGACGCCGCGGCGCTCGAAATGCGCCTGGGTGACGTGCGGATATTTGGTCGCCACGCGAACGTGGCTCCAGCCGCGTGGGTCATCGGTAGCGGCCATCTCGGCGGGCTCGGCGACCGATAGGCGGCAATGGCCGATCCCGAGATCGACAGGGGCGTAGAGTTCGGGATAGTCGAATTCCGCCAGCACGTCGGAGCCGACGATGCCGATCTGCGCGGCGCCATGCGCGACGAAGGTGGCGACGTCGAACGCGCGGACCCGGATCAGGTCGATATCGCGCCGGTTGGTGGCAAAGCGCAGCGCGCGGCTGCCGTCGTCGGAGAACGCGGCGTCGGGCTCGATCCCGGCGCGCGCGAGCAACGGTGCGGCCTCTTCGAGGATCCGCCCCTTGGGAATCGCGATGACCAATGGTTGCGCCATGAGCGCGGCCTTTACTTGTGCACCTGCGAAGGCGCAATGCGGGTGAAACTTGACCCCTGTTCGCCCTCAGCTTGTCCAAGGGGTTTCGGGCGCGGGATTCGATACGCATGACTCGGTCGGAAGGGACGCGCATGGCGGACGAAGCAGGCAATCGCGAGGCGTTCCGGATCCAGGAATTCTATTGCTCGAAGATGGGCGCGCCGATCTACGCGCGACTGTGCGCGGCGATCGCCGACGGCCTGACCCGCAATAGCCGTACGGGGACGCGGATTCTCGACTGGCCGGGCGAGCCGACCCGCGATGCCTTGCCGCTGCGCTTCATCGGCGGGTTGCACGCCTTGGTCCGCGCCGGCGCCGATGCCGGCATGGCGGCCGTGTTCCGCGGCGACACCAGCGACCCCGAGGCGATCGCCGTGGCGCTCGCCGCCGCGCTCGTCGCGCATGACGATTTCCTGTGGCCATGGCTGGACGGGCCGCCGCAGACCAACGAGCCGGGACGATCGAGCGAGTTGATGGTCGGGCTGATGGAGATCGCGCGGCGGCACGGACCGCGGATCGAGCTGCTCGAAATCGGGTCGAGCGCCGGGCTCAACCTGCTGATCGACCGCTTCGCTTTCGATCTCGGCGGCGTGAAAATCGGCCCCGCCGACGCGCCGGTGACGATTGCGCCCGACTGGAAAGGCGATCCGATCGCGCCGGTGCCGATCCACATCGTCTCGGTACGCGGCAGCGACATCCAGCCGCTCGATGCCACCGATCCGGCGATCGAGGCGCGGCTCGCCGCCTATGTCTGGCCCGAAGCGCCGGTGCGCGGCGAGCGGCTGACCAAGGCGATCGCGATGCAGCGCGCGGAGGTGGTCGATCTCGTCCGGGCCGATGCCGCCGACTGGATCGAGGCGCGGCTGGCCGAACCGCAGGAAGCTGGTGTGACGCGGGTGCTGATGCACTCGGTGGTCTGGCAATATCTGCCCGAGCCGGTCGCGGAGCGTATCCGTGCCGCGATGAACGCGGCCGGTGCGCGCGCCACCGCGGCGCGCCCGCTCGGCTGGGTAATGGCCGAACCCGACCGCGCCTTCGCGCACCATGTGATCAGCGTGAAGAGCTGGCCCGGCCACGCCGAATGGCAGCAACTCGGCACCGCGCACGCTCATGGCGCGTGGATCAAGCTCGGCATCGAAGAGCGCGACAAGCGGCGCTACGATCTGCCGGAGTCGGCGAAGGTGGTGGCGGGGTAAGAGGCGAACCCCTTCAATCCCACCCCGGCGAAGGCCGGGGCCCAGTTGCGACGCGGTCGTGGCTCCATCCAACCTACAGGCGACGCCGATCCTGGGCCCCGGCTTTCGTTGGGGTGGGGTAAAGGTTCAGTCCCCGCGCGCCGCGAGCCACTCCCGCATCGCCCCGGTCACCGCCTCTGGCGCTTCCCACGGCGCGAAATGACCGACGCCGTCCAGCTTCTTGAGCGTCAGGTCCGGCACCAGCGGCTCCAGCCCCTCCAACTGCACCGGCAGCAGCGCCTTGTCGCCCATCCCCCAGATCACCAACGTCGGCATCTTGAGCGGCGGGAACGGCCCGTCGAGAAACGCCGGACGCTCGGGCGTGGCGTCCATCGCCGGAACCTGCACGGCGCTGGCGCGGTACCAGTTGAGCATCGCGGTCATCGCGCCGGGCTGGCCCCATTGATCGAGATAGATGGGCTTCTCGTCCTTCACCTTCTCGAAGTCGGTGTGACGCATGAAGCTGCCATCGAAAAACTGCGACAGGCCGATGCCGTCGACATATTTCTCGAACTCGGGATTGCGGAAGGCGGTGATGTACTGGCTCGCCTCGCGCTGCGCCAAATCATCGAACAGCGACTTCTGGAAGATGAAGGGATGCGGCGCGTTGACGATGATCAGCCGCGCGACGCGGTCTGGATGGTTGAGCGCCGCCATCCAGGCGATCGCCCCGCCCCAATCGTGCCCGACCAAAGTGAAGCGATCCACGTCGAAATGGTCAGCCAGCGCGATCATGTCGGCGACCGGCTTGTCGGGCGTGTAATTTTCGACGCCTGCGGGCTTCGACGATCTGGCGAAGCCGCGCTGATCGGGCGCGAGAACGAAATGATCCCGGGCAAGATCGGCGATCTGGTGCCGCCAGGTGCGATGCGACTCGGGAAAACCGTGGAGGAGGATGATCGCCGGATTGGTCGGCTCGCCTGCTACCGCTACGTCAAGCTCGACTCCGGTGGGCAACGCCACTCGCTGCAGCTCGAAATCCGCCATATTCCCCTCCCGCTTGCGGGAGGGGTTAGGGGAGGGCGTGTGCCTCTCTACTCCCGCTGTCGGTAAGCGACATGCCCTCCCCCGGCCCCTCCCGCAAGCGGGAGGGGAGAAATCACGGGTAGGTCGCGGTCTTGGGGATTTCCGGAATCGGGATGAATTCCTTGTCGTCGCCCGCCACCTTGGCGAAGCGGCCGGCTTTCCAGTCTTCCTTAGCCTGGTCGATGCGGTCGCGGCGCGAACTGACGAAATTCCACCAGACGTGGCGCTCGGTTTTGAACGCTTCTCCACCGCATAGCATCACGCGGCCGCCATTGGCCGAGCGCAAGGTCATCGCGACGCCAGGCTTGAGCACGTAGAGCGTGTTGATCGCCATTTTCATGCCGTCGATCTCGGCCTCGCCGATCGCGAGATAGACCGCGCGCTCGTCGGCGCCGGCATCGATCGGGATGCTCGCGCCGGGCGCGAGTACCACGTCGGCGTAGATCGTGTCGGCATAGGTCGTGGTCGGGGCGCGGCTGCCCCACAGCTCGCCCATGATGATCCGCGCGGTCGCGCCTTGCGCCTCGACCACCGGCAGCTCGGCCTTGGCGACATGCTCGAACGCGGGGTCGATCTCCTCCCTGTCTTCAGGCATCGCGATCCAGGTCTGGATGCCGGACAGGTCGGGGCCATGCGCGCGCTCGTCGCCCGGCGAGCGCTCCGAATGCGCAATGCCGTGGCCGGCGGTCATCAGATTGACCGCCCCGGGCTCGATCCGCGCGAAGGTGCCGATCGAATCACGATGGTCGATCGCACCGGCGAACAGGTAGGTCACCGTCGCCAGGTTGATATGCGGATGCGGGCGGACGTCGATGCCGCTGCCGATATCGAGATGCGCCGGGCCCATCTGGTCGAAGAAGATGAAGGGGCCGACCATCTGGTGCGGCTTGGAGGGCAGGGTGCGATGGACCTTGAACCCGCCCAGATCGTGCGTGGTGGGCGTGATGATGCGGTCGATCAGATCGTCGTTGGTCATGCGGTCACCTCTGCCATGATCTCGGTCAGATCCTCGGGGAAATATTGCTCGCCGAGCGTCGCGAACTCAGCGGGGGCGAGCCAGCGCCAATGCTGCATCACGCGCTGCTCGAGTTCGGTATGGCCGCCGGCGTCGATCTCGCGAGCTTCGGTCCGGACCAGGAAATAGCGTTCGTCGGCGGTCACCTCGACGCCCTCGATCGTCAGGAAGTCGACTTCGCGCCGCAGGATCTGCGGGCCGGGGTCGGCAACGATGCCGGTCTCCTCGTACAATTCGCGCCGTGCCGCGTCCTCATAGCTTTCGCCCGGATCGACCGCGCCACCCGGCGTGCACCAGAAGGGCGGACGGCCGTCCTCGGGCGTGAAGCGGAACATCAGCAACCGGCCGTGCTGGTCGACGAGCAGGATACGGGCGGCGGGGCGGGGCGTGCGGGAAGCCATGACCGTCACCCTAGCGGCTCGCGGTGCGGAAAGGGAGCGCCCGCGCGGAAACGCTGCGTTTGCCTGTCGCGATGCCTCGGGCTAGGCCGTCGTCATGCCGGTGTCGATGATCGTCGTGGATGATTTCCTGGAAACGCCGGACGAGTTCCGTGCCGCCGCGTTGCAACTGACCTATCCGGCGCAGGAGGGGTATTTTCCCGGCCGCAATTCGCTCGAGCGGATCAATCTCGATGGCCTGACCGAAGAAGTGTGCCGGTTGACCGGCGAAAATCTGCGGCCGCTCGATCCGCCGCAATCGCACGCCAAATGCCGGATCACCTTGGCCGCCGACACCGGCAAGGGGCGGGTGCATATCGATCCCGGCTATTGGTCGGGCATCCTCTATCTCAGCCGCCCGCAGGATTGCCGCGGCGGCACCGATTTCTTCCGCCACATCCCGACCAACACCGACCGCGCGCCGGCGACGCAGGCCGAGCTGTCGGCGCTCGGCTATGCCGATTATGGCGAGATGCGGCGCGGGCTGGTCGAGAAGGACAGCCTGGATGAGTCGAAATGGGAGCTGACCCAGACGGTACCGATGCGTTTCAACCGGCTGGTACTGCTGCGCCCGTGGCTGTGGCATACTGCGGGGCCGGGCTTCGGCGACAGCCTGGAAAACGGCCGGCTGATCTATGTGATGTTCTTCCAGCCGGCGCGCTGATTCAGGCGGCGTCGAGTTCGGGATAGTGCCGGAAGATGCCCTCGGTGTTGAACGCGATGCGGCGGTCGCTGTCGAGATAGGTGGCGATTCCGGGGAGTTGGGCGACGCGATCGTGCAGCGCGACCAGGTGGGGATAGTCGCCTTCGACAGCTGCCATCCGCTTGGGGAACATGTACCGTAGTCCCTCGATCAACTGGAACAGCGACGTGTCTACATGGCTCCAGCGCGGGCCGACCGTCCAGTCGCCGGCGTTATGCCGCGCGGCCTTCTCGAAATAGGCCAGGAACTTGGGAATCCGCTTTTCGCGAAATCCTTCGGCCGCGCGGGCAGCCTCATCCTTCTGGTCGCGGTAGTAATCGTCGAGCGCGACAGGGTGGTGGACGTTATGGACCTCGGCAACCACGTCGGTGACGGTGAGCTGGAGTTGCTGCGCCCAGAAGCGATCGGCGTCGGTGGCCGGCCCCACCGCCTCGTGGCGGCTCGCCAGGAAGAACAGGATGTCGGCGACTTGCGCAACGGTGAAGCCGTCCATCGACAGATAAGGCGGCGCGAACGGGCCGCGGCGGTCGTGACCCTTCATGTCGTCGATCAGCGACTCGACGCCTTCGTCGCGCGCGCAATCGACATAGGGAATATTCGCCGCTTCCATCGCCAGCCGCACGAATTCGCCGCGCCCCTGGATCGAGGGCCAGTACCACAGCCGATAGGGCGTCATGTCATTCTCCCGGTGCGCGCGCCCGGATCGCGAGCGCGTGGATGCGCGAGGACAACAGATCGGCGAGCGCCTGGTTCACCAGTCGCTGTCGCTGGACGCGGTTGAGCCCGACGAACCGGTCGCTTTCGACGATGACGGTGAAGTGCGATTCACCGGTGCCGTCGTCGCCCATATGGCCGGCATGATGGTGGCTGTCGTTGATCACCTCGAGGCTCGACGGGGCGAACTGGTCGGTCAGGCGGGCGGCGATGATTTCGGCCAGCGGGCCGGTGGCGGTGTCGGTCATCATTCTTATATAGGACCCTTTTTCAACCGGAGACACCGTGGCTCGCACGCCCCCGCACGATCGTCCCAATACCCGCTTCCACGGTCGTGTGGAGGGGACCGGGAGAGTGTGCGCCCAGCCCGGGTGCGACAAGCCGGGCGAATTTCGCGCGCCATTGATCGACGGCGCGCCGTCGGGCCGCGACGGGCCGGCCCCCTATCGCTGGCTGTGCCTCGAGCATGTCCGCGATTTCAACACGAAGTACAATTTCTTCAACGGCATGAGCCCGGATGAAATCCACGAGGCGCAGCGTCCCTATGCCGGCTGGGAGCGCGAGACGCGCGCCTTCGCGGCGAACGGCGCAGACCGCCCGCCGCGCTGGGCGGATTTCAGCGACCCGCTCGACGCGATCGGCGCGCGCTTCCGCGAGCGCGTGGCGAACGAACGCCAGCGCAAGGACGGCAAGCCGCTGTCGGGAGCGGATCGCCGCGCGTTGAAGGTGCTGGGGCTCGACAATGATGTCGACCGCAAGGGACTGCGCCAGCGCTATTCGGAGCTGGTGCGCAAATTCCATCCCGACCGCAACGGCGGCGACCGCAGCATGGAAAAAGCGCTGCAGGAAGTCATCGCGGCCTACCAGCATTTGAAGGGCGCGCCGGCGTTTGCATAAAAAACCCTCTCCTACCGGGAGAGGGTCGAGCCGCATAGCGGCGAGGGGTGAGGGCAGGTGCCTGCCTCTGCCCTCACCCTTCCGGCGCTTCGCGCCTCCCTCCCTCTCCCGACGGGAGAGGGACTGTAGCGCTTGACCTACGCCCCCCGCTCGCCGCAAAGCCCGGACATCATGAAACGTCGCACCGGACAAGACCGCTCGATCACCCAGACATGGCGTCCCGCCACCCAGGCCGTGCGGGGCGGCACGGCACGATCCGAGTTCGGCGAGACGTCGGAAGCGATCTTCCTGACCTCCGGCTATGCCTACGACTGCGCGGAAGATGCCGCCGCGCGATTCCGCGGCGAGCAACAGGGCATGACGTATTCGCGCCTGCAGAACCCGACCGTACAGATGCTCGAACAGCGCATCGCCTTGCTCGAAGGAGCCGAAGCGTGCCGGACGATGGCGTCGGGCATGGCGGCGATGACCGCGGCATTGCTGTGCCAGCTCCAGAGCGGCGACCATGTCGTGGCGGGCCGCGCGGCGTTCGGTTCGTGCCGCTGGCTGGTCGACACACTGCTGCCGAAGTTCGGCATCCAGACGACCGTCATCGACGCGCGCGATCCGCAGCAATTCATCGATGCCACCCGGCCCGAGACCAAGGTCTATTTCTTCGAAACCCCGGCCAACCCGACGATGGACGTCGTCGACCTGGAGGCGGTGTGCGGCATCGCGCGCGAACGCGGCATCACGTCGGTGGTCGACAATGCCTTCGCCACGCCGGTGCTGCAGCGCCCGCTCGATTACGGTGCCGATGTCGTGGCCTATTCAGCGACCAAGCTAATGGACGGCCAGGGCCGCGTGCTCGCCGGTGCGGTCTGCGGTAGCGAGGAATTCGTCGAGAACACCTTGCTCTCCTTCACGCGCAATACCGGGCCGACACTGTCGCCGTTCAACGCCTGGGTGGTGCTCAAGGGGCTCGAGACGCTCGACCTGCGCGCCAGGCGCCAGAGCGAGAGCGCGCTCAAGGTCGGCCGTTTCCTCGAAGGACGGGTGGCGAAGGTGCTCCATCCCGGGCTGCCGAGCCATCCCCAGCACAATCTGGCGATGAAGCAGATGGACGCCGCCGGCCCGATCTTCGCGTTCGAGGTCGATGGCGGACGCAAGCAGGCGCACGGGCTGCTCGACGCGCTCGAACTGATCGACATCTCTAACAATATCGGGGACTCGCGCTCACTGATGACGCATCCCTCGTCGACCACGCACGCGGGCGTCAGCGAGGACGTGCGCGTCCAGATGGGCGTGAACGAAGGCATGCTGAGACTGAACGTAGGATTGGAAGATCCCGACGACCTGATCGAGGATCTCGACCAGGCGTTGAAGGCGGTCGGTCTATGAGGCTTGGGCAGTGAGCGACGCGATGAAGGCACTGTTTCCCAATGTCGCGGAGACGCGCGGCGTGGTGGTGCGCGTCTCGGTCAGCTTCCTGCCCGAACAATCCGAGCCCGAGCGCGGCCGCTGGTTCTGGGCCTATCACGTCCGGATCGAGAACGAATCGACCGCGACGATCCAGCTCCTGACCCGCCATTGGGTGATCACCGACGGCCGCGGCGCGCGCCATTCGGTCGAGGGCGAGGGCGTGGTCGGCGAACAGCCGGTGATCGCGCCGGGCGGCAGTTTCGACTACGTCTCGGGCTGCCCGCTGGCGACGCCGACCGGGGCGATGCAAGGCAGCTATCACATGATCGCCGAGGACGGATCGGCGTTCGACGTCGACATCCCCCGTTTCACGCTGATCGCGCCGGCGGTGGGGGCTTAGCATGGGAAGCAATATTCCCCTCCCGCTTGCGGGAGGGGTTAGGGGAGGGCATGTGAATTCGATGGCTGGTGTTGGACATACCCTCCCCCCAGCCCCCTCCCGTAAACGGGAGGGGGAGCAGTGAAGCGCACCCATCTCCCCTTGAACGGCCTGCGTGTCCTCGACGCCGCCGCGCGCCACTTGTCCTTCACCCGCGCCGCCGACGAACTCGCGGTCACTCCGGCCGCGGTCGGGCAGCAGATCCGCGCGCTCGAAGACACGCTCGGCGTGGTGCTGTTCCGTCGCACCACCAAGGGCCTCGAACTCACCCCCGAGGGCGAGGCCGGGCTCGACGCGTTGCGCCAGGGCTTCCTGCAGTTCGAGGAAGCGGTGCGCGCGATGCAGGCCGGGCAATCGTCCAAGTCGCTGACCATCGCCGCGCCGCGCGACGTGCTGCATTGCTGGCTGATGCCGCGGCTCGCCGAGATCAGCGCCGCCGATGGCGAGATGCGCTTCATGCTGATCGCCGCCGACGAGGATCTCGATTTCACCCAGGCCAATCTCGACCTCGCGATCCGCTGGGGCGAAGGCCCGGGCGAGCATGAGGGCGAGGCGGTCGAGTCCGAGGGCATGATCACGATCGAGCGCCCGGGCGGCGGCGCCGACACGCGGATTTCCTGGCCGGGCTGCGTCAATGATGATGCCGTGTCGCTGGTGCGCGTCGCCGATGCCGGGCTCGCGATTGATGCGGCTGCCGAAGGACTGGGCCGCGCGACCGTGCCCGAATTGCTCGCGCGGCGCGACATCGCGGCGGGCAGGGTTGTCGCGATCGGCGAGGCCAAGCCCTATCGGCTCGGCTATTGGATGGTCGCGCCGTTGCCGCAATGGCGGCAGAAGAAGGTCAAGGCGCTGGTGGAGGCGCTGGGGGCGTGACGCTTCCGGTGATGACCACAAAGCGGCTGGTCCTGCGCCCGCTCCGCATCGAGGATGCCGAGGCGCTCCATCCGATGTATTCGGATGCCGAAGCCAACACTTATGGCTCGCACCCGTCGACCACGACCTTCGAGGAAAGCCGTGACCGGCTCGAGAAGGGTATCGCTGATCAGGCATGGCGAGCCTGGGCGGTGACGCTCAAGGGCGACGACACCGCGATCGGGAGCGTCGCAAGCTACGAGAAGCGCCAGGGCAGGGTGACCGAGATCGGCTATGCCCTGAAGCGTGCCTATTGGGGCAAAGGGCTGGTGACCGAGGCGGTGGCGGCGATGATCGACCTGCTCTTCGCCGAAGGCCAACGGCGGGTGTTCGCCGATACCGATCCCGACAACGCGCCGTCCATCGCGGTGCTGAAGCGCCTCGGCTTCACGCTGGAAGCGACGCTGCGTGCCGAGTGGCAAACGCATATCGGCGTGCGCGACAGCCTGATCTGGGGATTGCTGGCGGACGAATGGAAGGCCACCCGTCCCCGAACCTGAACGACCCCGACGCGCTTTGCGGGCGGCGTATCGGGGGGGTGGCTATAAAACCCTTCTCTCCCAAGCGGGAGAAGGGGCTACTCGCCTCAATCCGGCAGTGCCCCATCCGACACCAGCACCAGCGCGCGCGTCATCAATTGCACGAATCTCGCCTCTTCCACCCCCGCATCGCCACGATGCCAGGCACCCACCACCGCCAGCCAGCGCCCGTCCTTGCGCTTCACCAGGTAATTGAGCGTGAGCACGCCGGGCTCCGATCCGCCTTTGAATCCGACATAATCGAACTTGCCGCGCGTCGTCGGATCGATGCCCGGATTGACCGCGAGCAAGGATAGCGCGGTCGCTCCGCCGTCGGCGCGCAGCCAGTCGAGCATGCCCGCGGTCTGGGCAGGGCTGGCGAACCATTCGAGCGTGTCGATCGCCGCCGGCTTGCCCGCGAACATCATCGGATCGACCGTTGTCGTCGCCAGCCGCGCGGCATTGCTCTCGATCAGCCGGCGCCGCGCCGTAGGCGCGAGCTCGGTCGCCCATTGCGCCGCAAGATCGGCATTGGCCGGCGTCTTGAGCGCGAACATCTGTCGCGTCGTGACGACCGGCGCGAGGCCGGGTGCACCCGTCCGCGCAACGAATTCGTCGAGCTTGGGCCCTTCGAGCGTCACCAACGTGTCCGTCGCCGTGTTGTCGCTGATCGAGATCATCAACGTCGCCAGCGTCTGCACCGTCGCCGGGCTGCCCGCGGGCCAGCTCTGGGTGATGCCGGACGGCAGCGAGGCCGGCCCGACCGGCACCACATCGGCCCAGTGGCGCTCAGCCGCGCCGACTTCGCGCGCGAGTTCGCCGAGCACCCAGAGCTTGAACGCCGAGCCCAGCGGTGCCGCCGCGTTCGGATCGATACCCGACACCAGCTTCGGCGCCCCCTTGCCGAGCTCGTAGATGCCGAGCCCGGTCTTGCCCGGCAGGGCGCGGACATCGGCGACGAGCTTTTCGAGCGTGTCGCCCGCGACCTCGGTGCCGGTGAACAATAGCCCGGCGACCTGATGCGGCGGGGCGGGATCGACCGCGATCTGGGCATTGACGACGCCACGCTCGAACCGGATGCGCAGATACGCCGAAAACGGCGTGACAGGCTTGAGGCCGTCGATCGCCAGCGGCTTGCCCATCTGCCCGGTCATCGACGCGACCACCGCGTCCCATTTCGCCTTCGGCAAGGCAGCGTGAAAAGCGGGCGAGAAATATCCTGCGAAGTCGCCGCTGCCCGCGATCACGCTGATCAGTTCGTTGGCCCGCGCCGTCAGCGACGGGTCGGCGGCGGGCGCGATGGCCGCGGGCGGCGTCTGGGCGTCGGCGATCGCGGGTAAGGCGATCGCCGCGATGAGGAAAGACGCCAGGAACCGCACCATCGTTTCAATCCTCCGCTGAAGAATGACGGTAAGGCGCCGCTCAGGCGTCGATCGCTTCCTCGTCGAGCCGCGCGGCATTTTCCTGGATGAAAGCGAAGCGGTGCGCCGGATTGGTGCCCATCAGCCGGTCGACCAGGTCCTTCACCCCGGCGCGCTCCTCATATTCCTGGGGCAGGGTGATGCGGATCAGGCCCCGGCTGTTCGGGTCCATCGTGGTTTCCTTGAGCTGGCCGGGGTTCATCTCGCCTAGGCCCTTGAACCGGCTGACCTCGACCTTCTTGCCCTTGAATTCCTTGGCCTCGAGCTCGGCGCGGTGCGCGTCGTCGCGGGCATATAGGCTCTTGGTGCCGGCGGTCAGGCGATAGAGCGGCGGCTGCGCCAGATAGAGGTGACCGCGTCGGACGATGTCGGGCATCTCCTGGAAGAAGAAGGTCATCAACAGCGTCGCGATGTGCGCGCCATCGACGTCGGCGTCGGTCATGATGATCACGCGCTCATAACGCAGATTGTCGGGCTCGCAATCCTTGCGCGTGCCGCAGCCCAATGCCTGGATCAGGTCGGCGATTTCCTGGTTGCCGAAGATCTTGGCGCTGGTGGCCGAGGCGACGTTCAGGATCTTGCCGCGGATCGGGAGGATCGCCTGGGTCTTGCGGTCGCGCGCCTGCTTGGCCGAGCCGCCGGCCGAATCGCCCTCGACGATGAAGATCTCGGTGCCGGCGGGATCGTCGGCCGAGCAATCGGTCAGCTTGCCGGGCAGGCGCAGCTTGCGGCCGGAGGTCGCGGACTTGCGCTTGACCTC
>NZ_JBQCCN010000264.1:0-3114 GCF_051962185.1 Sphingomonas sp.
TGCACCTCGAGCCCGATGATCACTTCCCAGTCGCCGGTGGCGCCATGGATGCGGTAGGTCGAGGGAGCGGCTGTGCTGAGCGTATTGGTCATTTCCAGGTGCATTCCAGTCCGGTCGTTTCAGCCATGCCGCTGAACATCACGCGGTCCCCGTCGGTTATCTCGACGACGACCATACCGTCCCAATCGACATGACGTGGGGTCATCCGAATCGCCATATCGTGATATTTCGAAGATGGTGACACCACCGTGCCGCGCCATCCGCGAATATGGTAGTCGGCGATTCCCCTCCCGACTCGCGCGCCGGATTCGGTGATGTCGACTGCGAACCGGGGCGCGAGGAGGCCATCGATGGCGTCGTGATAGCCCCAACCGTCAATCGGCGTAACGAAGATAGCATCGCTCATGTCGGGCGAATAGACGTCGAGGATGCGGTGCATCAAGCCTGACACCGTCATCCCAGCGAGAGACCGGCACGTCACTCGGCGCCACCCCATCCGTCATCCCAGCGAAAGCTGGGATCTCAAGAGACGGCGCGATACGGCTTGAGGCCCCAGCTTTCGCTGGGGCGACGGACTATTGGGCAATGGACCGCACGGGCAGCTTGTGCCGTTGCTTGTCAGGCCGTCGCTTCCTGATCGAATAGCGAAAAGCCGCGCGGAAGGCGGCGTGGGCGGGGGCGGCCCTGGATCTGCCCGTCGATCGCCGCGATCGCGGAGATCAGGTCGCTCGGCCGATAGGGCTTGGCCAGGCAGCCGCGGGCGAAGGCGCGGCCGCCCTCCGGGCAATCGGCGGTCACGAAGACCACCGCCACGCCCCGCGCATGCGCGGCGCGAGCGACGTCGATCCCGCTGCCGTCGGCCAGGCTGATATCGGCAAGGACGAGATGCACCTCGGCATCGCTGGCCAGCACCCCGAGCGCGTCGGCGACGCGGTCGACCGTGGCGACGACTTCGAACCCTTCCTCGATCAACGAATGCTCGTTGTCGAACGCGACGAGCGGCTCGTCCTCGACGATGAGCAGGCGCGTGATGACTCTTTTGCGATGACCGAACACCATGAACATCAAACCCACTCGCGCGCAGATCGTTTCGCCCCTGCGCGTCGTTACGACGACAACGCTGAACGCCCGGCAACGGATCGGGTGCGAATTTTCCCCCTCTCCCCAGCCAATCGGTATATTGGCGCGACGATGTCCTCCTCCAAGACTCCCGACGACCAGCGAATCGCAAAAATGTTGGCGCGCGCCGGTATCGCTTCCCGCCGCGAGGTAGAGCGCATGATCGCCGAAGGGCGCGTGGCGCTGAACGGCACCGTGATCGAGACGCCGGCGACGCTGTTGACCTCGCTCGCGGGCGTGACCGTCGACGGCCATGCCGTACGCGAAGCCGAGGCGGCGCGGCTGTTCCTCTACCACAAGCCCAAGGGCCTGCTGGTCACCGAGCGCGATCCCAAGGGGCGGCCGACGATTTACGATCGTTTGCCCAAGGGCCTGCCGCGCGTGGTGCCGGTGGGGCGGCTCGACCTCGCGACCGAAGGATTGTTGCTGCTGACCACCGACGGCGGGCTGAAGCGCCAGCTCGAATTGCCCGCGACCGGGGTCGAGCGCGTGTATCGCGCGCGTGCCTATGGCGACGTCAGCCAGGCGCAGCTCGAGGAGTTGAGCGAAGGCGTCGCGATCGAAGGCGTCCGCTATGGCGCGATCGACGCTAATATGGAGCGGCGTACCGGCGCCAACGTCTGGATCGAGCTCAAGCTGACCGAGGGCAAGAATCGCGAAGTCCGCCGCGTGCTCGAATATCTCGGGCTGGAAGTCAGCCGGCTGATCCGCACGCGCTATGGGCCGTTCGTGCTGGGCGATCTGCCGGTCGGCGCGGTCGGCGAGGTGCGCGCGCATGACATCGATTCGTTCCGGAAGAACCCGACGCGGCTGGACTTGCCGCAACCGGCCCGCGCCGGCCGCGCGCCTGCCGTTCTGCGCGGTGAGGGACGGTCCGGGCCCCGTCCTGCCACGGGTGATGCGGCATCGGGATCGCAGCGCCGCGCGCCCTCGTCGTCCGCCGGGGCCCGGCAACGCGTCGAGCCTGAAGGCGCGCGACGTGCCCGTTCGGCTAGCGCCGCTGCCGGACCTCAAGGCAAACCCGCGCGTCCTGCCAAGGCCAAGGCCGGTCCGCGCCAACGCGCCGATGGCACCCTGGCCGTGCGCTCGAGCGGGTCGAGGGCCGATCGCTCGCGCACCTTCCGTGGCGATCGCGAAACCGCCGAGCGGCCCGAACGCGCCGAGCGTCCGGCACGCCCCGCGCGGTCGTCCGGCACCACGTCATCGCGTGGCCCGGGACAAGGCCGCCCTACCCGTCCGTCCGGCACATCACCCTCCCGCGGCCCGACCGCTCCACGCGGCGGCCCGCGCCCGCCGCGAAAGCCGCGCTAGATGCGGATCATCGCCGGGCAATGGCGCGGCCGGCCACTGGTCGCGCCCAAGGGCGACACGACGCGCCCGACCGCCGATCGCACGCGCGAGGCGCTGTTCTCGATGCTCGCCAGTCGGATCGGCAGCTTCGAGGATCTTGCCGTCACCGATCTGTTCGCGGGCTCGGGCGCGCTCGGGCTCGAAGCCTTGTCGCGCGGCGCCGCGTCGTGCCTGTTCGTCGAGCAGGACAAGGCGGCACTCGACGCGCTCCGGGCGAATATCGCCAAGCTCGGCGCCAAGGCGGATGTCCGTGCGCAATCGGTGTTGGCGCTGGGGCCGACGCGCCAGCCGCTCGACCTGATCCTGATGGATCCGCCCTATGGCACCGGCGCGGGGGCGGTCGCGCTCGACAAAATGGCGCGGCTCGGCTGGGTCGGGCCGGCGAGCTGGGTCAGCGTCGAGACCGCGCGCGACGAAAAGGTCGAGGTGGCTGGGTTCGCGATCGATGCGGAGAAAATCTACGGCAAGGCCCGGGTGACGCTGCTCAGGATGGCATAGTCCCGTCGCCCCGGCGGAGGCCGGGGGCGCGGGGCGTTTAGCCCCCTAGCCAAACACCCCGGCGCCCGCCGGGGGGCCCGGACAAATCCAAACAGAGCAGCGGAACCCCGGCCCTGGCCGTGATTTTGAAAGCATACATACCGAAAC
>NZ_JBQCCN010000265.1:0-6000 GCF_051962185.1 Sphingomonas sp.
CGCCCCGATCTCAGCCCGCCGGCGTGAACTCGCCGACGGTGATCGCGCCGAGATCGTGGTTGAACGTCTCGGTGGTCGCGGTGCCGTTGCCGCGCGCGGTGAAGGTACCGGCCTCGACATAGCCGCCGCTCCCGGTCGGATCCGACAATATCTTGTAGGTCATCGGCGCGAGGCCGCTGGTCACCGTGATCGCCGATTTGCCGCCGGTATCGGTGTAGGTCACGGTGATCGCCCCCTGATCGCCGATCGCGGCGGGAACGAGCAATTGATGATGCCCGCCGGGGCGCAGCACGAAGGTCTTGGCTTCGCCGGGATTGAGCCCGATCGTCTCGACCCCGATCCCCGGCGGCGGCGGCACCGAGGGAGCTTGCTGCGCGCTCGCGGCGGCGGGCAGCAGCGCAAGACTAAGCAACAACAGGCGCATGGCCGTTTCTCCTGATCCCGTTCCGGGGAGAAACGCGCGGGGGAGCGGAACGGTTCAGTGGGTGCGATGTCTTGGCCGGATGTGAGGCATGCGCTGCCCCACGACCCGTCCGTCACCCCGGCCTTGTGCCGGGGTCCACGGCGCCTCAGGCCGAGGGGCGCGCAACTCCGTGGATGCCGGCACAAGGCCGGCATGACGAAGAAGAGCCAGAAGAACGAAGATCAGGAATGCAGTTGCCAGCGCCCGCGCTCGATATGCCGGCCTTCTCCCTGGACGCTTTCGATCAACAGGAATTCTTCGACGCGCCAGCTGATTGCATCAATCCGGCAAAATCCGGACAGGCGTCGGTAAACAAGCGTGATATGCGGCGTCGAGCGATGCTTTCGATACGACAGGCGCGCCGACATCGCCTTTTGGAGCGCGGCACGAAAAGCGAGGAATCCGCTAATCGGCTCGCTTCCCTCCAGCTTTCCGCCGTTCACTTGCTCGAACGCGACATGAAAGAATGGATGCACCAGCGCGTCAGCAGCCGCGCGAGCTTCCTCGATCGCATCGTTCGATAAATTGCGGCGGAAGCCCAACGGTTGCACGGTGATATGGAGACGATCCTTGGGATAACCGCGATAGAGTCCAAGCTGCCGCCGGACGAAATCGATCTCCTCCACCACCTCTGGCGGCGGCTTGATCAAGAAGACCAAGAAGGGGTCACCCATCCGAGATCACGCTGCGTCCGGATGGCCAGGCACGAACTGCACCAAGTCCCAGAGGTTGCCGTACAGATCCTTGAACACCGCGACCGTGCCATAGTCGTACGTTGCCGGCGCTCGCACCCACTCGACTCCGGCAGCGGTGAACGCCGCGTGATCCCGCTCGAAATCGTCGGTAGCGAGAAACAGGAACACCCGCCCGCCCGCCTGATCGCCGATGTAGGTGGCCTGACGCTCGCTCGACGCGCGCGCGAGCAGGATCGTCGTCGCCCCCGCCGCCGCGCCCGACGGCCGGATCGTCACCCAGCGTTTGTCCTGCTCGGGCTGGTAGGTGTCCTCGACCAGGGTGAAGCCGAGCTTGCCGACGTAAAAGGCGAGTGCTTCGTCATAGTCGCGAACGATCAGGGCGATGTGGGCTAGGTGGGGCACTCCGGAAGACAGGGGTCGGGTGAGATCGCGCAGTGCCGGTATCAATACTAGCGGCGCGAGGCGGGCCCTGTCAGCGCTTGCTTTGGGCAGCATTGATCGGTTGAAGCGTGTTCACTTTCGGAATGCTGGAATTTAACGGAGCCGGACTGCGAGCAAGCGGAGGCGGGTTAGACTTTGGTGGGACCTTCGATCGGTCGCTATGGGTAGGCCAATAAAGCTCTACTAACTTGACTGAGTTATTTATTGACAAAATTGACCAAGCTATCATCGTAAATAATGACAGCAAAATCATGTTATAGGTGACTGAATACTTTTTTATCGTTAGATGATCAATCCAGACTCTCAATCCAGATCTACTCTCTAGCGATTGGCCGCCACGCAGAGACTCTTCAACCTGTCTCTTTAAGTCTGGCATGCCGCGTTCGAAGGAGCGAATTTTTTGTTCCTTGGCGAGCAGTGTTACCTCAACCTCCCAGCTCTCCTGCCAGAATTTTGAGCCGAGGTTGGTTCTGAACCAGAAATAGGAGCACAGTGCGGCAAATATCGAAACGACGAGAGTCACAACCGCATCCTTTGAGGAGAAGGTCGCGACACCGAGAGCAGTCATCAATACGAGAAAATAATTTGAGCGCTGCCAGAACAATTGTATTTCGAACGCCCGATTATCAAGGGCTATTTTTAGTTCTGTTGCAGCGCGATCGCTACTCTCCTTGGTCGCAGTCATCTACTTCCCCAATCGAATATTTCCTTCGTAAATGTTCCTTAATATCATTCCGGACCACAGATCAAAGTCCGATAGGTCGTTAAGCCTTGCCCGTAGGTCAAGCCAGGCCAGCTGATTTATGGAAAGCTCCCCCTTTTTCGGCAATTCACCGTTGATATGATTGAACGCAATAAGCACAGCGATGTGGTGTTCTGCATCTGGGCTATCATCTACATTGATATATCCAAGTATCCTTGCTCTGCTGATTGCGTCGCCGGGCTCTCTATATAACTCATCCAGAAAAAGCTCTTCGCGCAACTCTCTCGCTGCATTTCCTCTGAAGGCGTCACCACCCTGATTAAAAAGATCAAAGTCTTTATCGTTTACATGCCCGCCGAAACCGACACTCAGCTGCCCTCTTAATCTTTCACTCGTGGTTGTAAATTTACCGCGACGATAGATAAGTAATTTTTCTTTGTTGTATACTAGTGTGAACGTCACAAACTGCTTCACGCTGTCATTCTGCTCGGCAGCAGCCCTGTCCATGAAATAACAAAATGACTTGTAGATAGAATCAAATTCATGTTCTTCGTAAGAAATGAACTCTCCGCTTAATCTACTAGCGAGAGCGCTCCTAGGAGCGACAAGAACATTTTCTTTTCTAATGGACTTTGACCTGAGATGGCCGAGATACACCTTTTTGTATTCAGCCGGGACGTCAGGGCCAGCGGCCAGTTGATGTAGGAAAAAGGTAGCCGGTGCGGTTCGATAAAAATGGGACCGATCATTCTCCGCCCGAATATGCTCAGCTAGGCGCGCCGATAGCGTCTTGTGCATTGTCGCGCCAAACAGATGGGATGGCAAAAATCCGTCGCGCTCGGCGACCTCCAACATTTCTGCAGGCGTCAGGGGACGACGCTCACGGTTTAGCGCCTCAGCGGCTAGCGCTAGATAGGCGTTTCCGCCGAAGGCGTTCCAGTAGATCGTCACGGTATCGAACTTCGCCTACGGAAGGCCAAAATATACGCGTCACTTCCTGCGTTAAAGTCTTCCGAAAGTTCAAAAAGTTCGAACCCTGCCGACAGAATCCTAGAAATGAGCTTTTCCAGCCTCACCGTACGGAATGGATAAGAGTCGCCGGTGAATTTATCGACTTTTGGAATAGCAACTGCTCCGCCGAGAAATTGCGAAATGACCTCGGGCTGCGCCTCACCACACTTCAGGACGTCAGGCCACGCGTCCGGCACTGCCACCAGCAGTACACCCCCATCAACAACCAACGAAGAGACAACCTCTATAAAGCCGTCCGCATCGGCAATTTCTAATATCGTAAAAGTCGCGACCACGGCCTCGAACGGCCTTTTAAAACGATAGTCCAGGACGTCGGCTTCGACCAAGTCGGCTGCCATATTGTGCGGCGATAGTTCCGCTGCCAAATCGAGCCTTGAGCGGTTCTTGTCGATGAGGGTCCACGCGGGTCGATAGCTTAATCGGCCGTCGCTTACACGCGCCACGTAACCTGTGCCTGCTCCGATATCTAAGATCGTCTGCGGCTTTTCTCGCTCAAAATGACGGACCAAGGTAGGCACGATAAATAGGTTTCTCGTTGAATCGGTTTTGCAACCCCGCTCCCAGCGCTCCGCTTCAGTGTTGCTTTCGTGCATCCCACCCCCCTTCTAAGAGCCTGGGGTGACCATGCGCTCCAAGCAATCCTATTTGGTGGGGATATAAATCTCCCCGCCTTTTGCGCGGAAGGTCTCGCTCATTCCCGCCATGCCCACTTCGGCATCCTCGACAGCGATAAACGTTTCCAACCCCGCATTCTGCTTAGCTGCGAAGTCCCTCACCTCTTGAGTTATCTTCATGGAGCAGAATTTAGGCCCGCACATAGAGCAAAAATGAGCCGTTTTGGCACCTTCGGCCGGCAGCGTCTGATCGTGATACTGCTCCGCCGTGTCGGGATCGAGCGACAGGTTGAACTGGTCGCGCCAGCGGAATTCGAAGCGGGCGCGGCTGAGCGCGTCGTCGCGCATCTTCGCCGCCGGGTGGCCCTTGGCGAGGTCGGCGGCGTGGGCGGCGAGCTTGTAGGTCACCACGCCGACCTTGACGTCGTCGCGATCGGGCAGGCCGAGATGCTCCTTGGGCGTCACGTAGCAAAGCATCGCCGTGCCGTACCAGCCGATCATCGCGGCGCCGATGCCGCTGGTGATATGGTCGTAGCCCGGCGCGATGTCGGTGGTCAGCGGCCCGAGCGTGTAGAAGGGCGCCTCGCCGCACGCCTCGAGCTGCTTGTCCATATTCTCCTTGATCTTGTGCATCGGCACGTGGCCGGGGCCCTCGATCATGACCTGGACGTCCTGGTCCCAGGCGCGCTTGGTCAGCTCGCCCAAAGTGTAGAGCTCGGCGAACTGCGCTTCGTCATTGGCGTCGGCGATCGAGCCGGGGCGCAGGCCGTCGCCCAATGAATAGGCGATGTCGTAGGCCTTCATGATCTCGGTGATCTCGTCGAACCGCTCGTAGAGGAAGCTCTCCTTGTGGTGGGCCAGGCACCATTTCGCCATGATCGAGCCGCCGCGGCTGACGATCCCGGTGACGCGCTTGGCGGTCAGCGGGACGTAGGGCAGGCGGACGCCGGCGTGGATGGTGAAATAGTCGACGCCCTGCTCGGCCTGTTCGATCAGCGTGTCGCGGAAGATTTCCCAGGTCAGGTCCTCGGCAATGCCGCCGACCTTTTCCAGCGCCTGGTAGATCGGCACGGTGCCGATCGGCACCGGCGAGTTGCGGATGATCCATTCGCGCGTGTCGTGGATGTTGCGGCCGGTCGACAGGTCCATCACCGTGTCGGCGCCCCAGCGGATCGCCCAGACCATCTTGTCGACTTCGCTGGCGACGTTGGAGGCGACCGCCGAATTGCCGATATTGGCGTTGATCTTCACGAGGAAATTGCGGCCGATCGCCATCGGCTCCGATTCCGGATGGTTGAGGTGGTTGGGGATGATCGCGCGGCCGCGCGCCACTTCGTCGCGGACGAATTCCGGCGTGACGAAATCGGGGATGGCGGCGCCCCAATCCTGGCCGTCGCGAATGTATTCCGCCAGGCGGGCGCGGCCGAGATTCTCGCGCTCGGCGACATATTCCATTTCGGGCGTGATGATGCCGCGGCGGGCATAATGCATCTGGCTGACGTTCATCCCCGGCTTGGCGCGCAGCGGCCGCTTGACCACGTTGGGGAAGGGATCGACGCCGCCCGAACGGTCGGGACCGAGCTGGCCGTTGTCCTCGGGCTTGATATGACGCGCGTCATAGCTCTCGACGTCGCCACGCGCCTCGATCCACGCGCGGCGGAGGTTGGGCAGGCCGGCCTGGATGTCGATCTTGGCCGCCGGGTCGGTGTAGGGACCCGACGTGTCGTAGACGCGCAGCGGGGGCTCGCCGCAGCCGGGCTCGAGGTCGATCTCGCGCATCGCGACCTTCAGCGGACCGACATGGATTTTGCGGCTGCCCCTTATGGGGCCGGTGGTCACGCCGATTTCGGTACGCGCGGGGATGTCGGCCATGAAAACTCACTCCGTTGTCGGAGCGAGAGCACGGATTTCAGGAAGAAAACCGCCCACTCCCTCCGCCGGTCTCAACCGGATCAGGTTCAGCGGGTCGGAGGCTGCGGCCTCCCTCTCAACCGCGACAGAGCGGTCCCCCGGGGATGGCGGACACGCTAGGCGCTTGCGGTCACAAAAGAA
>NZ_JBQCCN010000266.1:0-8839 GCF_051962185.1 Sphingomonas sp.
ACCACCTGGGTGTTCTCGAAATCGTAGAGATTGTCGCCCTGGAGCAGCCCGGCGGCCTCGAGCATCCGCTCGACCGTTTCGGTGCCCTCTTCGGTCAAGGTGACCGACTTCTGCTTCTCGTCCTTTTCGTAGAGGTCGGGGGCGAGCTGCTTCACCACCGCGTCGACGCTCTTGTAGAGTTCCGACTTGTCGTCGGTCGGGCCCGAGATGATCAGCGGCGTGCGCGCCTCGTCGATCAGCACCGAGTCGACCTCGTCGACGATCGCCATGGCGAACGGGCGCTGGACCATCGACTCGCGCTCGTACTTCATGTTGTCGCGCAGATAGTCGAAGCCGAATTCGTTGTTGGTGCCGTAGGTGATGTCCGACCCATAGGCTTCCTTGCGCTGGAAGTCGGTCAGATTGGGCACGATCACTCCGACCGTCAGGCCGAGGAATTTATAGACCTGGCCCATCCATTCGGCGTCGCGCTTGGCGAGATAGTCGTTGACGGTGATGACATGGACGCCGGTGCCGGGCAGCGCGTTCAGATACACCGCCAGCGTCGCGACCAGCGTCTTGCCTTCGCCCGTCCGCATCTCGGCGATCTCGCCGCGATGGAGCACGATGCCGCCGATCATCTGCACGTCGTAGTGGCGCTGACCGAGCACGCGCTTGGCCGCTTCGCGCACCGTCGCGAAGGCTTCGGGCAGCAGGTCGTCGAGCTTTTCGCCATTGGCCAGGCGTTCGCGGAAGAGAACGGTCTGGTTGGCGAGCGTCGCGTCGTCCATCGCCTGGAGCGTGGGTTCGAACCCGGCGATCTTGTTGACGATCGACCCGAGCGACTTGACGTAACGGTCGTTGGACGACCCGAAAATGGATTTGGCGAGTCCGCCGAGCATGATGATGTTCCTGTTATATGGGTACGCACGGGCCCGCTGGGCCGCGCTGATCGACAACGAAAGGGAAGCGTGGCGCCGACGCTATTCGCGCCGGCGGCTCGCGAAAGCGGGGATCGGATCGGCGAGCGTCAGCACGGGCAATGCCGCCACCATCGCTTGGACCGGGCCGGAAAGGCTCTGGACCGGGCGCGCCGCGATCTGATGCCGTACCGCGACGGTCGCCTTGACTGCCGTCGCGACGACATTGCTGCTGAGCGTGGTCGGCACCTGCGTCGCGCGCGCGCCGCCGGTGCCGCTCAACGCGGACAACAAGGCGGACAGGAGCAGGATCAGATTCAAACCGGCACTATCTCGTCGATTGCGAAGGACGGTGACATAGGGACGCGTCCGTCAAAGGTCTATCAAATACTCATCGAGCCGACCGTGCCGGCGACCGCACGGTCGCCGTCACTTTCGGGTCGACCCTGACCGACCGCGTCAGCGTGATGGTCGCGGGGACGGCCTTGCCGGCGCGCGTGACCGGATCGATCATCCGCCGGCCGGGATAAAAATCGGCGCACGCTTCATCATCGGAAACCGCCGCAGTGCCGGAATGGCAAGCGACACCGCGCCCGTCCGCGTCGACATCGACGACGGTCCGGATCAGGGTCTTGAGAATAGGCCCCTTCGACACGTCCGGCATCTTGGTGCCGAGATCGAAGTCCAGGTCATCCGCCAGGTGCCAGAGCATCGACGTGGTATAGATGAAGCCGGTCGGCGCTCCGTCGCGGGTGACCGCCGGTTTGAACCTTGCGCGCATCATCGCGAGGCGACAGCTCGTCTGGTCGAGGGACGAGGAACCGCTTCTGGTGATGACGATGCATCGTTCGGGTCGTCCTTGCGGGTCGACATAGAGGCCGATGGTCACGCGACCCTGCTGATTGTTGCGCTTCGCCTCCGCCGGATAATCCGTATCGGTGAACCAGGTCCGAGGGTCGTTCAGCGGTTCGCCCGCCACTTCGACCGATACCGGAAAGGGCGGTGGCGACTGCGGCGGCGCTGGCGGTGCGATCGCCACGGGAGGTCCGGAAGGGAGCATCCGTTGCGGCGCCATCGACGGCACGGCCATGGGCACCGGGGGAGCGGGCACCGGCACGCCGGCCGTGCGCTTTTTCGATGGCGCGTCGGTCGACCCGCTCGCCGCCTTTTGCCCCGGATTCGCCGCCGCGATGAGTGGTGCGAGCATCACCCCCAGCAAGGCGAAAACCGTCATCGCGACTGCCCTGACCAATTCAGCCATTCCGCGGCTTCCCAGATCGTCACCAGCGGGAGGCGCACCCGTTCCATCCGAACCATATTTCACTTCGCGGGAGCGGGTACCGGCGGCACGACCGGGAGCGCAGGCTGCAATTCTTCGTCTCTGAGCGTCCAGCGGAAGCTGATTTGATAGGTCCATTCCATCGGCTTGCCGTCCGGGTCGCGCGCCGGCGCGAACCGCGCGCGGCTTTGCATCAAATAGCAGGTGGTGGCGTCGAGTCTCTCCGAACCGCTGCTCGATACGACCCAGCACCGATAGGGCAAGCCCTTGCGATCGAGCGCCATGCGGACGACCACACGACCCTGCTCGCCCTGCCGTTTCGCCTCGGGTGGATAGTCGCCATCGGTGACCCACTCTCCAGGGTTGACCAGCGGCTTCGCGGCATCGCCCGGCGGACTGACCAAGGGCGGCAGCGGCGGACGCGGCATCACCGGCGCTGGGGGCGCGGGCGGCGCGACCGTCATCGGCACGGCGACACGCGGCAGCACCATGACCGGCGGCGGAACCACGACCGGCGGCCTGGGCGGTCGCGGGATCACGCGCGCCCGCTTGACCGGCTTCTTCGCGCGCGTTGCGGCAACGGCGGGGGTGATCGCCAGCGCCACGATCGCCAGCGCGGTGATCGCCAGCGCGCGGACCATCTCAAAGACGTCCGGGCCTGCATCGTCGCGCACGACCCCGGTGTGCGCCCCATGCGGTATCGACTTCGGCATTATCCCCCCTTTTACCCTGCCCCGTCAGAACTTCTTGCGAACCGCCGGCGCGGGCTTGGCGGCTGGCGGCGTCCCGACCGGCGGCGGCAGAGGCGCTCCCGCCGCCGGCTCGGGCGGCGGCGGTGGCGGCGTTTCCAGCTTCCACAGCATCGACGAACTCCATTTGCTCGGAATCGGCTTGTTCTTCTTGTCGCGCGCCACTTCGAACCGGCCGTTGGCGGTCATGTAGTTGCACGTCGTCTCGTCGAGCAGCGGCGATTCGGAACTCTTGGTGACCTTGCAGTCGGATACCCGGCCGGTTTCGTCGACCGACAAGGTGAAGCTCACCCTGCCCTGTTCGCCGGTCGCGCGCGCCGGCGCCGGGTAACCGTCCTGCGGAATCCACGTGCCGGGATTGCCGATCGGCTTGGCCGTCGGAACCGGCTCGTCGTCCTGCGCGAAGGCCGGCGTCGCGACCAGCACCAGAAGGACGGTTGCTATCTTGCCGAACACCTAAACCTCTCCCGGATCTGATTATTTCTCGATCGACGTGATGATCGAATACCTGATCTTGCGCGGCGCCTTGCCATCGAACGGCATAAACGGCCCCAAGCCATAGGTACAGGGAGATGGCAAACCGACCGCAAAGCCGTCCTGCCCGGCTGCGGCGCACTTCTTGACCTTGCCCGACGGCCACGCCTCGAACGTCGCGGCGTTCAGTCCGGTGATCCGGCGATCCGGTCCGCGACCGATCTCGGTATAGGTGGTCATCCCGGCGACATTCTGGGTCATCTCGCTGATGACCAGGCGGTTGCCCTGCCCGATACCGCCGCGCAAGCCGATCGTGAATGCGGACGGGGACGACAGCCAACAGATGCTACCTGTCGCTTCCGGAACCGGGCCTTTGCGCTCTTCGCGACAGTCGAGCACTTTTCCGTTCGGGCCGATATGAAGATAGGTAACCCGCTGCCAGCTTGCCATCGGCGATACCGGCGGCGGGCCGAGCGACCAATGGAATTTGGAGCTGAACGTCCCCGCAACGGCATTGCCGGCGGCATCCCGGGCAGGCGTGAATCGCGCACGTTCCGTCAGCAGGCGGCAAGTCGTTTCGTCGAGCAAGGCGACGCGCGACGACAGGGTGACTTCGCAGGCCGCGACCATGCCGTTCGCGTCGATCGACAGCGCAAAAGCGACCGTCCCCGATTCGCCCTTGCGCTTCACCGCGGCCGGATAGTCGTCAGCCGTCACCCATTCGGCGGTGTTGAGCGGCTTGGCCGGCGTACCGCCGTCTTGTGCGACCGCCGGAGCGGCCGATAGGCACGAGATCAGGATTAAGCGATTGATCCCCTTCCGCATCACGCTAACACGCCCCCGACCCGCTCTCATTCGAGCACGATAACTTCGGGGCCCGCTCATGTCATCCGCTCGCTCGCCGCTCGCGCCCGCCGCCTTTCCGGATCTGCCCGAGATCGCCGGGGTCACCCGTCGCGTCGCCCGGGCGCAGTACAAGAAATGGGATCGCTGCGACCTGACCTATGTCGAGATGGCGCCGGGCACCACCGTCGCGGGCGTGACGACGAAGAGCAAATGTGCCTCCCCGGAAGTCGATTGGTGCCGGGCCGCTCTGGTGCTGGGCCGTGCCCGCGCCCTGGTGGTCAATGCCGGCAATTCGAACGCCTTCACCGGCGATCGCGGCCGCGCCGCGGTCGAAGGGCTGGTCGCCAACGTGGCGCGCCAGCTCGGCTGCCAGCCGTCGGACGTGTTCGTCGCCTCGACCGGAGTGATCGGCGTCCCGCTGCCGCTCGACAAGGCCGAGGCCGGGCTCGCCGCCGCGTTCACCGCGGAACCATGCGGCTGGGAAGAAGCGGCCGAGACGATCATGACCACCGACACCTTTGCCAAGGCGGCGGTGACCCGCGCGATAGTCGACGGCAAGGCGGTCAATCTGGTCGGGATCATCAAGGGATCGGGGATGATCGCGCCCGACATGGCGACGATGCTCGGCTTCATCTTTACCGACGCCGCGATCGACCCCGCCTGGCTGCAGGCGGCGCTGAGCCGCGCCAACACGCGCAGCTTCTCGTGCATCACGGTCGACAGCGACACCTCGACCAGCGACACCGTGCTCGCCTTCGCGACCGGCGCCGCCGGCAACGTCGCGATCGCGCATGACGACGATCCCGGCGCCGATGCCTTCGCGGCGGCGCTCAATGACCTCTGCCTGCAGCTCGCCCATCTCGTCGTGCGCGACGGCGAAGGCGCGACCAAGTTCATCGCGGTCGAGGTGACCGGCGCCGAGAGCGACGCCAGCGCGCAGCGGATCGGCATGAGCATCGCCAATTCGCCGCTGGTGAAGACCGCGATCGCCGGCGAGGACGCCAATTGGGGCCGCGTCGTCATGGCGGTCGGCAAGGCCGGCGAACCCGCCGAGCGCGATCGCCTGGCGATCCGCTTCGGCGAGACCCAGGTCGCAAGGAACGGGCTGGCGGTCGCAGGCTATGACGAAGCACCGGTTGCGGCGCATCTGAAGGGCAAGGAGATCGACATCGGCGTCGACCTGGGACTCGGCGATGGGCGCGCGACGGTGTGGACCTGCGATCTCACGCACGGGTACATCTCGATCAACGCCGATTACCGCTCATGACGACCGGCGGCTGTGCCTGCGAAGGTGTGCGCTATCGCGTCATCGGCGAGCTGTACGACGTCGGCTGGTGCCACTGCCGAATCTGTCAACGTAGTTCGGGCGCGCCGGCGCTGGTCTTCGCGACCGCCAAGCGCGCCGATTTCATCGTCGAGGCGGGCGAAGACTTGCTGGCCGAGCGTCGCACCACCGAATTCGGCCGGCGTCGGCATTGCGCGCGCTGCGGCACGCTGCTGACGATCGAGGTCGACTTCCAGCCCGACGAGATCGACATCGCCGCGGCGACGCTCGACGGCCCCGAAGCGGTGCGGCCGGGTTTTCACATCTTCTGCGACGATGCGATCTCATGGGGCGCGATCGACGACGGATTGCCGCGCTACGCCCAATTCCGGCCGGACACGCGCGGCCTGGCGCCCGGCCGGACGGAGCCGTGACATGCTGACGATCTGGGGCCGGCTCAACTCGCACAACGTCAAGAAGGTCGCCTGGTTCGCCGAGGAACTCGGCCTGTCCTATATCCGCCACGATGTCGGCGGCCAGTTCGGGATGAGCGATTCCTATCTGGCGATGAACCCCAATGCGCTGATCCCGACGATCGAGGATGACGGCTTCGTGTTGTGGGAATCGAACGCGATCCTGCGCTACCTCGCCGCCCGCCATGGCGGCCCGCGCTGGTGGTCCGACGAGCCGCAATTGAGGGCGCTCGGGGATCGCTGGATGGACTGGCAGGCAGGCTATGCCGATGCCCAGCGCGACGCCTTCGTCAATCTGATCCGCGCCGCGCCCGACAAGCGCGATATCGCCGCCGTCGCACGTTCCGCGAAACGCACCGGCGAGCACATGGCGATCCTCGACCGTCATCTCGCTCAAACGCCGTGGCTGTCGGGCGAGGATTTCGGGGTCGGCGACGTGCCGATGGGCGTCTATGCCTACACGTGGTTCACGCTCGACATCGAGCGGCCCGATCTGCCCAATGTCACCGACTGGTATCGCCGGCTGCAATCGCGCCCAGGCTATGCCAGCCAGGTGATGATCCCGCTGACTTGACGACATCTCGGTTCGCGCCCAGAGGGACCGCCCGCCGCGATCCCGCGGCGCGATCCAGGGAGGCCATCATGCATCGCATCGACCATCTCGCCGACCTGCCCTGCTTTCGAGGTCAGTTCGAAACGGCGTAAGGGCTATCCGTCCGAAACCCGCGTGAAGCGTGGCTTGCGCTTCGTGCATGGCGATATCGAACTCGTCGAGAAACTCGGCCGCAACGACCCGTGCCCGTGCGGGTCCGGGCGCCGGTTTCAAGGCATGCTGCCTGACCAGCGGCCGGTTTCGATGGCGCCGAGCGCCATGATTATTATCGCTGAGCGGTGCTGAGCCCAATAGCTTAGCGCCTCTCCCGCATGCGGGAGAGGTAGGGGCCTGCCGCAAAGCGGCGGGAGGGTGAGGGTCTTCTTCCTTCTTCTGCTTCGGTACGCGCTTGAAAGAAGAAAGAAGACCCTCACCCAACCTGCACCGGGCGAACAGCGCCCCGCGCTGTTCACCCGGTGCACCCGCAAGCGGGAGAAGGCTACAAAAACAAGGCCCGCACCCAATGGGATGCGGCCCTTTCTTCACACTGTATCGAGGTTCAGGCGACCGAACTGGTCGCCGTTCCCAACTCGCCCTCCAGCCACGCCTTGATCCGGCCCTTGGGCTCGGCGCCGATCTTGGTCGCGGCCGGCGCGCCGCCCTTGAACAGGATCATGGTAGGGATGCCGCGCACGCCATAGCGCGCCGGGGCGTCGGGGTGATCGTCGATATTGAGCTTGGCGATCGTCACCTGCTCGCCGAGTTCGTCCGAAATCTCCTCGAGGCTCGGGCCGATCATCTTGCACGGGCCGCACCATTCCGCCCAGAAATCGACGAGCACCGGCTTGTCGGAATCGAGTACATCCGCCTTGAAGCTGTCGTCGGTGATCTTCTTGGTCGCCATGGGTGAATCTCCTTTGATCACGAATGTAGGCGCGGTCCCGGCCATGCTCAACGGGTGTGACCCTAGCTTTGCTCCGTGACGACAAAGCCGGGCTTGTGGGCAGTGAGTACGGCGTCCGGCAAGTCGAACAGGCGCGGCGCCGCGGTGTACAGCAGCGCCGCTTCGACCCGCCGTCCGGGGAAGATCACACGTAACGCCTCGGCGTAAGCGGCCATCTGGCGCAAATGGAATTGCGGCACCTCGTCGAGGCCCAGCGGGACGCGCCGGCCGGTCTTGAAATCGACCACGCGGACGCGGTCGGGTTCGATCAGCAAGCGGTCGACGGTGCCGGCGATCACATGACCACCCGGCACGACCGCGGAAATCGGCGCCTCGCCAAGCGATTGCGGGCCGAACAGCGCGGCATGCGCGGGGTCGTCGAGCACCGCGAGCACCGTCGCGACGACGTTCGACCGCGTATCCTGGTCAGCGACCATCCCGACGCTCGCCAGCCACCGCTCCGCCGCCGCCGCGCGGCGATCGGGATCGACGGCGGGAAGCCGCTCGAACAGCGCATGGATCAGCCGGCCGCGCTCGGCGGCCGCGCGCATGGTCGCCGATGGCGGCGGATCGGGCACGTCGTCCTCGCCAAGCGACGACGGGGCGAGCGGCCGCGGCGGGCGCGATTCGATCGGTGCCGGCAGATGCGCCCAGGTGGGGAGCGCGATTTGCCGCGGCTCGACCACTTGCGACGCCCGTCGCCGTACCGGCGATTGCGGCTCGTGTCCGGCGAAGGATCGGCGCGGCCCCTCGCCCTCGCGTTCGGACGCGCCCAGCGCCGTCAATGCCGCCTCGGCCGCGGCGTACCAGCTATTGGTCGAAGGGACTCCCTGCGATCGCGGGCCGAGCGATCCGGCGATCTCCAGCCGTTCCTCGGCGCGCGTCGCGGCGACGTAGAATAGCCGCCAATGCTCGGCCAGCTCGCGCGCGTCGGCGGCCGCAATCGCCTCGGCCAGCGGGCCCGAGCGCTGCTCCTTGCGCGGCCGGAACACGGGCAGCTCGACGGCATCGTCCGCTTTCCATTTCAACGTCGACCGCGGGGCGGCATCGGGGTCGGCGGTGGCGTCGGCCAGGATCACCAGCGGTGCCTGCAATCCCTTGGCGCCGTGCGCGGTCATGACGCGGACCGCGTCGAGCGGTTGCGACGGGTCCCGCACGATCTCGACGTCGCCGCGGTCGAACCAGTCGAGGAAGCGCTGCAGCGAGGGAATGGCGACGCGCTCGAAGTCGAGCGCGGCGTTGAGCAGTTCGTCGATTGGATCGCGCGCTTCCAGGCCCAGCCGCCGGATCAGCTTTCGCCGCCCATCCAACGGGCCGGTC
>NZ_JBQCCN010000267.1:0-4743 GCF_051962185.1 Sphingomonas sp.
GCCGTCCGAATAGAATAGCCCGCTGTCGCCGGTGAAGTAGAAATGGGTCGCGTCGGCGCGGATGAAATTGCCCGCGCCGCCGGTCGAACTGCCGTCGCCGGGAACCATGGCGTGCGTGCCGGCATCGGTGCCGTCGGTGACGTAGGTGTGCCAGCCGCCGTTGTTGGGATCATATGCCGCGAAATAGAGCTTGCCGCCGAACGCGAAGAAATCGCCGAACGACGTGCCGCCGCTGCCGGGATTGATGTCGCGGACCATGTGCGTGCCCGCACTGGTGCCGTCGGTGACGAACAATTCGGTGCCGTGCGCACCGTCGATGGTCGAGAAGTAATTGGCGGTGAAGAACACCTGTGACCCGACCTGGATCAAGCTGCCGGGGTTGGAGCCGGTGGCATCGGGAAACAGGTCGCCCAGCATGAAGGTACCGGCCGAAGTGCCGTTTGACACCCAGATCTCGCGGCCGTGGGTGCCGTCGTCGGCGGTATAGACGATCGAGCCGTTGCCCAGGCTGGTGATCTGGTCGGGATACGCCGAATTGCCGCCCGGATTGCTGTCCTGCACCAATTGCGTGCCGGCGGTGGTGCCGTCCGACGTCCACAATTCGTAGCCGTTGCCCCCGTCATAGCTGCGCCAGAACAGCCGGCTGCCGGACGTGACGACGTCTTCATAATCGCTGACGCTGGCGATGAAACCGACGCTGGTGCCGTCGAACGAATAGAGCCCGGTTCCGCTGATGCCGTCGTCGCCGTACAGCACCATCCCGGTGCCGAGGTGGATCGGCGTGCTGTAAGCGCCGGTGAAATGATGGATGCGCTGGGTGCCGGCGACGGTACCGTCGGACGAGAACAGGGCATAGCCGCCGCCGTTCGCGCTCGAATCGTAGCCGAGATAATAGAATTTTCCGCCCAGCGTGAAGAACCGGCCCCCATCGTTATAGGGCGTGTCGAGGTCGTTGCTGGTCAGCTTGGTGACGGTGGTTCCGTCCGACGTGTAGAGCTGACGCCCGTTGACGCCGTCGTCCGCCGTGAAGAAGATCTTGCCGCCCGCGGCGAAGAAATTCTGCGGGTTCGAGCTCGAGCCCCCCACCACCATGTCGGCGACCATGTGGCTGCCGCCGGTGGTCGCGTCGCTGACCCACAATTCATTGCCGTGGATACCGTCTTCGCCGGCGAAGAAGGTCAGGCTGCCCGCGGTCGCCAGGCCGGAATTGAGGTTGAGATATTGGCCGTGGTTGCCGGTCGCGTTGACGTCCTGGAGCAGCATCGTGCCCGCCGACGTGCCGTCGCTGACATAGACTTCGTTACCGGTATCGGGATTGAAGGCAGTGAACACCACCGACCCATTACCCAGGCTGACGATGTTGCCGGGCGAGGAATCGTACGATCCCGGGTTGATATCCTTGACCAGGTGCGTGCCCGCGGCGGTGCCGTCGGTCACCCACAATTCGGAGCCGTGGCCGCCGTCGTTGCTGCGCCAGAATAGATTGGTCCCCGAGACCGTGACGTTCTCATAGTCGTTGACGTTGGCGATGAAGCTGACGGTCGTTCCGTCGAATGCGTAGAGGCCGCTCCCGTTGGTGCCGTCGTTCGCGTAGAACACGACCTCGCTGCCGAGATGGACAGGCACGTTGTAGCTGTTGCCGCCGACGAAATGATAGACGCGCTGCGTCCCCGCCACGGTGCCGTCGGACGAGAATAGCGCATAGCCGCCGCCGTTCGCGCTCGAATCGTAGCCGAGATAATAGAATTTTCCGCCCAGCGTGAAGAACCGCGCGCCATCGTTATAGGGCGTGTCGAGGTCGTTGCTGGTCAGCTTGGTGACGGTGGTTCCGTCCGACGTGTAGAGCTGACGCCCGTTGACGCCATCGTCCGCCGTGAAGAAGATCTTGCCGCCCGCGACGAAGAAATTCTGCGGATTGGAGCCGCTGCCCCCGACTACGAGGTCGGCGACCATGTGGCTGCCGCCGGTGGTCGCGTCGCTGACCCACAATTCATTGCCGTGGATGCCGTCCTCGCCGGCGAAGAAGGTCAGGCTGCCGGCGGTCGCCAGGCCGGAATTGAGGTTGAGATACTGGCCGTGGTTGCCGGTCGCGTTGACGTCCTGGAGCAGCATCGTACCCGCCGACGTGCCGTCGCTGACATAGACTTCGTTGCCGGTATCGGGGTTGGAGGCGGTGAAGACGACCGATCCGTTGCCCAGGCTGACGATGTTGTTCGGGTAGGAATCATAGGGGCCGGGATTGATGTCCTTGACTACATGAGTGCCGGCACTGGTGCCGTCGGACGTCCACAACTCATAGCCGTGGCCGCCGTCATTGCTGCGCCAGAACAGTCGGTTGCCCGAGACGGTGACGTTCTCGTAATCGTTGACGCTGGCGACGAAGCTGACGGTCGTTCCGTCGAACGAATAGATCCCGCTGCCGTTGGTCCCGTCGTTCGCATAGAAGACGACCGCCGCGCCGAGATGAATCGGCAGATTATAGCTGTTGCCGCCGACGAAATGATAGACGCGCTGCGTCCCCGCGACGGTGCCGTCCGACGAGAACAGCGCATAGCCGCCGCCGTTCGCGCTCGAATCGTAGCCGAGATAGTAGAATTTGCCGCCCAGCGTGAAGAAGCGCGCGCCGTCATTGTACGGCGCGTCGAGATCATTGCTGGTCAGTCGGGTGACCGTCGTCCCATCGGAGGTGTAGAGCTGCCGCGCATGGACACCGTCGTCGGCGGTGAAGAAGATCGTGGTGCCGACCGCGTAGAAATTCTGCGGGTTCGATCCCGAGCCGCCGAATACCAGGTCGGTGACCATCCGGCTGCCGCCGGGCGTGCCGTCGGTCACCCACAATTCGTTGCCGTTGACCCCGTCGCTCGCCGCGAAATAGCCGAGCGCGCCGGCCTGAACCGGCGCCCCGAAGCTCAGCGAGGGCGAATGATTGCCGGTCGGGTTGACGTTGGACAGCAGCCCGGTACCCGCCGCGGTGCCGTCGGAGAAGAACAATTCGGTGCCGACATCGGGGCGATAGGCGGTGAACGCCACCCCGCCGCCGACCGCCGAGATGTTACCGATCGAGGCGTCGTACACGCCGGGATTGATGTCGGCGGTCATGTGCGTGCCCGCCGCGGTGCCGTCCGACACCCACAATTCGTTGCCGTGGCTGCCGTCGTTGCTGATGAAGAACAACTGGCCGTTCGACACCACCGGTTGGCTGAACCCGCCCGACACCGACGACACGAACGCCACATTCGTCCCGTCGAACGTGTAGAGCCCGCTGCCATGCGTGCCGTCGTCGCCGTAGAACATCAGCGTCGAGCCGAGATTGAAGAAATTGCCCGAGAAGCTGCCGAGATGGTCGAGCTTGGTGATCCCCGTCCCGTTCGACGTGTAGATCGCCGAGCCGCCCGACGGATCATTGGCGACATAATAGAAGACGTGGTTGAACACGACCGAAGTGCCCGAATAGGGCAGGGTCGAGCTCAGCATGACCGTGCCCGCGCTGGTGCCGTCGGTGGCCCACAATTGCGTGCCGTGCGCGCCGTCGTTGGCGGTGAAAAAGACATGCCCTGCCGCCGCGACGAAATTGCCCGCGCTCGAGCCGCTGGCGCCGAGATTGATGTCCTTGAGCTGGAAAGTGCCGGCGGCGGTACCGTCCGACACCCAGACTTCGCTGCCATGGGTGCCGTCGTCGGCAGTGAAATAGAGCTTGCCGCCGAGCGCGGTGAAATTGCCGTACGAGCCATACCCGGCGCCGGGCAGCACGTCCTTGACCATCGCGGTCCCCGCGGCGGTGCCGTCGCTCTTCCACAATTCGTAACCGTCGGTCGCGTCATAGGCGACGAAGAACAGGCTGTTGCCGACGGCGGTGAATTGCGACGGGCTGGAGACGGCCGCGACGAATTGGGTACCGCCGGTCGTGCCATCGGTCATGAACAGGCCCGAGCCGTGAACCGAATCCGACCCGGTGAAGAACAGCCGGCCGTTGACGTTGACCAGATTGCCGGCATTGTCGCCGTTGCTCGACGAACTCAGCGCATAAGTGCCGGCCGTCGTGCCGTCGCTCCGCCACAAATGATAGGAAGAGCCGTCGTAAGCGGTGAAATACATGATCCCGTTGGACTGGACGAGGTTGCCGATATTGGCGCTGCCCAGTCCGGGATTGATGTCCTTCAGCAGGAACGTCCCCGCGACCGTTCCGTCGGTGACCCACAGTTCCTGTCCGTCCGAACCATCGTCAGCGACAAAGAATTGCAAGCTCATACTCGTGCCCCCTGGTAATCAGCGGGACAAGTCCAAGACGCACGATTGACCGCCCGCCAGACACTGGTGCGCCTGACGCGATGCTCGCCTGAATCTGGAATCCCGCCTTCTTGAGCGCGAGCCTAAAGCCACCCAAAATGGTTGGCCACAGACATTTCTTACAAGCAATTTTTTACAATTACACCTGCGTCACCCGGCGTCGGGATCATGCAGCGACTGCATCGGGGCGCCCAATACTTCGTCGCGTCGATGCATCGACATGCGGTTGATCGGGCGCTCCATCTTCATGAACTGGCCCAGCGGCTGGTCGAGGAACAGATGACAGTCGCGCAGGAAATGCGATCCGTCCCAATAGCCCGCCTCGCGCACCGCATCGGTCCAGAGGCCGCGGTCGATCGTCCGGATCGAGCTCAGCGCACGGAGGAATCGCGCGCGTCTGAGCAGCAATTTCGGGGTGAAGCCGAAACAGGTGCGCGTGATCCGGGCGACCTGGCG
>NZ_JBQCCN010000268.1:0-4282 GCF_051962185.1 Sphingomonas sp.
TGGGGTTCACGCCGTCGCCTTGGTTGCGCAGGAACAACGCCTTGCGCCCGTCGGCCACGACGACCAGCATATTGTGACGAAGCTGCATCTCGGTCTCCTCTCGTTCGGAAGACCAACGCCCGGGCTCGCGCCGGGTTGCGCGGCTCGCCGCGCCCCGCCATAGCCACGCCGCTATGCATGACATCCGCCAGATCCGCGACAATCCCGAAGCCTTCGACGCCGGCCTTGCCCGCCGCGGCCTGTCGCCAATGGCGTCGGACCTGCTCGCACTCGACGAGAGGCGTCGTGCGGTGATCACCGAGCTGCAGGCGGGGCAAACCCGCCGCAACGAAGCGTCGAAGGCGATCGGCGCGGCCAAGGCGGCGAAGGACGAGGCGAGCGCCCAGGCGTTGATGGCGGAAGTCGCAACGCTGAAGACGCGGCTTCCGGAGCTCGAAGAGCAGGAGCGCAGCGCGGAAACGGCGCTCGACGAGGCGCTCGCGGGTATCCCCAACCTCCCACTCGCCGATGTCCCCGATGGCGCGGACGAGGACGACAATCAGTTGATGCACGAGCGCGGCGCCAAACCGGCCTTCGCGTTCGAGATCCGCGAACACGACGCGATCGGGCCAGCGCTGGGACTCGATTTCGAGACCGGCGTCGCGCTGGCCGGCGCGCGCTTCACTCTGGTGCGCGGTGCCGCCGCGCGGCTCAATCGCGCGCTCGGCCAGTTCGGGCTCGACGTGCTGACCCGGCATCACGGCTATGAGGAAGTCGTGCCGCCGTTGATGGTCCGCAGCGAAGCGATGTTCGGCACCGGGCAATTGCCCAAATTCGCCGAGGATCTGTTCCAGACCACGGACGGGCGCTGGCTGATCCCCACGTCCGAAGTGTCGCTGACCAACATCGTTCGCGAGAAGATCCTCGCCGCCGACGAGCTGCCATTGCGCTTCACCGCGCTGACGCCCTGCTTCCGCTCCGAAGCCGGCGCGGCGGGCCGCGACACGCGCGGTTTCATCCGCCAGCATCAGTTCGAGAAGGCCGAGATGGTCTCGATCGTGCCGCCCGACCAGTCGGAAGCCGAGCACGAGCGCATGACCGCCGCGGCCGAGGATGTGCTGACACTCCTCGGCCTGCCGTTCCGGCGGATGAAATTGTGCACCGGCGACATGGGTTTCTCCGCGGCGAGAACCTACGATCTGGAAGTCTGGCTACCCGGCCAGGGCCGCTATCGCGAGATTTCGAGCTGCTCGACCTGCACCGACTTCCAGGCGCGGCGGATGAACGCGCGCTATCGCGACGCCGACGGCAAGCCCGCCTTCGTCCACACACTCAACGGCTCGGGCCTGGTGGTCGGCCGGATGATGGTCGCGATCCTGGAGAATTATCAGCAGGAAGACGGCGCGGTCGCCATTCCCGACGCGCTGCAGCCTTATCTGGGAGGGTTGAACAGGCTGGAGCCATCCGCATGACAATCCTCCCCGGAACGGGGAGGGGGACCATGCGAAGCATGGTGGAGGGGGCCCACCCCTCGGCCACCTTCTCGCTTACCGCTCGTTTCGGGCTGGGCCCCCTCCACCGCGCCGCTTCGCGTCGCGGTCCCCCTCCCCGTTCCGGGGAGGAATAAATGCGCATCCTGCTCACCAACGACGACGGCTATCACGCACCCGGCCTAGCGGTGCTGGAGCGCCTCGCCCGCAAATTCTCCGACGACATCACCATCGTCGCACCGGCCGAGGAGCAATCGGGCAAGGGCCGCTCGCTGACGCTGACCGAGCCGCTCCGCGTCAAGCGGTTCGACGACAACCGCTATGCCGTCGGCGGCACGCCGACCGACGCGGTGATGTTCGCGCTCGCCCGGGTAATGCACGATGCCAAACCCGACCTGATCCTGTCGGGAGTCAATCGCGGCGCCAATCTGGGCGAAGACGTATTCTATTCGGGCACGATCGGCGCGGCGATGGAAGGCGCGCTGGCGGGCATCCGCTCGATCGCGATCAGCCAGCGCTACGGCGCCGAGGCGCCCGGCCATGACGTGACCTTCGACACGGCAGAAGCCTGGGGCGAGCGCGTTCTGGCGCCGCTGATCGCCGCGCCGGTCGATCCGCGCATCGTCGTCAACGTCAATTTCCCGCCGATCCTGCCCGACGAGGTCAAGGGCGTGCGCGTCGTCAACCAGGGCCTGCGCGACTATGGCCGGCTCAAGGTCATCGAGCGCACCGATCCGCGCGGCTTCGCTTATTACTGGATGGGGCTGGGCCGGGTCGAGCATACGCCGGCAGCCGACACCGACCTGGAGGCGATCGAGCACGGCTTCATCACCGTGACGCCGTTACAGATGGACCTGACGCATCGCGATTCCATGGCTATGCTGGGCGAAGCGTATCGCTGACGGGGGGAGAGGCACATGCGGGGGCGGGTGCTGACGATCGGATTCATGGCAATGACGCTGGCGGGGTGCATTCCGCAGACGGATTATGGCCCGCCTGCGGATGCCGCGCCCGCGCCGTCTTACGACCCGGCTCCGCCGCCGCAGGATCTGGTGCCGGCGCCGCCGTCCGCGCCGCCCGCCTGGGAAGCGCGGCCGGTCACCGCCGACGCGCGTATCATTCCTGATTCAACCTATGTCGTGCAGCCGGGCGACACCTTGCGCCGCGTCGCCGACACGACCGGGTCGGGGTCGGAAATCATCGCGCGGGCCAACGGCATCGACCCGCCCTTCACCATCCGGGTCGGCCAGCAACTGCGCATTCCGGGCGGTCGCTATCATCTCGTCCGGCCTGGCGAATCAGGGATCGCCATCGCGCGGGCCTATGGCGTCCGATGGGCCGACATCGTCGCCGCCAACGACTTGATCGAGCCCTATGTCCTGCGTTCGGGCCGCCGTATCCTGATCCCGGGCGGGGCCAGGCCGCCCCAGACGCTCGCCGAGCGTGCCGCGGCGTTCAAGATCGACCTGGGCGATATCGCGACCGGTGGCGGCGAGCCCGCCATTCCCGACAATGTCCGGCCGGTGCGCCCGGCAGCGTCGGTCAGGCATCCCCTGCCCTCCTCGGTCGCGGTCGGCGCGCCCTCCCCGCTCAGCGGTCCGTTCGTCTGGCCGGTCGCGAGCAACAATATCGTCAAGCGCTTCGGCGCCGGCGCCAGCGGCGAGCGCAACGACGGCATCAAGATCGCGGTGCCGATCGGTACGCCGATCAAGGCCGTCGCGGACGGTGTCGTCATCTATACGACCGACAGCATCGCCGGGCTCGGCGGGCTGGTCATGGTCCGCCATGGCGACGGCTGGACCAGCGTCTATGGCCACGCCAGCCGCATCATGGTGACGCGCGGCCAGGCGGTGAAGCGCGGCCAGACCATCGCCTTGTCGGGCGACACCGGCTTCGCCGACCGGCCCGAGCTCCATTTCGAGCTGCGGAAAGGCCGGACGCCGGTCGATCCGCTGTCGCAATTGCCGAAGTTGCCGAGTCGCTAGCGGCAATGCTACCGGCGCCGCCATCATGACCGAACACAAGTCCGACCTGCTGCGCCTGCTCGACGAGCGCGGCTACATCCACCAGATGACCGACGCGGCGGGTCTCGACGCGCTGGCGGCGAAGCAAGTGGTGCCCGGCTATATCGGGTTCGACGCAACGGCGCCCTCGCTCCATGTCGGGTCGATGGTTCAGATCATGATGCTACGCCGTCTGCAGCAGTCAGGGCACAAGCCGATCGTGCTGATGGGCGGAGGGACCACCAAGGTCGGCGATCCGTCGGGCAAGGACGAGAGCCGCAAGTTGCTCACGCACGAAGAAATCGACGCGAACATCGCCGGGATCCGCCGGGTCTTCGAGCGGTTTCTGACGTTCGGCAACGGCCCTTCCGACGCCATCATCGTCAACAATGCCGATTGGCTCGACACGCTCGAATACATCCCGTTCCTGCGCGAGGTGGGCAAGCATTTCACGATCAACCGGATGCTGACTTTCGACAGCGTCCGTCTTCGGCTCGACCGGGAACAGCCGCTGACCTTCCTCGAATTCAACTACATGATCCTCCAGGCCTACGACTTCCTCGAACTGTCGCGGCGCGTCGGGTGCCGGATGCAGCTCGGCGGATCCGATCAGTGGGGCAACATCGTCAACGGCATCGAGCTGGCGCGGCGAATCGATGGGACCGAGGTCTTCGGAGTGACCAGCCCGCTGATCACGACGGCCGACGGGGCGAAGATGGGCAAAACGGCGAGCGGCGCGGTGTGGCTCAATGCCGACCTCCTGAGTCCTTACGATTACTGGCAGTTCTGGCGGAACACGGCGGACGCGGA
>NZ_JBQCCN010000269.1:0-4239 GCF_051962185.1 Sphingomonas sp.
GGGCAATCGCATATGGAAATTTTCGATTCCGATCGTACACGAAGAGCCCCGTTTGGATTCGAAAATTGCAGGTCGCCGACGCGTCGGATTCGAAACATGCGCCCGAGCATCGATTTCGCGCCATATGCGATTGCCCTGCCCCTTTAGGGGAGGGGTTAGGGGGTGGGGCAGTGCCTCAAGCTTTATCGCCTGCGGACAGCCCCCACCCCAACCCCTTCCTTAGGGGCTAATGCGCCTCACCGCGCCAGCGCCTCGGCGATCAGCTTGCGGCTATTCTCCACCCCGTACAACGCGATGAAGCTGCCCATGCGCGGGCCCTGGCTCGAGCCGAGCAGGGTCTCGTACAGCGCCTTGAACCAGTCGCGCAGCTCGGCGAAGCCGCCGCTCTTGCCGATCTCGTAGACGATGTTCTGGATATCCTCGGCGCTCGCGTCGGCCGGTAACTCGGCCAAGTCCGCATCGAGCCGCTTCAACGCCTCGACCTCGACGCTCTCGGGCGCGCGGCGGTTCAAGGTCGGCGCGACGAAATCGCGGGCATAGTTGAGCGCGTAGCCGATCAGCTTGTCGAGTTCGGGATAATCCGCCGCGCTCGCGCCCGGCAGATAATTGCCCAGATAGCCCCAGACCTGATCCTTGGTGGCGTCGCCGCCCATCACGCTGACGAGGTTGAGCAGCAGCCCGAACGTCACCGGCATCGCATCCTGCGGGACCTGCCCGTTATGGATGTGGTGGACCGGATTGCCGAGCCGCTCCTTGTCGCTCTGCCCGTGATAATTCGCGCGGAACTGCCAGTAATCGTCCACCGCGCGCGGGATCAGCCCGAGATGGAGCGACTTCGCCTTCTTCGGCTCGCGATAGATGTAGAACGCCAGGCTCTCGTCGGGGCCGTAGGTCAGCCATTCCTCGATCGACAGGCCATTGCCCTTCGACTTCGAGATCTTCTCGCCCTTGGCGTCGAGGAACAGCTCGTAGATCATCCCCTCCGGCTTACGGCCACCGAGAATCTGCGCGATCTTGCCGCCGAGCACGCCCGAATCGATCAGGTCCTTGCCGTACATCTCGTAATCGACGCCAAGCGCCGCCCAGCGCATGCCCCAGTCGGGTTTCCATTGCAGCTTGGCCTGCCCGCCCAGGATCGATTGCTCGACCATGCTGCCGTCCTCATCGGCAAAGCGGATCACGCCGGTATCGGCATCGACCACCTCGACCGGCACTTGCAGTACGATACCCGAGGTCGGGCTGATCGGCAGGACCGGAGAATAGGTCGCCTGGCGCTCGGCACGCAGCGTCGGCAGCATCACCGCCATGATCGCATCGTAGTTGCGCAGCACGTCGCGCAACTTCTCGTCGAACCGCCCGCTCGCGTAATAATCGGTCGAGGACGCGAATTCGTACTCGAAGCCGAAGCGATCGAGGAAATCGCGCAGCATCGCGTTGTTGTGCGCGGCGAAACTGTCGAACTTGCCGAACGGATCGGGGATGCGCGTCAGCGGCCGCCCGAGATGCTGGCGCAGCATCTCCTGGTTCGGAACGTTGTCGGGCACCTTGCGCAGGCCGTCCATGTCGTCGCTGAACGCCACCAGCCGTGTCGGCAGGCCGGTCATTTCCTCGTAAGCGTGACGAACCATCGTCGTCCGCAACACTTCCTGGAACGTACCGATATGCGGCAGGCCCGAGGGACCGTAGCCGGTCTCGAACAGCACGGGCTCGCCGCCCGGCTTCCCGTTCGGGTAGCGCTTGAGCAATTTGCGCGCCTCCTCGTACGGCCAGGCCTTCGATTCGAGCGCGGCGGCGCGCAGGGCTTGCGTCTGTTCGAGTTCGGCTACCATGACGGAGAGCCGAGTGCGCGATGCGCCGCTTTTTTGCAACCTCGTGCCGACTGGCGGGTCCGCTCGAACCGAGCCAGGCTTGCACACAACATAATTGTTATATAACAAGTGCGCTATGGATGCATTGCTCGATCGCCAGTTCGCCGCCCTTGCCGACCCGACTCGCCGCGCGATCCTCGCGCGGCTGGCGCGGGGGGAGGCGACGGTGGGCGAACTGCAACGGCCGTTCGGGATCAGCCAGCCGGCGATCTCCCGTCACCTGAAGGTGCTCGAATCGGCAGGGCTGATCGAAGGCGGCAAGGCAGCGCAGGCGCGGCCGCGACGCCTCAAGGCGGACGCGCTCGATGACGCGCGCGTGTGGATCGACGGCCTGCGCACCTTGTGGAGTGACAGTTTCGACCAGCTCGACGCCTTTCTCAAAGCAACGGAAGGAAAAACCAAATGACCACGCCCAGCTTCACCATCACGCGCGTGTTCGAAGCGTCGCGCGAGCGCGTCTGGGCGGCCTGGACCGATCCCGAGCGGTTGGCGGCGTGGTTCGGCCCGAAGGAGACCAAGGGAACCGTCCTCGAACACGATCTCAGGCCCGGCGGCGTCTGGCGGGGGCGCATGGATGCGCCGGACGGATCGGCGATGTTCAGCAAGTTCGTGTTCGAACAAGTGGACCCGCCGTCGCGACTCGTGTGGATCCATGGTTTCGCCGATGAACATGGCGCCCGCGTCCGCGCGCCCTTCGCACCCTTATTTCCGCTCGAACTGCGAACCACGGTGACGTTCGCCGAGGTCGATGGCGGTACCCGCATCACGCTCGAATGGGTTCCGCTCGATGCATCGTCCGAAGAACAAGCGTTCTTCCTGGGCATGATGGAGTCGATGACCGGCGGCTGGACCGGCTCGTTCGATCAGCTCGACGCCTATCTGGCGCAGTCCAGCTAAGCCACGGCGTTGCCATTTTGTTCGGGGGCCGCCACAACGCCGGCGTGCCCCCCGGACTTCCTTATCCTGCGCTCCATGCCAGCCATGCCGGCGTCTGGATCGCCGATGCCGACGGATGCAGCGCGATCAGTCGGGGCGAGGCGATCCGGCGCGCCGCCGATACGCCGATGATCGTGCTCAACGCGCCGCTGGTCGGGCAACGGCTGGGCTATGCCGATCTGTCGGGACTCGACCTGCTCGAACTCTATGCCTTCCTCAAGCCGGCGAGCTTCCTGGCGCCGACGCCGCGCGGCTTCGCGCGGGCGCTCGGTCTGGCCGAGCCCGAGCGCGAGGATCGGATCGCTTCCTTTCTGCGCGATGCCGCCGCGGCGCTGCTCGCAACGACCGAGAGCGATTGGCCCGAGCGCGAAGGCGCGTGGACGGCGGCGCAGAGCCTGGCGCGGCTGCGCTGGACCTGGGCCCCTCTGGTCGGCGAGCGAATCGCCAGGCCGCGCGAGCACGAACGCTGGCTGTTCACCGGATTGCCCGAATGGGACGAAAGCCCGCCGCGCCCGGCGCCGCGTCCGGTCACCCTGCACGATGCGGACGTCGCCGCGCGGCTCGATTATCTGACCGGTACCGGCGCCGAACAGCGGCCGGGCCAGCGCGCCTTCGCCGAAGCCTCCGCTGCCGCCTTCGCGCCGCGCGTGCTGCGCGACAATCCCAACATCGTGCTGGCCGAGGCTGGTACCGGGATCGGCAAGACGCTCGGCTATCTCGCTCCCGCCTCGCTCTGGTCCGAAGCGGCCGGCGGGCCGGTGTGGATCTCGACCTTCACCAAGGCGCTGCAACGCCAGCTCAACCGCGAGACCCTTCGGCTGATTCCCGACGCGGCCGAGCGCCGCCGCCGCGTCGTCACCCGCAAGGGGCGCGAGAATTATCTTTGCCTGCTCAACCTCGAGGATGCGTTGCAGGGCGGATTCGCCGGCCGCGCCGCGGTGCTCGCGCATCTCGTCGCGCGCTGGGCGGCGTACACCGCCGATGGCGACATGATCGGCGGCGACCTGCCGGGCTGGCTGCCGACGCTGTTCCGGCGCAACGGCTCGACCGCGCTGACCGACCGGCGTGGCGAATGCGTCTATGCCGGTTGCCCGCATTACCGGAAATGCTTCATCGAGCGCGCCGCGCGCGCCAGCGCCGATGCCGACATCGTGATCGCCAACCACGCTTTGGTGATGGTCAACGCGGTGCGTGGGCGCGAGGCGAACAGCCGCCCGACCCGCTACGTGTTCGATGAGGGGCATCATCTGTTCGACGCCGCCGATTCGATGTTCGGCGTCGCGCTGACCGGACAGGAATCGATCGAGCTTAGGCGCTGGATCGTCGGCCCCGAATCGTCTTCGCGCGGGCGGCGGCGCGGGCTCGCCGCGCGGCTGAGCGACGTCGCCAGCTATGACGAGGCCGGCGGCCGCGCGATCCACGACGCGGTCGAGGC
>NZ_JBQCCN010000270.1:0-16568 GCF_051962185.1 Sphingomonas sp.
AGGGCAATCGCATATGGAAATTTTCGATTCCGATCGTACACGAAGAGCCCCGTTTGGATTCGAAAATTGCAGGTCGCCGACGCGTCGGATTCGAAACATGCGCCCGAGCATCGATTTCGCGCCATATGCGATTGCCCTGCCGTTTACGGGGAGGGGGACCATCGCGAAGCGATGGTGGAGGGGGTTCGCCGCACGCTATTCGCCCGCTGCACGCCCCCTCCACCATCCGCTGGCACGAATGGTCCCCTCCCCGCTAGCGGGGAGGAATTTGCTCCAGCGCGTTGATCGCTTCACGCACGCGCGCCTCGATCTCCGCGCGCGGCAAGCCTGGCGGGATCGCCTCGCTGAAGCGGAAAGTGACGACGCCGGCGCGTTTCAGCCCACCCTTGGGCCACAGCAGCCCGACATCGGTCGCGATCGGCACCACCGGCAGGCCGAGCATCTTGTAGAGGCCGGCGAATCCCGACTTTAACTCGGGCTGCTCGCCCGGCTTCACCCGCGTGCCTTCGGGAAAGATCATCACCGACCGCCCGCTTTCGCGTGCCGCCGCCGCCTCGCGCATCAGGTGCCGCAGCGCCGCCGACGAGGCGGTGCGGTCGACCAAGATCACTCCGTAGCGCTTCGCCGCCCAGCCCCAGATCGGGATGCGCGCGAATTCGCGGCGCATGATCGTCGCAGGCGCGCCCAGTTCGAGCACCAGTTCGATCGGTTCGAATAGCGACTGGTGCTTGCCGGCATAGAAGACCTGGCCCGAGGGCCGCGGTCCTTCGTAACGAACCCTGATGCCGAGCAGCCAGCGCACACACCAGCGATGGAACGCCGCCCAGCCCTGCGCATAAGCGATCAGCGCGCGCTTGCCGAACAGCGCCGACAAGGGGACGAACAGCACGATCGGCAACGACAGGCCGTAGAAGACGATCGCGAAGACGATATTGCGGACCAGGGTCAAGGCGCACTCACTGGCCCATCCCGAGCCACAAGGCGACCCGTCGCAGCAGCAGCTTGTTATATTCGACGATCAGCACGCCCAGCGCCGCGTCGCCCTGGACGCCATCGTCGATCACCGTCACGTCGCCACCGAGCGCCGCTTCCAATTCCATCCGCGCGCGCGCCATGTGCCAGTCGGAGGTCACCAGCCGGACCGACTTGTAGCGATGATCGCGCACCCATTTGGCGGTTTCCTCGCCGTTCGAGCGGGTGTCGACCGCTTCGTGCCCGAGATCGACGCAGCAAGCGAACAACGTCAGCGGTACCTGGTATTTGATCGCCAGATCGATCGGCCGAACCCCGGGCGCGGCGCCGCTGATCAGCAACCGCTGTGCCTGGTGTCCGGCGATCAGCGCGAGGCCGCGATCGATCCGCCCCGGCGCGCCGGTCGGCACCACGATGGCGTCGGTCTTCGCGTCGCCCAACGGACGCGGCAAGGTCAGCATGAACAGCACGAAGCCGAGCACATAGACGAGAGCGGCAATGGCGATCAGGCGGCGGACGATCATTGCACGCGCCTCAGCCGCCCCAGCACCGCGATGCGCGCCGCGACAGTCGCTACCACGGCGAACAGGATGGGCAGCAAGGCGAGCAACAACCAGTCGCCGCGCATCAGCACGCCACCCGACAGCAATTCGGAGCCCAACCCGGCCATCTGCCCCGTCACCAGCCAGATCGCCAGCATCGCCGCGAGCGTGCCGATCACTCCGCCGACCATCGTGTCGAGCGCGATGCGCCGTTGAAACAGGCGCGCGACCTGGACGTCGGTCGAGCCGAGCATGTGGAGGATCGCGATCGTATCGCGATGCGTTTCCAGCCCCGCGCGCGCCGCCAGCAGTACGACCGCGGTGGTCGCCGCCGCCATCAGCAGCACCATCGCCACCGCGCCATAGATCAGCGTCCGCATGAAACCGGCGACCGGCGACAGCCAGCGCGACTGGCTGTCGACCCGCGCGGTCGGCGCCGCGGCGCGCACCCCGGCCGCGACCCGCGCCGCCGCTTCTTCGCTCGGCACGCTGAGGTCGACATCGATCAACGCGGGGATCGGCACATCGGCATCGTCCGACGCGTCGCCGAGCCACGGCCGCAACAATTCGGTCAGCCGCGTGCGGTCGACCAGCTCGGCATGGCGCACCGCGGGCATTTCCTGGAGCGCCGCCAGTACCGCGCGCGCATCGCGATCTCGCGCCGCCGGGTCGGCGGTGACTACCTGCACGGTCAGCCGCCCGGCGAGCTGGCGGTCGAGCGCGCTCGCCGCGTTGACCGTGCCCAGCCCGAGCGCCGCCGCCAGCACGGTCAGGAACAGCATGATCGCCATGATCCAGGTCATCGCGCGCGTGCCGCGGCGGTCGTCGAGCACGCGGCGGTCGGCGGCGGTCGAGAACATCGCCACGCTCACGCCGCCGGCGCCTTGGGCGGGTTGCGCAGCGCGCCGGTCGGGTCGAGCAGCCGCCCGGCCTCGATCCGCATCATATGCGCGTTCTGGACACGGCCTAGCAGGTGGAAGTCGTGCGTCGCCACCACCACCGTCGTGCCGAGCCGGTTGAGCGATTCGAACAGATGGAGCAGGCGCGCCGCCATGTCGGGATCGACGTTACCGGTCGGCTCGTCCGCGACCAGGATCTCCGGCCGGCCGATCACCGCGCGGGCGATCGCGATGCGTTGCTGCTCGCCGCCCGACAAAGTGGGTGGGGTGGCATGGCCGCGCTCGGAAAGGCCGACCCAGGCGAGCATCTCGCGCACCGGCGCCTCGACATCGCTTTCGGGCACGCCCGACAGGCGCAGCGGCAGCGCGATATTGTCGAATGCCGAGAGATGCGGGACCAGCCGGAAGTCCTGGAACACCACGCCGATGCGGCGGCGGAAGCCAGGCAGGCGCTTGCGCGGCAAGGCGCCGGCATCCTCTCCGAACAGACGAATGGTGCCGTGCGTCGGCCGCTGGGCGAGATAGATCAGCTTGAGGAGCGAGGTCTTGCCGGCGCCCGACTGGCCGGTCAGGAAATAGAAGCCGCCCGATGCCAGGGTGAAATCGAGGCCGGACAAGGTATCGGCATCGCTGACCGGATACCGCAGCCCCACATTCTCGAACTGCACGATGTTCGCCATGCCGGCGTTAGCTACCCGCTTGTACCCTGCCCCGCCAGCGCCATCGCACGTAACCCGTTCCCGCTTCAAGGTGGGCAGCGGCGCCGCAAGGCTTGCCGCACTCCCGCGCGCCGCTTAGGGATTGCATCAAAGGGGCCGCACGACGACGGCTCGGTGCGGACGACGATATGATCCTCGAATGCAGCGAATGCCACACGCGGTACCTGGTCCCCGACAATGCGATCGGGGCGGAAGGGCGCACCGTGCGCTGCGCCAAGTGCAAGCATAGCTGGTTCCAGACCCCCGCTGCGCTAGAACTGCCGGCTGCCGCCGCGCTCGCGCCCAAACCGGCGCCGTCCGTGGCCGAGCCAGTCGCCGCCCCGCCGCCGCCGATCGCGGCCCCGGCTACGACGGCCAGCGACCCGGATTACGACCCCTTCGCGCACGAGCCGCCGTTCCGCCCGCGCCGCAACCCGGCGCGATTGTGGACGATCGCCGCGGTCACCGCCGGCGTGGTGATGCTAGCCGCCGCGGCCGCCTTGCTGTTCTTCAACGTCCCCAGCCTGGCGACCTGGCTCGGTATCCCGGCGAGTGGCGGGCCGACCCCGCTGACCTTCGTCAACGTCAAGCCGCCCGACCGGCGCGACTTGCCGACCGGCAGCCAATTGTTCGCGGTCGGCGGCCAGATCCACAATCCCAGCGCCCAGCGCCAGCCGATCCCCGACATCCGCGTCGAATTGTACGACGCGCCCAAGGGCGGCCGGATGGTCTATAGCTGGACGATCAAGCCCGACCAGCCGACCATCGCGCCGGGCGGGACGATCGACTTCTACAGCGGCAAGCTCGACGTGCCGGCCAATTCGAAGAACATGAAGCTCACCTTCGCGGCCGCCACGCCGGACGGCTGACGCGGATCGGCAAGCGCGCCGGGATAAACACCGCCCGATAAACGTCGCCCGGATAAACACCGGTTGCGTCGCCCTGATCGCTTTGCTAGGGGCCCTCGCCTGCCAGCCAGCGGCACGTCCGCCGGCATCTTTCACGTGCGGTCGTGGCGGAACTGGTAGACGCGCAACGTTGAGGTCGTTGTGTCCGAAAGGACGTGGAAGTTCGAGTCTTCTCGACCGCACCAGAAAGTCCCCTGACAGTGGACTGATCGAACCGGAGCCGGCCTGTGGGGCCGGTTTCCGCGCGTCGCATGATCGGCGCCGACATCCCCCCTCCATCACCCGTTGACGCTTTTCAGCCGATTGCACCGGTGATATGGACACCGGTGTCATAGAAGCGGGAGAGAATGATGCTGGGACTGGTCGCGGGTCTGTTGCTCCAGGCTGCCGGCAGCGCCGCGGCGCCGGTGCCTGCGACGCCGCCGCAGGACCCGCCGGTGGTGCGGATCAAGCCGTCCAAGATCATCCTGGTCGGGGATTCGACCACGCAAGTGAACAGCGGTTGGGGCGGCAGCTTTTGCGGCACGCGGGTCACCTCGTTCGCCGCCTGTCTCAACCTCGCGCGCGGCGGGCGCAGCACCAAGAGCTATCGCACGGAGGGATCGTGGGACCTCGCGCTCAGCGAGATGAAGACGCCGGGCTATGTCGACACCTGGGTGCTGATCCAGTTCGGGCATAACGACCAGCCGGGCAAGCCGGGCCGCTCGACCGACCTCGCGACCGAATTCCCCGCCAATCTCAAACGCTATGTCGAGGAGACGCGCGCGGCCGGCGCCACGCCGATTCTGGTCACGCCACTGACCCGTCGCTTCTTCAAGCAGGGCCGGATCACGCGCGACCTCGATCCCTGGGCCGAGGCGGTGCGCACGGTGGCGAAGGAGATGAACGTGCCGTTGGTCGATCTCAACGCGCGTTCCGCGGCGATCGTCCAGGCGATGGGCCCGGTCATGGCCGGCCATTATTCGCTGGGCATTCCCGATGCCGACGTCGTCGCGGCCGCGCTGGGCGGCAACAGCGGCGAGAAGCCGGTCGGCCCCAAGCCTCCCGCGCCGCCCAAAACCAGTGCCGACGGCCTGCCGCGCGTCGCGGTGCGCGGCGACGGGTTCGATTACACCCACCTCAACCGCGACGGCGCCGATCTGTTCGCCGGCGTGATGGCGGACGAGCTCGCGGTGGTCGTGCCCAGGATGCGGCCGATCCTGATTCCGTAGAGTTCATCCACGTCTTCTTACTCTACGCCTCCCCGGCGAAGGCCGGGGAAGCGTAAATGCTGCTCAGGCCATTCAACCTCGACACAAAAACGCGCGGCAGCGGGGTACCGCGGCCGCGCGCCTTTATGCGAACCGAACGCCGCCTCAACTGATGCTGGCGCGTTCCAGTCTCGGCGACAGCACATGGATCAACGCCAGCGCGATGAAATATGCCGCGCCCGCCAATGCAAACAGCGGCGCATAGGTGCCCAGCCGGTCGAGCACGTCGCCGGCGTAGAGCGCGAACACCATCCCGCCGACCGCGCCAACCGTGCCGCCGATGCCGATCACCGAACCCACCGCGAAGCGCGGGAACAGGTCCGACGGCAAGGCGTAGAGATTGGCCGAGAACGCCTGGTGCGCGGCAGCCGCGACACCGATGATCAGCACGCTGACCCATAGGTTGCCGACCGAGGTCGCGAAAACGACGGGGAGCACGCACACGGCGCAGATCAGCATGGTCAGCTTGCGCGCGCGGTTGACCGAGGCGCCCGCCGCCAGCATCCGCCCCGAGATCCAGCCGCCGACCACGCTGCCGGCGTCGGAAATCAGATAGATCGCCGCGAGCGCGAACACCGCGGTCGGCGTTTTCCATTGCGTCAGATCGAGATGGTAATGCTTGCCGAGATAGCTCGGCAGCCAGAACAGATAGAACCACCAGATCGGGTCGATGCAGAATTTGCCGAGCGCGAACGCCCAAGTTTCGCGGCGGCGCAGCAGTTCGAGCCAATTGACCTTGACCGGCGGATCGACCGGGTCCTGCTCGATATAAGCGGCCTCCGCCTCGCTGACCTTGGGATGCTGGCGCGGCGAATCGCGGAAGATCGCCAGCCAGGCGATCACCCAGGCGATGCCGAGCACGCCCGATACGACGAAGGTCATCCGCCAGCCGAACGAGGGCAGCATCATCCAAATCAGGAACGGCGCGGCGATCGCCCCGACGTTGGAGCCGGCATTGAAGATGCCGATCGCCAGCGCGCGCTCGCGCACCGGGAACCAGTTCGCCACCGCCTTGACGCCGCCGGGGAAATTCCCCGATTCGCCGATGCCCAGCCCGAACCGCGCCATTGCGAATTGCGTGACCGAATAGACGCCGCCATGGGCGATATGGGCGATCGTCCAGATGATGACCGCGACAGCATAACCCAGGCGCGCGCCGATCCAGTCGACCACCTTGCCGAACGCGAGATAGCCGACCGCATAGGCGACCTGGAACCAGAAGACGATGTCGCCGTAATCGCGTTCCGACCAATGCAGGTCCTGCGACAGCAGCGGCTTCAACAAGCCGATCATCTGGCGATCGACGTAATTGATCGCGGTCGCCGCGAAGAGCAGCCCGACAATCACCCAGCGATAGCGACCGATACGGCTATCCACCTGCCCGGCGCCCGGCATCCCGGCTGTCGCCATCCTCTCTCTCCTGCCTAAAAAACAGCCTCTTAGCGGGCCTTGATCGTGCATTCGACCGTCAAGCGGTCATCGAATCTCGCCTCGACGCGGTCGCCGATCCGCACCGGATGTACCCCGGTTACGGCGCCGGTCGAAATCCATTGACCGGCCTCCAGCGCGATCCCGCGCGCCGCCATCAGCTCGAACAGGAAGCGCGCGGCGCCGAACGGGCCGTCGAGCATCGTCGCGGTGGTCGCGGCGCCCGCGCGTTCACCCTCGACCCACAGTTCGACCGGCCAGGTATTGAAATCGATGTCGCGCCACCCGTCGATCGCCGCACCGACGATCAGGCCGTTATTGTTGCCGAAATCGGAAATCGTCACCGGCGCACCATGATCGTTGATCCCGGGGAAGGGCGAGCTGGCGATCTCGATCCCGACATGCACCGCGTCGATCAACGCGCGGGCCTCGTCGATCGTATAATGCGTCTTGGCGGGGTCGGGCGCCGCCGCGATCCGCAGCAGGAATTCGGATTCGGCGGCGGCGAAGCCCTCGGCGAACACCGGCATCGCGATCGGCGATCCGTCGGCGATCACCACCTGATCGATGAAGATCGGGCCGGCAAGACGGTTGACGGTGCCGATCGGCGGATTGATCCGCCCGACCTTCCAGCCCGCGACCACGCCGCCGGTGAGTTCGAGCGCGGCGTCCTGCACCTTATAGGCGTCGTCGAGCGCGGCGGGCATGTCGCCGGGATAATCGGGCAGCGCGTGGCCGGCGCGGCGGGCGCCGACGAACGAGCGGGCGATACGTGTGATATTGTCGACGTTATCGTCTGGCTGCACCGCCGAACCCCTCCATCGCCCTGCGGCCGAATGCCGGGGCTCGTGTCGTTGCGAGATGCGTATGGGAAACCGGTGTCAATGACAAGCCCGTCGCACTGTCAGGCGGACATCTTCTGTGCGATTTCTCCGCGAAAGGCGGCCTCCGCGGCCGTTTTCAGCGCTGCGACCAGCGCCATGTCGCTGGTGATCTCGGTGGGAAGCCCCAGTCCTTCGGCGATCAATCCCTCGATCACGCGCGCCGGACTGTCGGCCATCGCCAGCGCGGCGAGCCGGTCGCCCGCCGGGTCGATAATCGCCGCGCCGTCGCGTGCCCGCCGCATCAGGAAAGCGACCCACGCCCCCAATGCCGCGACGACGTGACGCGGCAAGCGGCCGGCGGCACGATTGGCGAGCAACGTGTCGCCGAGCCGGTACGGCAGCTTCTGCGATCCGTCCTGCGCGATTTGATCGAGCCGGTGGACGATCGCCGGGTTGGCGAAGCGCCGCAGCACCGCATCGGCATAGGCTTGAAGGTCCAGGCCGGGCACGGGCGGCAGCATCGGAATGATGTCCTCACGGATCATCGCATCGACGAAGCTTGCCAAGGCCGCGTCGCGCATCGCCTCCGCGACGCTGGCATGGCCGCGCAGCAGCCCGACATAAGCGAGCGTCGAATGCGCACCATTGAGGATACGAAGCTTGGCACGTTCATAGCCGCCGACGTCCCCGGTCAGCGTCGCACCGACCGCGGCGAGATCGGGCAGGCCGCCGATGTCCTCGATCACCCATTGCGCGAAAGCCTCGCGCTGGACCGCGGCGCGATCCTCGACGCCCAGCGCCGCCGCGGCATCGGCATAGAGCGCATCGGCCGAGGCGGGGGTGATCGCATCGCCCATGGTCGAGGGCACCCGGACCTCGTTCGCAATCCAGTCGCCGAGGCCGGGATCGAGCGCGCGTCCGAACGTCACGAGGGCGGCATGAAGCTTGGCGCCGTTCGACGCGAGATTGTCGCACGGCATCGGCAGGTACGGTGCGACGCCGGCTGCCCGGCGCGCGGCGAGGCCGGCGACGATCCAGCCGATCACGCTGGCCGGCACCGCGGGCCGCGCGAGGTCATGGACGATATCGGGATGGCCGACGTCGAGCGTGCCGTCGGCGGCGAGGCAATAGCCCTTTTCGGTCACCGTCGTGGTGACCAGCCGCGTCTCCGGCACCGCGAGCAGCGCCTGCGTCCGCGACGCGTCTTGCGGCCCGAGAAATTCGGTATGCGCGCCGATCACGCGCATGCCCGGCTCGGCATCGCGGATCGCCAGCGTGTAGAAACCGTCCTGGGTCGCCAGTGCCTCGACCGTGCCGTGGCTGCGCAGCGACACGGCGGCGATTCCCCAACTCGGATCATGGTCGAGCAACCGGTCGATATAATCGGCCTGGTGCGCGCGGTGGAACGCGCCCGGCCCGAAATGGACGATGCCGGTGGTGACGCCGGCGCGCGCGCGCGGCGCCTCGATCGCGGTGGGCAAGCCCGCCAGCGTTGCCTTCGACAGCCGAGTCACAGCGTCACACCACGCTTCCAGATCGCGATCTCGCGTTCGCCGTTACGTTCGGCGGCAGTGAGCTCGCCCGACGCGATCGCGCACAGGCGGTCGGTCAGCGCCGCTTCCATCGCCTCGAACCCCTCGTCGAGCACCATGCCGGCGTCGAAATCGATCCAGCCCGGCTTGCGCGCGGCGAGATCGCTGTTCGAGGAAATCTTGACCGTCGGCACCGGAAAACCGAGCGGCGTGCCGCGCCCGGTGGTGAACAGGATCGCGGTCGCCCCCGCCGCCGCCAGCGCGGTCGACGACACCGCGTCGTTGCCCGGCGCTTCGAGCAGGGTGAGGCCGTCGGCGGCGACACGCGCGCCATAGGGAATGACGTCGGCGATCGGTGCGCGGCCGGCCTTCTGCACCGCACCGAGAGATTTCTCCTCGAGCGTGGTGATGCCGCCGGCGATGTTCCCGGGGGACGGATTCTCCGACACCGGCTCGCCGTGATCGAGGAAATATTGCTTGAAGCCGTTGATCACGCCGACGACCTCGTCGAACACCCCGGCGTCGACGGCGCGGTTCATCAGCATCTGCTCGGCGCCGAATATCTCCGGGATTTCGGTCACCAGCACGCGCCCGCCGGTCGCCGCCACGCGATCGGCCACCCGCCCCACCAACGGATTGGAGGTCAGCCCCGACAAGCCGTCCGAGCCGCCACATTTGACCCCGAGCACGAGGTCGGCGAGCGTCGCTTCCGACCGCTCGCATTGCGCCTCGGCCGCCAGCTCCTCGACCAGCGCCACGCCTTCGGCGACTTCATCCCCGGCGAGTTGCGTCGCCAGCGTGCGGATCGCCGGGCGGCGCCATTCGGGTATTTCCTCGAGCAATTTCGCGATCTGGTTGTTCTCGCAGCCCAAGCCGAGAATCAGCACGCCGCCGGCATTGGGATGACAGGCGAGCGAGGCGAGGATCGCGCGCGTGCCCTCGAGATCCTGGCCGAGCTGCGAGCAGCCGAAGGGGTGGATGAAGGCATGCACGCCATCGACCTTGCCGGCCAGGGCGGTTTCCGCCTTGGCCGCGATCCGCTCGGCGGTCCTCGCCACGCAGCCGACAGTGGGCAACACCCAGATCTCGTTGCGCGTGCCGACCCGGCCGTCGGCGCGACGATAGCCCTGGAACGTCGCGTCGCCCGGCGCGAGGTTGGCACGCGGCGCGGGCGCATAGGCATAAGCCTCCTGCCCGGCGAGCGAGGTCGCGAGATTGCCCGAATGAACATGTTCGCCCGACGCGATCGCCGCCGTCGCATGGCCGATCGGGAAGCCGTATTTGATCACCGCCTCGCCCGCCGCGATCGGCGCCAGCGCGATCTTGTGCCCGCGCGGAATCGCCACGGCCGCGGTCACCGGCGCGCCGCCCGCGACCACCGCTTCGCCCGCCGCCACGTCGGCCAGCAGGGTCGCGACATTGTCGCCCGAATCGATCCGCACCGCGTTCGCCGTCATCCGCTCGCCTTCTTGAGAAACCGGTGTCATCTTTTGCCTGCGCTGAGCGTCGGAAGCAAGGCCGGGGCTGAGACTAGCCCCGCGGGCGCCGCGTCGCTATGCCTGTCACGATGGAAAAGACCGGCCAACCGACGATCAACGACGTCGCGCGCATCGCGGGGGTTTCGAAGAAGACCGTCAGCCGCGTGATCAACCGATCGCCGTTGCTCAACGACGATACGCGCAAGAAGGTCGAGGATGTCATCGGCCAGCTCGGTTACATCCCCAATCCGCAGGCGCGCGCGCTCGCGCTCAGGCGCAATTTCCTGATCGGGCTGGTCCACGACAATCCCAACGCGCAGACCGTGATGAACGTCCAGCAGGGCATGCTGGAGGCGATCCACGACAGCGAGTTCGAGATGGTGGTGCGCCCACTCGACCGCGGTTCGGCGACGATGCTCGAGGATCTGCGCCACTTCCTCGAGCGCCAGCGGCTGTTCGGCGTGTTGTTGATGCCGCCGATCAGCGAGAATGACGCGGTCGCCAAATTGTGCACCGACTTGGGCTGCCGCTACGTCCGCATGGGCTCGGCCGAACTCGACGCGCCCGAGCATATGGTGGCGTCGAACGATCGCGAGGCGGTGCGCGAGGCGACGCAGTACCTGATCGCGCAGGGGCATCGCCGAATCGGCCTGGTCGCCGGGCCGCACGGCTTCCGCTCGGCGCGCGAACGCCGCATCGGCTTCGAGGAAGCGATGCGCGACGCCGGCATCTCGCTCCCGCGCAGCATGATCGCGGAAGGCAATTACCGGTTCGAATCGGGGCTGATCGCCGCCGAGCGCCTGCTCGACGTGGTGCCGCGCCCGACCGCGATCTTCTCGTCGAACGACGAGATGGCGGCGGGCGTCATCCACGCCGCCTGCCAGCGCGGGCTGATCGTGCCGCGCGACCTGTCGGTGATCGGGTTCGACGATACCCCGATCGCCGCGCATATGTGGCCGCCGCTGACCACGGTGCGCTGGCCGATCGCCTCGATGGCGCGCTCGGCGGCGCTCAAGCTGATCACCGGCATCGCCGACAATGACGACGATTCGGGCGTGCAGGAGCCGTCGATGTTCCTGTCGACGCTGATCCGCCGCTCGTCGGTGTCGCCGCCGATCGACTGAGATCGCCGGAGGCGGTTGAACTATCCGCTGACACCGGTTACCAGAGCCCTGCTCAAGAGAAGCAGGGAGGATGGAGAAGGCTGATGGCTGGTACGCTGGAGCTGCACCCCGACCGCTTGTTTCCGGCCGATCCGGGCACGCGCGCGATCGCCCGATCGCTGTACGCGGCCGTCGCCGACTCGCCGATCGTCAGCCCGCACGGCCATACCGATCCTGTGTGGTTCGCGACCGACGAGAAATGGACCGACGCGACCAGCCTGCTGCTGGCGCCCGACCATTATCTTTATCGCATGCTCTACAGCCAGGGCGTGGCGCTCGACGCGCTGGCGATCCCGTCGCGTGCCGGCGTGCCGGCGACCGATCCGCGCGCGGCGTGGCGGCTGTTCGCCTCCAACTACCACCTGTTCCGCGGCACGCCGTCGCGGCTGTGGCTCGACCATGTCTTCTCGGTCGTGTTCGGGATCGGGGGCGCGCTCGACGCTTCGACCGCCGATCACTATTTCGACGCGATCGGCGAGAAACTGGCGAGCGACGCCTTCCGCCCGCGTGCCTTGTTCGACCGCTTCCGGATCGATTTCCTCGCGACCACCGAAGGCGCGCAGGATGACCTCTCGCATCACCACGCGATCCATCGCTCGGGCTGGGGCGGCCGTGTCGTCACCACCTATCGCCCCGATGGCGTGATCGACGTCGAGCATGAGGCGTTCAAGCCGGCAATGGAGCGCTTCGCCGAGCTGACCGGCGAGGACGTCTACGACTGGAAGGGCTATCTCCGCGCCCACGCCAAGCGCCGCGCCGATTTCCGCGCCGCCGGCGCCACCGCGACCGATCACGGCCATCCGACCGCCTCGACCGCCAACCTGTCGCCCGACGAGGCCGAGCGCCTATTCCGTACCATCGTCACCGGCACCTGGACCCCGGCCGACGCCGAGCTGTTCCGCGCCCAGATGCTGACCGAGATGGCCGCGATGTCGGCCGAGGACGGGATGGTGATGCAGATCCATCCCGGCGCCTGCCGCAACCACAATGCCGGCCTGTTCGCGAGCCACGGCCGCGACAAGGGCGCCGACATCCCGACGCGGACCGATTACGTCCATGCGCTGAAGCCGCTGCTCGACCGCTTCGGCAACGAGCGCGACCTGTCGATCATCCTCTTCACGCTCGACGAGAGCAGCTATGCGCGCGAGCTCGCCCCGCTCGCCGGCCATTATCCGTGCCTCAAGCTCGGCCCGAGCTGGTGGTTCCACGACAGCCCCGAGGGGATGCGCCGGTTCCGCGAGATGACGACCGAGACCGCGGGTTTCTACAACACCGTCGGATTCAACGACGACACCCGCGCCTTCCTGTCAATCCCGGCGCGGCACGACGTTGCGCGCCGCGTCGATTGCGCTTTCCTCGCCCGCCTGGTCGCCGAGCATCGCCTCCACGATTGGGAAGCAGCCGAGCTGATCCAGGAACTGACCAGCGGCTTGGTGCGCCGCGCCTACAAGATCGACGACCCCCAATTCGCCGCGCGTGCGGCCTGATTCTTAACGGAGAGCCTGATGTTCGACCGCACTTACTACGCGACGCACCCCGACATGATGGAATGCGTGTCCAATGAAGAGTTGCGCGACCGCTATCTCGTCCAGGGCCTGTTCCGCGAGGGCGAGTGCGTGCTCAATTACACCCATGCCGACCGCTTCGTGATCGGCGGCGTCGCGCCGGGCGCCACGCCGGTCAAGCTGCCCGCGCAGACCGAGCCGCCCTCGGCCGCCGGCCATCCCTTCCTCGAGCGCCGCGAGCTGGCGGTGGTCAATATCGGCAAGAATGCCGGCACCGTCACCGTCGATGGCGAGAGCTTCGAACTCGGCAACAAGGATTGCCTCTACATCACGATGGGCGCGACCGACGTCGAGTTCGCCGGCGAAGGTGCGCGCTATTACCTCGCCTCCTGCCCCGCGCACAAAGGCTTCAAGACGCGCAAGCTCGGCATCGCCGACGCCAATGCGCTCGATCGCGGCTCCCTCGAGGAATCGAACGAGCGTACCATCTACCAGCTCGTCATCCCGGGCGTGTGCGACAGCGCGCAGCTCGTCATGGGCCTGACCGTGCTCAAGCCCGGCAGCGTGTGGAACACGATGCCCCCGCACATCCATGAGCGCCGCAGCGAGATCTATTGCTATTTCGAGCTCGACGGCCCGAACGACCGCGTGATGCACTTCATGGGCGAAGGCGAGGCGATGCGGCACATCGTCATGGCGAACGAGGAAGTCGTGATCTCGCCGCCCTGGTCGATCCACATGGGAGCGGGCACCAAGGCCTATGCCTTCATCTGGGCGATGGCGGGCGAGAACCAGGATTATACCGACATGAACGTGCTGGACATCTGCCAGCTGGCTTGAACTGACTCCCCTCCCTGCAAGGGAGGGGCTGGGGGTGGGTGCCGAGCCGAAGGCTCGGTTTCATCGCCAGCGTATCGAGCGACGCTGCGCGTCGCTACCCACCCCTAACCCCTCCCTAGAAGGGAGGGGAATGGAAATGACCATGACCAACCCCTTCGATCTCTCCGGAAAAGTCGCGATCGTCACCGGCGCCAATACCGGGATCGGCCAGGCGATCGCACTGGCGCTGGCCGAGGCCGGCGCCGATGTGGCCGCGGTCGGCCGCACGCCCGCCGAGGACACGGTCGCCAAGGTCCGCGCGCGCGGCCGCCGCGCCGAAATCATCTCGGCCGATCTCTCGACCATCGAACCTGTGCAGAGAGTTGTGGACGAGACTGTGGACAAGCTCGGCGGCCTGCACATCCTGGTCAACAATGCCGGCATCATCCGCCGCGCCGACGCGGTCGATTTCACCGAGGAGGATTGGGACGCGGTGGTCGACACCAACCTCAAGTCGGTGTTCTTCCTTTGCCAGGCGGCGGGCAGGCACATGATCGCGAATGGCGGCGGCAAGATCATAAACATCGCCTCGATGCTGACCTTCCAGGGCGGCATCCGCGTGCCGAGCTACACCGCGTCGAAGAGCGGGATCGGCGGGCTGACCAAATTGCTCGCCAACGAATGGGCGACCAAGGGCGTCAACGTCAACGCGATCGCGCCGGGTTATATCGCGACCAACAACACTGCCGCGCTGCAGGCCGACGAGGTCCGCAACAAGGCGATCCTCGACCGCATCCCGGCGGCGCGCTGGGGCGATGCCAGCGACCTCGGCGGGGCGGCCGTCTTCCTCGCGAGCCGGGCGGCGGATTACGTCCAGGGACACATCCTGGCGGTCGACGGCGGGTGGCTGGCGCGGTGAGCCCCGCCCTCCTCTTCCGTCATGCCGGACTTGTTCCGGCATCCAACGCGCAACTACGGTTGGATTCCATGGTGGAGGGTTGGACCCCGGAACAAGTCCGGGGTGACGGCTTGGATTTGGGGGATCGGTAGTGGGCAAATTCCTGGCTTTCGGCGAAATCATGCTGCGGCTCTCGCCACCGGGCCGTGAGCTGATCCTGCAGACGCCAAAATTCGACGTCTGGGTCGCCGGCGCCGAAGCGAACGTGGCCACCGCGCTCGCCCGGCTCGGCCATGATGTCGGCTTCGTCAGTGCGGTCCCGGCCAACGATCTCGGCGATGCTGCAATCTCGACGTTGCGAAGTCACGGCATCGATACCGCCGGCATCCAGCGCCGCGGCGAGCGGATGGGACTCTATTTCGTCACCTCGGGCGCCGGCATGCGCGCGACCGAAGTGATCTACGACCGCGCGCATTCGAGCTTCGCCGACGCGCCCGCCGACGCCTGGGACTGGGACAGCCTGCTCGCCGGCGTCGATCGCCTCCATCTGTCGGGCATCACCCCGGCACTCGGCCCGGTGCCCGCCCAAGCCGCGATCGCCGCCGCCGAGGCCGCGGGAGCGCGCGGCATCCCGGTCTCGTTCGACGGCAATTGGCGCGGCAAATTGTGGGAACGCTGGGACGGGCGCCCACGCGAAATCCTGTCGCGGCTGGTGGCGCAGGCCGACCTGATGTTCGGCAACCATCGCGACATCGCCTTGCTGCTCGACAAGCCCTTTTCGGCCGATGGCGAGGACCGCCGGCGCGAGGCCGCCGATGCCGCCTTCGCCGCTTTCCCCAAGCTCCAGGCGATCGCCTCGACCGCGCGCCACGTCGAGGATGCCGACCGCCACCGCCTGTCGGCGCGGATCGACACGCGCGACGCGCATGCCCAGTCGGCCGAGATCACGCTCGCCGGCATCGTCGATCGGATCGGCGCGGGCGACGCCTTTGCCGCCGGCGTGCTCCACGCGCTGCGTTCGGGCGGGACGATCGACGATGCCGCGCGCACCGGCCTCGCGCTGACCGCGCTCAAACATTCGCTGCCGGGCGACGCCTCGTTGTTCCGCCAGGCCGATATCGACGCATTTCTCGAAGGGGGTCTGGATGTCCGACGCTGACGGCTGGAACCGCCGTACCATGATCGGCGCCGGCGCGAGCGCCGGGGCGGCGATGCTGCTGTCGGGCGTCGCCCGCGCGGCCGGGGCGCCTTATGTCCGCGCGCCCTCGGGCAATTTCGTCGGCGAGAGCGACCGCGGCGTCACCGCCTTTCGCGGTATCCGCTACGGCGTCGCGCAACGCTTCCGCGCGCCGGTGCCCTATGCCGCTCCGGGCCAGACACGGCAGGTGACGAAATTCGGCCCGGTCTGTCCGCAGAGCGGCCGCTACCAGCCCCAGGCGGAGGATTGCCTCTACCTCAACGTCTGGACCGCGGAGGCCGATCCGGCGGCGAAGAAGCCGGTCATGCTCTACATCCATGGCGGCGCCTATTCGAACGGCAGCGTCACCGACCCATTGAATGACGGCCATAATCTAGCGGCGCGCGGCGACGTGGTGGTGGTGACGGTCAATCACCGGCTCAACGCGTTCGGCTATCTCTATCTCGCGCGGCTC
>NZ_JBQCCN010000271.1:0-11550 GCF_051962185.1 Sphingomonas sp.
CCCTGTGACGGGGACGGAAGGTCGATCGTCCGCGCTGGGCGAAGGATCGGCTATTTCGTCCGCGGCGCGGGGCCTGCGGTGGTGCTGCTGCCGAGCCTGGGCCGCGAGGCGAGCGACTTCAACGAACTAACCGCGGCGCTGGCGGCCAGTCGTCGTACGATCGCGATCGACCCGCCGGGCGTCGGGCTGAGCGACCTGCCCGCCGGGCCGGTATCGCTGGCCGATCTCGCCGAGGACGTCGCCGCCGTGATCCGCGCCGAGCAGGCCGCGCCGGCGACGCTGATCGGCCATGCGTTCGGCAACCGGCTGGCTCGCGCCACCGCGGCGGGTCATCCCGACGCCGTCGCCCGGTTGGTACTGATCGCGGCGGGCGGCAAATATCCGATCCCCGGCCTCGCGTTCGAAGCTCTGCTCGCCTGCTTCAATCCCGACCAGCCGGCGGAAGAGCATTTCGCCTGCGTCGCTTATGGCTTCTTCTACCATAGCAATGACGTGCCCGATCATTGGCGGCGCGGCTGGCATCCGGCGACGGCGAGAACCCAGGGTGCCGCGGTCCGCGCCACGCCGGTCGACTCCTGGTGGGCCGGCGGCACTTGCCCGATGCTGGTGATCCAGGGCGAAACCGACCGCATCGCCCCGCGCGCCGATTCGGCCGATATCCTGGCGGCGGAGTTCCCCGATCGGGTCACCGTCGTGCCGGTGGCGAAAGCGGGCCATGCCTTGCTGCCGGAACGGCCGGAGGCGATCGCCAAGGCGATCGTCGGGTTCCTCTCGCCATCGCCGTAGCGCCTCTTCTCCCCGCCCGCTTGCGGGAGGGGCCGGGGGAGGGCGTGTCGTTTACCCGGGAAGAGCGGAACAAGCCCTCCCCTAACCCCTCCCGCAAGCGGGAGGGGAATTAGCTTCATTGTGACCGTGAACGCGATTTCGGATGGCGTCCGACCCCGCTATGGAAAGCGGGACGGGAACAGGGGGGAAGGCATGGGGAAGCCGTTCAACATCGTCCAGGCGGCGATCCTGAAGGCGCTGGCCGAGGCGCTGTTCCACGATATCGACATGGCGATCCCGTCGAGCCAGGTGGTCGCCAATCTGCAGCGCCAATTCGCGCTGGTGAAGGGCAACAAGGCGACCGAGATCGGGCTCAGCCTCTATCTGCTGTGCCTGGTCATGGGCGGCCCCCTGTTCCTGATCCTCAGCCCGGCGTGGCGCGCACGCCAGGTGGCGCGACGGCTCGAACGCACGCGCAACGACCTGATGCAGGACCTCGCTCGGGTCAGGAGCGTCGTCTACGCCGGCTATTACGGCCATTGGCAGGGCGAGACCCAGGACGACAATCGCGACAATCCGGTGTTCGCGCAGATCGGTTTCACCTTGCCCGCGCATCGCGACCGCTCGGCGCCGGGCGAAGTACCGATCACCGATTATCCCGGTCGCGACCTGACGGATGCCGACATGTTGAGCGAGGCGCCCGACGAGGCCGGCGTGATCGTGATTGGATCGGGTGCCGGCGGTGCGGTCGCCGCCGCGACGCTCGCCGCGCAGGGGCATGACGTGCTGGTGGTCGAGGCGGGGCCTTTCTACCCCTCGTCACGGATCAATCATCGCGAATGGGAGATGACCGCGCGGCTGTTCGTCGACGGTGGCGTCCAGACCAGCCGCGACCACGATATCGTCGTGTTCCAGGGCCGCGTCGTCGGCGGATCGACCGTGATCAACAATGGCATCTGCCTGCGCGTCAACCAGCCCGGACTGACCCATCCGCAAGCGCCGGACGTGTTCGCCAAATGGGCCGAGCTCGGGGCACCGGTCGACGCAGGGCGGTTCGACGCCGCCTATCGTGCGGTCGAGCAACGCTTGTCGGTCGGCCCGATCGATACCCGTGCGGCGCGCAACAACGGTCCGCATCTGCAGCGCGGCTGGGCGGCGCATGCCGCCGCCACCCGGCTGCCGCTCGACCAGGCCGCGCCCGCGCCGTGGTTCAGCAAGAATTACGGCCCGGATTCGGCCGGCGCGGCGTGTGCCTATTGCGGCTATTGCAACACCGGCTGCCCTTATGGGCGTAAGCAGGGCATGGCGCAGTCCTTCCTGCTCGACGCGCGCAAGAGCGGCGCGCGCATCCTGCCCGATACGACGGTCAAGGCGATCCGCTGGGAGACGCCGCTCGACTGGGACAAGCGCCGCGCGACCGGAGTCGAGGTAGTGCTCGCCGACGGCCGCAAGCATTTCATCCGCGCACGAGAGGGTGTGGTAGTCGCCGCCGGCACGATGGCGTCGAGCCGCATCCTGGCGGCGAGCGGGATCGACGGCACCGGCACCGGCGTCTCGCTCAACATCGCCTGCCCCGTCGTCGCGTTGATGCCCGGCGAGCAGTCGATGCGCAGTTGGGACGAGGACCAGATGGCGACCTATGTCGACCGCGGCGACTTCCTGCTCGAATCGCATTTCCAGCCGCCGATGAGCATGTCGACGCTGATGCCCGGCTGGTTCGGCGACCATGCCAAAAGAATGCGCAATTACGGGCGGCTGGCGTCGGCCGGAATCCTGTTCCCGGCCGACCGCTGCGGGCAATTGATCGATTCGGGGCTCAGCTTCAAATTGCGCGACGATGTCGAGCTGCCGCTGCTCAAGCGCGCGCTGGCGACCCTGACCAAGGTCCATTTCGCGGCGGGCGCGGAAGAAGTCTATCCGGCGCTGGCGCGCGGCCAGACGCTCAAGCCCGGTGACGATGTCGACGCCTTTTTCGAGCGCGCGATCAGCGAGGCCGACGACGTCACCTTGTCGAGCTCGCACCCGCAGGGCGGCAACGCGCGGGGCAAGGATCGCGAGCATGGCGTGGTCGATCTCGATTGCCGGGTGCACGGCACCGCCAATGTGCTGGTCACCGATGCCAGCACCTTCGCCAGCTGCATCCGCGTCAACGCCCAGCTCACGACCATGGCCATGGCACACTACGCCACCGCGATCGCGCCGTTCTAAGGCGAGCACGCCTGATCTCCTCCCTGCAAGGGAGGGGACGTCGAGCCCGAAATTCAGGCTGCCCCGAGCTGCGCCACGAAGCGCTCGGTCGCGCCGTTGAGATCGCGCGCCGTCGCGGCGAGCCCAGCCGCTGCATGAGCGACACGCCCCGACAGTTTCTCGGTATTCTCCGCGACCTGCGCGATGCTCGCGATCTGTCCCGCGATCAGGGTCGCGCCGAGCGCGGTCTCGCGCGCGGTCTCCTCGATCGCCGAGGTCGTCCCGCGCTGGTCGTCGACCGACTGGCGGATCGCCTGCGCCGCCTCTGCGAGATCGGCGACCATCCGCGAAATCTCCTCGAGCGCGCCGGTCGCGATGCCGGCATCGCCTTCGACCGCACCGGCCAGCAAGCGGATCTCGCCGGTCGCCCCTGCCGCCTGGCCGGCCAGCGACTTCACCTCATTGGCGACGACGCCGAAGCCGCGCCCGACCTCGCCCGCCCGCGCGGCCTCGATCGTGGCGTTGAGCGCGAGCAGGTTGGTGCGCGCGGCGATGTCGTGGATCGATTCGGCGAACCCGCCGATCGACTGGATCTGGTCGGTCAGCGTGCGGACCGCGTGATGCCCCGAGCCCGACGAGCGACGCGCGTCGCCCGACAGCTGGGCCTGCCGCTCGACCGCGTCGGCGATCACCGCGACCGATGCGGTCAGCTCGGCAATGCGGGTCGCGAGCTGGGCCGCCCCTTCCGACGATTGCGTCGCGACCGCCACGGTCTCGGTTGTCTCGCGGCTGGCGCGCCCGGCTTCGCTGTTGAGCGAGCGGGCGAGCTGTTCGAGTTCCACCGAGGCGGTGCCGACATTGGCCGCGACTTCCGCTACCGATGCGCGGAAGCTTTCGGCGACGCTCAGCATGTCGCGACGGCGCTGTGCGGCGGCCGAGCCTTCGCTCTCCTCGCGCGCGGCGCGTTCGGTGGCGGCGACATGCTCGGCGGCGCGCGCGGTTTCCATCGCGCGTTCGATTTCATGCTTGCGGTCATTGGCTTCACTCGCCGCGCGTTCGCTGTCGTCGCGTGCCGCGTCCTGCTCGATCATCAGCAGGCGCATGCGCTCCGAGACATAGGCCAGCACCGCGAATTCCATGACCACGGCAACCGCATGGATCGCGACACGCGCCACCGCGCTGGTATCGAAGAACCCCCAATCGGGCGCGAACACGTCGACCGCGACATGGTGGAGGGCGATCAGCATCGAGCCGAGCGCGATCGGCCGCCAGTCGTAAAGCAGGATCAAGGCCGCGAGCGCGACCATGAAATAGAGATGGACGTCCATCTGGATCGGGTTGCCCTGCCACAGATAGATCGCGATCGACGGATGGATCGCGGCCAGCGTCCCGACCAGCAGCCGGGCGACGGCGTCGGACCGGCCGCGCAGCGCGACCAGGGTCGGGCCGATATTGGCGAGCACCGACACGGCGATGGCGATGCCGGTATTGGGATTGCCGAGCAGTACGCCCATCAGCAGTTGCGCCGCCGTGCAGGCCCAGGCGGCAACCACCAGGATGCGCAGCCCGGCGGCGCGCAACTTGTGCAATCCAGCCTTGCCCGAGGTCACCGCGCCCCTCCCTTGGGATCGCCGCAATCGACGAACACCGCGGTCATCGGAATGACGCCGCGCCAGAGCATGCCCGGTACGATCCGGCTACGCGTGCCGTCGACCACGATCGATCCGGGCGCCGGGCCCGGCGCGACCAGGTGCGCGCCGCGATCGATCGCGTCGGCGGCGAGGTGCGCGCCGCTGCCCGGCAGGATCGGCACCAGCAGCATGCGTCCCTGCGCCGGCGGCGCGAGCGCGAACACCAGCACGGCGCAGAACACGGCGCCCAGCTGGATCGGCAAAAACATCCGGATTGGATCGATTTTCACGCCGATTGCCGTAGCGTCAAATGGTTAGCAAGCGGCTAACCACGCGCGTCAGGCGGAGATCGCGTCGTCCAGCAGCCTCAGATCTCGCCCGCGCGTCTCGCGCCCGAACCAGGCGCACAATGCCAGCGCCAACACGGTCGGCACCATGATCAATGCCGCCGTCACGCCCATCGCCGGCACCAATGCGGTGATGCTGAGCGCCTGCGCCGCCACCCCGCCGCCCTTGGTGCAGGCGGCGACCCAACCGGTCGCGCGGCCGCGGACGCGCAACGGGAAGCTTTCGGCCGCATAGGGCAACAGGATGGCGATGATCCCGTTCGACCCGACGATCAGCAACGCGACCGGCAACACCGGACTGCCGGCTCCCGCCAGCTCGAGCCGCAGCACGCCGGCCAGCCCGAGAAAGGTGATAGCGATCATCGTCACCAGCGACCATTTGGTGCTCCAGCGACTGTAGAGCAGTGCCGCGACGAACACGGTGGGAAAGGCGATCAGCGCTGATTCGGCAAGCAGCTTGCTCGACACCGCCATCGAATAGCCTTTGGCGACGAGGTCGGCAGGTAACCACAGCAACAGGCCGAAATTGATCAGCCCCCAGGCGACCGCGGCGATCGACAGGGCGGCGAGCTTACCGACCAGCTTGGCACCGGTCAGCGCGTGGCTGACCGTGCCGGCCGGCAACGGCGGCAAGGGCGCCAGCCGCCTGGCGGTCGATCCAAACCGCGCCATGACGATCCGCGCCTCGGCATCGCGGCCGCGCGCCAGCAGGAACTTGGCCGAGTCCGGGATGAAGCCGCCGAGCAGCACCAGCAGCAACCCGCTCGGCAGATTGAGCAACCACAAGATGCGCCATCCGAAGGTCGGCTGAAGCAGCGCCGAGAATCCGCTCGCGGCGAAATAGCCGCCGACCGCACCCAGGCCGCCGACCAGTACGAGGCTCCAGCCACGATGCTTGCTCGGCATCATCTCGGCCAGCAGGGCATAAGTCACCGGCAACATCCCGCCGGCGGCCGCGCCCATCATGAAGCACATGCCGATATTCCACGCGAGACTGGGCATCGCGCCGCAGATCGAGGTGCCGACGAACATGACCGCCGACAGCAGGATCGATGCCTTGCGCCCATAGATATCGGCGATCACTCCCCACAGCACCGATCCGGCGACGGTGCCGACCAGGGCGAAGAACGGCACCAGGCTGACGGTCGCTTTGGGCACGCCATATTCGCCCACCATGCCGGGTACGGTGAAACCGAGCGCCGCCGGCTTCATCACGTCGATGATCAGCGCGATCACCAGCACCAGCATCAGCCCCCAATGCGCCGCGCCGAGCGGCGCGTCCTCGGGAGCCGAGATCTCGATCGACCCGCTTGCGGCGCGATGGTCGGCAACGCCTCGCGGCAGCAGCCCGTAAGCGGCCACGCCGACGCCGGCGACGATCAGGAACATGCCGACCATCATGTCCCAGCCCATCGGCATTCCGGCCAGCCGGTAATGCGTCATCCGGCCCATCAGGAACATCGGCAGGTGCATCAGCACGCCGATCGTCACCGCGACGCAGCCGAGTGCGAATGCCCAGAGCGCCTGGCGATCGTTGAGCGTGGTGCTGAGCCCCCGGGTCATCGGCGGTTTCAGCCGTCGCCGACGCGTTCGATGTCGGCGCCGACCGCCTGAAGCTTTTCCTCGAGCCGCTCATAGCCGCGGTCGAGGTGATAGACGCGGCTGACCTGAGTCTCGCCGCGCGCGACCAGCCCGGCGATGATCAGGCTCATCGAGGCGCGCAGGTCGGTCGCCATCACCGGCGCGCCGACCATGTGGTCGACGCCGCGCACCACCGCGGTCCGCCCGCGCACCTGGATGTCGGCGCCCATCCGTGCCAGTTCGGGCACGTGCATGTAGCGATTCTCGAAGATCGTCTCGGTCAGCACGCTGGCGCCGTCGGCCTTGCACAGCATCGCCATGAATTGCGCCTGCATGTCGGTGGCGAAGCCGGGGAACGGCGCCGTCGACAAGGTCAGCGGCTTCAATTTGCCGTCCGACGACACGAACAGCGAACTGCCCTTCTCCTCGACCTTGACCCCGGCATCGATCAGCGCGGCGATGGTCGCCCGCATGTCGTCGGCCTTGACCCCGACCAGTTCGACGTCGCCGCCGGTGATCGCCGCGGCGCAGGCATAGCTGCCCGCCTCGATCCGGTCGGGCATGACGCGATAGGTGGCGCCGTGCAGCCGCTCGACGCCCTCGATCTCCAGCCGCTCGCTGCCGACGCCCGAGATCGACGCCCCCATCGCCAGCAGCAGATTGCAGAGATCAACGATCTCGGGCTCGCGCGCGGCATTTTCGATCACTGTGCCGCCCTTGGCCAGCACCGCTGCCATCAGCGCATTCTCGGTCGCGCCCACCGAAACGATCGGGAACGCGACCCTCCCACCCGGCAGCCGCCCGCCCGGCGCGGTCGCCTTCACGTAACCGGCGGCGAGCTCGATTTCGGCGCCCATCGCCTCGAGCGCCTTCAGATGCAGGTCGATCGGCCGGTTGCCGATCGAGCAGCCGCCGGGCAGCGACACCGTCGCCTCGCCCGCCCGAGCCACCAGCGGCCCCAGCACCAGGATCGACGCGCGCATCTTGCGCACGATGTCGTACGGCGCCTCGGTCGAGGTCAGGCGGCCGGCGCGCATCGTCATGACTCGCCCGAAATCGCTCGGCCGCGCGCCTTCGATCTCGGTCGACACGCCGAGCTGGTTGAGCAGATGGCCGAAACTGTCGACATCGGCGAGCCGCGGCAGGTTGCGCAGCGTCACCGGCTCCTCGGTCAGCAGCGCGCAGGGCATGAGTGTCAGCGCCGAATTCTTGGCGCCGGAGATCGGCAGCTTGCCGGCGAGGCGGTTGCCGCCGCGAATGAGGATACGGTCCATCAAGCGCTTCTATCGCCCGCCGCGCGCCAAGCAAGCGCGACGCGACGGCAACGGTATTTGACTGACTTTATCGCCATTGATCGACTTTAATGCACGGCCGCCCGCGCGCTGCTCTGTACGTCCCCAAGTTCCGGGGGAGTATTCTTCGACGTGTCAGGCAGTTGTTTCGCCGAGCGATTGGGCGATCTGGTTACGCTTACCCCGGCTGAACACGCGGCACTCGAGCGGCTCGAGGAGCGCGAGCGGCCGATCAGGCGCGGCGCCACGATCCAGCGCGAGAACGACCGAACCGGCGACATGTTCGTGGTGCGCAAGGGCATGCTGATGTCCTCGACATTGCTCGATGACGGCAGTCGCCAGATCCTGCGCTTCCTGTTTCCCGGCGATGTGATCGCGCTGTCGAGCCTGGTCTATCGCGAGGCGCCCGAGACGCTGACGGCGCTGAGCGATGCCGTGGTGGCGCCGTTCGAGCGATCGGCGCTGAGCGAGATTCTCGCCGCGCATCCGCGACTCACGGCCTTGTTGCTGGTCTATAGCCAGATCGAGCGCGCGGCACTCACCGACCGGCTGGCCGCGCTCGGCCGCACCTCGGCCAAGGCGCGCGTCGCGGCGGTGCTGATCGACATGCGCAATCGCCAGCGCACCGGCGACAAGACGATCACCGACACCTTCACGCTCGGCCTGACCCAGGAAGAGATCGGCGACGCCACCGGGCTGACCGCGGTCCATGTCAACCGCATGCTGCGCCAGATCGAGGAAGAAGGGCTGATCGCGCGCCGGAACGGACACGTGACCTTCACCAACGAACGCGGGCTGCTGCGCGCCGCCAATTATGTCGACCGCTACGAAGGCCTCGACCTGAGCTGGCTGCCGGCCGCGCGTTAGAGCCCGGAGGGGGGCGTCGGGAGGGATTCGCGAGCGTCCCTCCCGACGTTAATGCTCGCGAGGGCGCACTTACAACTGCCTCCAGTTCTCCCCGTCACCCCGGTCTTGTGCCGGGGTCCGCCGGGCGGCATGCCTCGTTGTGGCAGTGGCGGGAAACCCGTGTTGCCAGCCTCGTCCTCCCGTCGCCGACGGTATGACTTGCGGCTCGGCAGACCCCGGCACAAGGCCGGGGTGACGACTTAGGGCGGGCGGCTATCAGGTTCCCTACTTCAACGACACGCTGTCCAGATCGACCTTGTCCGCCGGGATGACCTCGACATTCGGATATTTCTTCCTGAGGTCGTCGAGGAACAATTTGGCATCGCCGACCACGACGATGCTGGCGTTGGTCGGATCGAGCAACCGCTGCGCGACGCGCTGGACCGCCGCGGCATCGACGCCTTCGATCTTGGGCGTGAACGCCTTCAGCTCGGACAGGGGCACGTTCTCGACCACGTAATCGCCGAGCACGCCGGCGATCCCCTCTGTCGTCTCGGTATCGCGACCGAAATCGCCGATCAGCACCGCCTTGCGCGAGGCGAGTTCGCTATCGGGCACGGGCGCCGTGCCCATCCCCTTCATCGTATCGAGGATCAACCCGACCCCTTCGGGGGCGGACGGGTTCTTGGTCTGGGTGTTGGCAGCGACATAGCCCGGCAGGCGCCGCGCCGCGATGCCGCTGCCCGCGCCATAGGCGAGGCCGCGCTTGATGCGGATTTCCTGGTTGAGCCGCGACGAGAAGCCGACCCCGAGCGTCGCGTTGGCCACGCTGGCCGCGTAGAAATCGGGATCGCTGCGCGCGATCCCCGGCCGCGCCACGACGACGCCGGCCTGCCCGGCATTGGGCATGTCGACGACGATGATCCTCGGCGCGGCATTGGCGATGGCTGTCGCGGGCACCATCGATGATGCGGCCTTTGCCATCCAGCTACCGAAATTCGCCTCGGCGAGCGCTTTCGCCTTGGCCGGCGTGATGTCGCCGACCATCACCAGTGTAGCCCGGCCCGGCGCCCAGGTCCGCGCGTAGGCCGCCTGCACGTCGCCGCGCGTGATCGCCTTGAGCGACACCGGCGTGCCGGTGATCGGATGGCCATAGGGGCCGCCGCCCATCACCGTGCGCGCCGCGACCAGCGAGGCGAGCCTGCCCGGGTTCTTGAGCTGGACCTGCACCCCGTCGATCGTCTGCGCACGGTCGCGCTCGATCTCTTCGGCCGAGAAGACCGGGTTGCGCGCGACATCGGCGAGCACCGCCATCGCCGGTGCGATCTGGTCCGACTTGACCTCCAGCGTCACCGCCGCGGCGTCCCAGCCCACGGCCGAGCTGATCGAGCCGCCCAGTTTCTCGACCTCGTTGGCGATCTGCGTCGCCGAGCGCGTCTTCGTCCCCTTGGTCATCAGGTCGGCGGTCAGGCTGTTGAGCCCGGCCCGGTCGGCGGGATCGGCGGCGCCGCCGCCATTGGCCAGGACCTGCGCAGTGACCAGCGGCAGATCGTGTTTCTCGACCACGATCAGCTTCATGCCGTTGGCGAGGCTCATCGTCACCGGTGCGGGCAGCGCGGCGACCACCGGCTTGCCCGGCGCGGGGATCGGCACGCGATCGGCATCGCTCGCCGGCTTGACCACCTCGACATTGGCCGGGGTCTTGAGCGCTGCCACCTCGACCGTGTCGGCGACCGCGATCTTGTCACCCTTGGGTCCGTCCTTGGGCGCCATCTCGGCGGGCATATAGTCGATCATCGCCGACTGATTGTCGTTGAGATATTTGCGCGCCACGCGCTGGATGTCGGCGGCGGTCACCCGGCCGATCGCGGCGAGCTGCTTGTCGGCGGCGGCCGGATCGCCGTCGATGATCACCGAGCGCGCGATCGTCGACGCCTTGCCGTCGGCGGTCTCGCGGCTCTCGATCGTTGCGGTGATCAGCTGGTTCTTGGCGCGGGCCAGCTCGGCCGGCGTCACCAGCGTGTCGCGCGCACGCGCGACCTCTGCCCTGAGCGCTTTCTCGCCGTCGGCGACGTTCTTGCCGTCGGCCATGGTCGCGGTGACGACGAACGCGCCGGTGCCCTGCTTGGTGTCGAGGAAGGTGTTGGCCGATTGCGCGATCTGGTCGCGATAGACCAGGTCCTGGTACAGCCGCGAACTGTCGCCGCGCGACAGGATGGCGTCGAGCAGGGTCAGCGCCGGGATGTCGGCATTGTTGTCCGACGGTACCTGATAGCTGATCAGCACCGCGGGAAGCGGCGTGTTGGGTTCGTAGACCGTATAGCGGGTCGCGACGTTGCGCGGCGGCTCGACGACGGTCACGCGCGGGATCGGCTGGCTCGGCCGCTCGATCCCCGCGAAATATTGGTCGACCCAGCGGTCGAGCTGGGCGGAGTCGAAATTGCCCGCGACCACCAGCACCGCATTGTCGGGCCGGTAATAGGTCGCATGAAAAGCGCGGACGTCGTCGATCGTCGCCGCCTCGAGATTCTCCAGGCTGCCGATGCCGGGCCGCGCGTAGGGATGCACGCGATAGCTGATCTCGGGATAATAGATCGAATAGAGCTTGCCGTAGGGAGAGGCGAGCGTGCGCATGCGCAGCTCCTCCTTCACCACGTCGCGTTCGGAGGCGTAGCTGACCGGCTCGACCACCAGGCTCGCCATGCGGTCGGCCTCGGCGAACAACAGGCGCTGGAGATGGTTGGCCGGGACCACCTCGTAATAATTGGTGTAATCGTCGTTGGTCGAGGCGTTGTTATAGCCGCCGACATCCTCGGTCAGGCGATCGAAATTCTCCGACTTCAAATTCTTCGTCGCCTTGAACATCAGATGCTCGAACATGTGCGCGAAGCCGGACTTGCC
>NZ_JBQCCN010000272.1:0-18245 GCF_051962185.1 Sphingomonas sp.
CCGCGCTGGCGCCTGACGCTGCAGGCGCACAAGAGGCTGGGCCTCCGCTGACTTTCGGCCTCCCTTCAGGCGGGAGAGGCGGTTGGTACGCTCAGCGGCGCTTCTTTTTCTTCTTGTCCGGGTCGCCGCAATAGCTGACGCTATAGCGTTCCTTGCGCCAGCAGCTTGGCTGGAAATCGGGCAGGAACAGATAGGTGCGCGAATAGAAAGCGCGCGGGAATTGCTGTTCGCCGTAAGGGATCAGACTGTTGCGCAATTCGCGCATGTAGTTGATCGCCACGTCGCCGAGTTGGCCGCGCGGTGCGAACACGACCTCGCGCCCGATCTTGCTCGCCGTCTGGCAGAAACCGAATTGTGCGGCCACCGACGAAAACGCCGAATAGGTCCGCGTGCCGAAACGGTCGAAGGCGGCTTGACCGGCGGCCTTAGTCTTGTTGGTGCGCCCGAAATAGGCGTTGAGTGTGTCGAGCGAGCTCTTGAGCTCGGCACTGTGGTCCTTGAGCATGGCGTTGTAATTGTCGACCGTCAGCAGCATCGGCGCGAAGTCGCATTGCAGTGCGGCGACGTTGAGCGCGGCGCGCAGGTTCCAAACCAGGCCGGCGCGCAATTCGTCGGGTGTCGCGCCCGGGAGCGGCATGCCCAATTCGGGCTCGGTCCCGATCACCGGCGCCCCATGGAAGTCGGGAGATTTCAGGAAGAATTGCGCCGAAGCCGGCGATCCGGCGAACAGGCCGGCAGCGAGCGACAGGCTCGCCAAGATACGCACGATCGTCATCCTCATCCCTTCTCGCGCCCCCATCGCGGCCACTTCCTACGGTGATTTTCCGAACTGCCCAAGAGGTTTCCGTCCGATCGTCGCCACTCGGCGGCTTGGCACCGACGAGGCCGGAATCGAAAGGGGCCGCCCGACGAGCGGGCGGCCCCTCGAAATCCAGACCATCCGCCCGAGGGCGGACGACGCCCGATTACGGGTTCGTGGTGTTGGTCGTGGTCGTGGTGGTCGTCGACATGGTGTCGTTGGCCATCGCGCCGGTGTCGTTCATCGCACCGCTGTCCACCGCGGTCATGTTGTCGGTCGCGGTTTCGTCAGTGACGTTCATGTCGGTGACGTTGGTGGTGGTCTCGGTCTTGGTGCAGGCCGAAACGGCCAGGGCGGCGCCGGCGATCATAGTGCCGATCACGGCCTTCGAGATGAAAGAACGCATTTGGAAGCTCCCTAGATAGTGGATTTGGTCGGCTTTTCCGGCCTTATCACCCAAATCGAGGGGGACATTAGACACTAATGCCATGTTGCTCAAGCCGCTTTTCGTGCGCGGAAAGTGCGGCCAGAAAGGCCGGAAAATGGCGTTCCAGCGCGGCATCGAACGTTGCCGGAACGATCGTTTTGCCGAGCGCCGCGGCACTGGTGACGGGATAATCGGCGAGTCCGCACGGCACGATCCCGCCGAAATGGCTGAGGTCGGGATCGAGGTTGATCGCGAATCCGTGCAGCGTCACCCAACGCTTCACGCGCACCCCGATCGCGCCGATCTTGGCCTCATCCGGCCCGTGGCCGGTCCAGATGCCGACGCGGCCCGATTCGGCGCGCGCCGCGATACCGAAGGCGCCGAGCGCCGCGATCAGCCAATTCTCCAACTCGTGGATGAAGCAGCGGATGTCGCGCCCGCGCCGGTTGAGATCGAGCACGAGATAGCCGACGCGTTGCCCCGGCCCATGATACGTGTAGCGGCCGCCGCGCCCGGTCTGCACCACCGGAAAGCGTGGGTCGATCAATTCCGCCGCATCGGCGCTGGTGCCGCCGGTGTAGACGGGCGGGTGCTCGAGCAGCCAGACCAATTCGCGCGCATCGCCCGCGGCGACGGCGACGGCGCGCGCCTCCATCGCCGCCAGGCTTTCGGCATAAGGCACTTGCTCGGTCGAGATGCGCCATTCGATATCGGCGGGGATCATGGCCGCGCGCTACTCCCGCGCGAGGGGGCGGTGCAAGTGATTGGCAAGACTAGGACGCTTGGGCTAGGCAAATCCGGTCGGGACCGTAGATCGCTCGGCGCGCAGGGGAATGGGATCGACATATGGTGAATATGGGGAATGTCTGGGACCGTACCACCGAGTTCCTGAGCGACAATCTCGGCGCGATCCTGCCGGTCGTGCTGATCGCGATCTTCATCCCTCAATCGATTTCCGGCGCGATCAGGCAAGCGGGGACGGCGATCGGCCCGGGGCTGGCGCAGGGCGTCACCTTCGCGTTGCTGTTGCCGGTCATCTGGGGCCAGTTGGCGGTCGTCGCCTTCGCGCTGCAGCCGGAGGCGGGGAGGGGCGCGGCGCAATCGGTCGCGACGCGGCGGTTCGGCCAGGCGGTCGTCGCGATGCTGATCTCGTTCTGCGCGATCGCCCTGCTGTTCCTGCCGATCGTCCTTGCCCTGGTGGCGAGCGGCTTCGACTTGACCGCGCTGAGCAGCGCGGCGCCGGGTCCGAGGCCGGACATCGCGCCCGGCGTGGCTGGCTTCGTCCTCGTCTATTTCGTCGTGTGGTTCGCGTTGGCGGCGTTCGTCTCGATCCGATTCAGCACCCTCCTGCTCCCGGTCGTCGCCACGGAGGGCGGCATCGTCCGCGCGCTGCGGCGCTCGTTCGCGGCGAGCAATGGGATCGCCTGGAAGCTTTTGGGAGTGACGATCCTGTTCGGGATCGTGGCGATCGTCGCCTGGCTCGCCGTGACGTCGGTTTTCGGAACGCTGTTCCGCTTCCTCGATCCGAGCGCCGGGCCATTCGGCATCGGGTCGATCGTGGTCGCTATCCTGGGCGCGGCGGTGATGACCCTCTATTACGTCATCCAGTCGATATTCATGGCCAAGGTCTATCGCGCGGTCGCGATGCGCGAGGGCGTGTGAGGATAAGCTTTCCCGCTCTGATGGGCGATGCATGGAAGCTCTGGCGCAGCGATTGGGAAGTCCTGACCGCGGTCGCCGGCATGTTCGTCTTCCTGCCGGCACTGGCCAAGGCGCAGTTGATCCCCGACTGGCCGATGCCGCCCCAAGGCGCCACGCTGACGCCCGGCACGCCCGCTGCCGATGCGTTCGGCGAAAGCATGGCCTCCTGGCTCGGCCATTATGGCTGGGGCCTGGCGCTGGTCGCGGCGCTGGCCTCGTTCGGCCAATTCGCCTTGGTGGCGCTTTACCTGTCGGGCGATCGCCCGCCGGCCAGTCGGGCGCTGATCGCGGCCGCGCGACGGTTTCCGACCTTGATCCTGGCCTGGCTGATCGTGATGATCCCGCTGACCTTGATCGGTACGATCGTCGCGTTGGCGCCAATATTGTTGCCCGCCTTCGCGGTCCTCTTCTTCTGGATCCTGGCGCGTACCGCGACATTGGCGCCGGTGCTGTTCGCGGAAGCGCCGATCGGGGCGTGGCGCGCGCTGATTCGCAGCCTCCACTTGACGCGCGGCAACACGCTGGCGCTGGCCGCGGCGATCATGACGGTCTTTCTCGTCGCCTCGATCGCGTCCTGGCCGTTCCAGGCGCTCGATGCCTGGATGGCCGCGCACGCGCCCAATCCCGTCGCGCGCACGATGGCCGAAGCTTTCGTCGCATTGCTCACCGCCCTCGATTATATCGCGATGGCGGTGCTCCAGGTCGCCGCCTATCGGCGGATCAGGGCCAGATAGCGGACGGGCGTTTCACGCCCAGGTCGCCACCGGCGGCAGGCTCATGAGAATCGCGTCGATATTGCCGCCGGTCTTGAGCCCGAACAGCGTGCCGCGGTCGTAGACGAGGTTGAATTCGGCGTAGCGCCCCCGCCACTCGCGCATCGCCGCGATATCCGCCTCGGTGAAGCCCTGGTTCATCCGCCGCCGCACGATCCGGGGAAAGGCGTCGAGAAACGCGCGGCCGACGTCCTGGGTAAAGGCCAGATTGGCCGCGAAATCCCCTTCGAGATGATCGTAGAAGATGCCGCCGACGCCGCGGTGGACCTTGCGGTGCGGGATGTAGAAATAATCGTCGGCCCATTGCTTGAAGCGCGGATAATGCGCCGGGTCGTGGCGATCGCATGCGGCCTGCAGCGTCGCGTGGAAATCCGCGGTGTCCTCGGCCACCGGCAACGGCGGGTTGAGGTCGGCGCCACCACCGAACCAGCGCTTGGTGGTGACCAGGAAGCGGGTGTTCATGTGCACCGCCGGCACGTGCGGATTGGCCATGTGCGCGACCAGGCTGATGCCGGTCGCGAAGAAGGTCGGATCCTCGGCCGCGCCGTGGATGGTCTTGCCGAACTCGCCGTCGAACGCGCCGCCGACGGTCGACACGTTGACCCCGACCTTTTCGAACACCTTGCCCTTCATCACGCCGCGCACGCCGCCACCGCCGTCGGCGCCCGACGGGTCGGTGCGGTTCCAGGCGATGTAGTCGAACCGCGCGTCGGATCCGGCCTCGCGCTCGATCGATTCGAATTCGGCGCAGATCAGGTCGCGGAGTTGCTCGAACCATTGCCTGGCGGTCGCCTGTTCGACGTCGAGCTCTTTCATTCGGGCCATCCCTTCGTCTGCCGCAATGCTTCGCCGAGCGCGATGGCCGCTGAAACCGCGACGTTCAAGGACCGAAAGCCCGGCCGCATCGGAATCATGACCCGCGCATCGGCGCGATCGTGCACCGCCGACGGCACTCCGGCGCTTTCCGATCCGAACAGCAGGATGTCGTCCGGACGGAAATCGGTGGCGTCGAGCCTGCTCGCTCCCTTGGTGGTCAACAGGACGATGCGCCCCGCAACGCTCGCCTCGAACGCTGCCCAGTCGGGGTGGCGAGTCACCGTCGCCTGCGCCGCATAGTCCATGCCCGCGCGCGACAAGGCGCGATCGGAAAAGGCGAATCCCATCGGTTCGATCAGGTCGACGGCGACCCCGAGACACGCCGCGAGACGCAGGATGGTGCCGACGTTTCCGGCGATGTCGGGCTGGTAGAGGGCGATACGCATAAAAAGCCGTTGGCAAAGCGGGGTGCCCGTGTCTATCAGGCCCCCAACTTCCGTGGGGACGGAGGGGTTCTGGCGGGCGCGCGGCTTCCTGAGGGCCGGTTCCCCAAGCGTTCCGCCGCCGGATTTGAAGTGCAAGGGCAGGTGAATGGCGACCGACGACAACAACGATCCGCAGGGTGAGTCGCCCAACGATCCCCGCCGCCGCGACTTTCTGAACATCGCCGCCGTCGCGTTTCCCGCGCTTGGAGGCGGCGTCGCGGTGGTCCTTCCGTTGATCAACCAGATGAACCCGTCGGCCGACGTGCTCGCGGAGTCGACCACCACGGTCGATCTGTCGAAGATCCAGCCGGGCCAGGGCGTCATCACGACCTTCCGCAAGCAGCCCTTGTTCGTCCGCAACCTGACGCCGAAGGAAGTCGCTGAGGCCGAGGCGGTGCCGATGTCGGATCTGCGCGATCCCGAGACGCTCGAGAAACGGACCCAGCCCGGCCATATCAACTGGCTGATCACGCTCGGCGTCTGCACCCATCTCGGCTGCATCCCGCTCGGCATCAACGAGGGCGACAACCGCGGCAAGTATGGCGGTTACTTCTGCCCGTGCCACGGTTCGCAATACGACACGGCCGGCCGCATCCGTCAGGGACCGGCGCCGAAGAATCTCGCCGTGCCGCCGTACAAGTTCACGTCGCCGACCGCGATCCTGGTCGGCTGAGGGGGGTAGAAGAAGATGAGTTTCCCCTGGGCCAATCATTACGAGCCGAAGCAGCCGTTCATGCGGTGGCTCGACGAGAAGCTGCCACTGCCGCGCATGGCCTACAACGCCGTGGGCGCCGGCTATCCGGTGCCGCGCAACCTCAATTATTGGTGGAATTTCGGCGTCCTCGCCGGCGCCGCGCTGGCGATCCAGATCATCACCGGCATCGTGCTGGCGATGCATTATCATTCGGATTCGGCGACCGCCTTCTCGTCGATCAACGGCACGATCATGCGCGACGTGAACGCCGGCTGGTTCCTGCGCTATGCGCATGCCAACGGCGCGTCGATGTTCTTCATCGTGGTCTACACCCACATTTTCCGCGGCCTGTATTACGGGTCGTACAAGGCGCCGCGCGAGATGGTGTGGCTGCTCGGCGTGGTCATCTTCCTCCTTATGATGGCGACCGCCTTCATGGGCTATGTGCTTCCCTGGGGTCAGATGAGCTTCTGGGGCGCGCAGGTCATCACCGGCTTCTTCTCGGCGATACCGGGAGTCGGCGAGACGATCCGCGTGTGGCTGCTGGGCGGCTATGCGCCGGACGATGCGGCGCTCAACCGGTTCTTCTCGCTCCACTATCTGCTGCCGTTCGTGATCGCGGCGGTCATCATCCTGCACATCTGGGCGTTGCACATCCCGGGATCGAACAACCCGACCGGCGTCGACGTGAAGGGTGAGCAGGACACGGTGCCGTTCCACCCGTATTACACGGCCAAGGACGGCTTCGGGCTGGGCATCTTCCTGCTGTTTTTCGCGGCCCTGGTGTTCTTCTTCCCGGACGCTCTCGGCCACCCGGACAATTACATCGCCGCGAATCCGCTGCAGACGCCGGCGCACATCGTCCCCGAATGGTATTTCTGGCCGTTCTACGCGATCCTGCGTTCGTTCACCTCGGACTTCATCCTGCCGGCGAAGCTGTGGGGCGTGCTCGCGATGTTCGGGTCGATCCTGCTGCTGTTCTTCCTGCCGTGGCTCGATTCGTCGCCGATCCGGTCGAACAATTATCGGCCGAAGGCGCGGATCGCCTTCTGGGTACTCGTCGTCGACGTGCTGATCCTCGGCTATTGCGGCGGCTCGCCGGCCGATCCGCTGTACGTCATCGTCGCGCAGATCTGCTCGGCTTATTATTTCCTGCACTTCCTGGTGATCCTGCCGTGGATCGCGCGGACGGAGCGGCCGGTGCCGCTGCCGAACTCGATCACCGAGGCGGTGCTGTCGGGCAAGGGCGGAACGAGCCCGGCCGAAACCGCGCTGGCGCACTGAGCGAGCTATAGGGGATATACAACAGATGGTTCGCTGGATTGCAGCTCTGGTCGGTATCGCCTTCGCGGGCGTGCTCGCGATCGCGTTATTCTTCTCTGTGTCGGGCCTCGTGTCCGATCCCTCGCCCAAGACCGCGACGGGCGCGCCCAAGACCGCCGAGAGCGAGTTCCACCTGCATCCGCGCGATGCCGGTCTCCGCTCGGCCGGCGTGTTCGGCACGTTCGACAAGCAACAACTGCAGCGTGGCTTCCAGGTCTACAAGGAAGTCTGCTCGGCTTGCCACTCGCTCAAGTACGTCGCGTTCCGCGACCTGACCGGAATCGGCTATAGCGAGGGCCAGGTGAAGGCGATCGCCGCCGGCTTCGATACCATTCCGTCGATCAATCCGGACACGGGCGAGGCCGCGACCCGCAAGGGCGTGCCGGCCGACCATTTCCCGCTGCCCTTCGCCAACGACATCGCGGCGCGCGCGGCCAACAACAACGCGATTCCGCCCGACCTCAGCTACATGACGCGGGCGCGTCACGGCGGGGCGAATTACGTTTATTCGCTGCTGACCGGCTATCGCGACCAGGCCGGCTTCAAGAATGAGAGCGGCGAGGAACTGCTGAATGAATTCCCGGACGCCAAGACGCCGAACGGACTGCACTTCAATCCCTATTTCGCGAACCTCAACATCGCGATGCCGCCGCCGCTCAAGTCGGAAGGCCAGGTCCAATATGCCGACGGCACCCGGCCGACGGTCGACAACATGGCGCGCGACGTGGCGGCGTTCCTGGTGTGGACCGCCGATCCGAACCTCGAAACGCGGCACGTGGCGGGGTTCGCGGCGCTGATCTTCCTGCTGATCGCTAGTGCGCTGGCGTTCGGCGCGTACCGGAACATCTGGCGCGACATCAAACATTGATCGGGCGCGGCTCCGGCCGCGTTCCATCATCATCGTCATCCTTCGGCGGAGTTCGCGATGCCGCACGCCAATGACGACCTGAAGGCGTTGATCCGCACGATCCCGGACTTCCCCAAGCCCGGGATCATGTTCCGCGATATCACCACCTTGCTGCTCGACGCGCGAGGGCTGGCGGAAACGATCCGGCGCATGACCGCAGCGGTCGACGGCAAGGTCGATTTGGTCGCCGGGATCGAGGCGCGCGGTTTCCTGTTCGCCGCGGCGCTCGCGGTGCCGCTCGGCGCCGGCGTCCTGCTGATCCGCAAGGACGGCAAATTGCCCGGTGCCACGATCGCCGAGGATTACGCGCTCGAATACGGCACGGACCGCATCGCCATGCACGAGGACGCGTTGGTACCCGGCCAGCGCGTGCTGCTGGTCGACGACCTGATCGCCACCGGCGGCACCGCCCGTGCCGCGATCCGCTTGTTGCGCAAGGCCGGGGCGATCGTCGACCAGGCCCAATTCGTCATCGATCTGCCCGATCTCGGCGGCGCCGCGGCGCTGGCCGGGGACGGAGTCGAGGTGACGTCGCTCTTCGCCTTCGAGGGGCATTGATCCCGGTTAGTCGATTCGAGTCGTCCCGACAGGAACTCCTTTCGCCTCCGAATCGTTTTGACCTCCATGTGGCAGCGGCGCGTTCTTGCCGCGGCTCCGGTGTATGGAGGCGTTCCTTATGAAGATCGGGATCATAACCTTGGGCGCGGCGTCGCTGCTGGCGCTCGGCGGCTGCGTGGACGACGGCTATGGCTATAGCGGCGTCAGTATCGGATATGGCTCGCCGGGCTATTACGGCGACTATTACAGCGACTTCTACGACGGCGGCTACGGCATGCCCTATTACGGCTGGTACGACGGTTATTATTATCCGGGGAGCGGCTATTACGTGTACGACCGCTATCGCCGGCCATATCGCTGGAGCGGCAGTCAGCAGCGTTACTGGCAGAACCGCGGCAGCCAATGGCGCGGATCGAGCCGCGGCGACGAATGGCGCGGTTTCCAGCGGGGACCGCGCGCCGGCGGCAGCGACGGGTATCGCTGGCGCGGCAACACGAGCGGTCGCCGTACCCGCTGAGGCATCAGCCGGCTGAGGGCCGCGTCCGGATCAACCCGTTGGCGACAAAGGTCATGACCGCTTCGTCGCGTTGGTTGAACACGGTGGTGCGGCCCTTGGTGATGCCCATCTCCGGCCGGCTCTTCGAGACGCGCTTGTCGAGCAACTCGGTTTCGCACCGCAGCGTGTCGCCTGGGTAGACCGGTTTCAGCCAGCGCAATTCGTCGATCCCCGGCGAACCCAGGCTTGCCGAGCGCTGATCCCTCATATTTTCGACCGCCATACGCATCGCCATCGCCGCGGTGTGCCAGCCGCTCGCCGACAATCGGCCGAAATAGGTCTGCGCAGCCGCCTCGTCGGAGAGATGGAAGGGCTGCGGATCGTATTTCGAGGCGAATTCGATCACTTCCTCGCGCGTCACGTCATAGCGCCCGAAGCTCGCCTTGGTGCCGACCACCAGATCCTCGAAATATTTGAGATCGTCGCTCATTTGCGCAGCGCCTCGCGGAACGGCGTGTCGTCGCCGTCGAGTCCCTGGCCCGGCGGCAGGCCGATCAGGTCGCGCAGCAGCGGCGCCACGTCGACATTGTCGAAGGTCGGGATCTTGCCGAGTGGCCGGATATCGGGACCGCTTGCGACGAACAAGGCACGCATCTCGGGCGCGTCATTGTCATAGCCGTGCGCGCCGCCCTCGACCTTGTGCTTGGGCGCACGGGCGACGACCGTCCAGCCGGCATCGGGCATGCAGATGATGGCCGGCACGCGCGGATTGCGGCCGTAGTGGAAGCGCGCGGGAATCTCGGCCTTGCGGTAGCAGGCGAGGTGCGGACCGTGCCTGCCCAGCAGCGCCTTTTCCACCGCCGCGGTCTTGCCCGGCTTGGGGTTGATCGAGGCGTAGACGCCATCCTCGACCACGTCGTAATCGGCAATGTCGCTGAAGCTCGAGAGCACGATCACGCGATCGTCCGAGATCGGCGCCATGCCGTGGTCGGCGACGATCACCAGATCGACCGGCTGGCCGAGCGCTGCGATCTGCTCGCGCAACCGTCCGATCGCCTTGTCGACATTGGCGGCCGCGGCGGTGGTGCGCGCGTCGTCGGGGCCGAACATATGTCCGGCGGTATCGACCTCGTCGAAATAGAGCGTGACGAAACGCGGGCGGGTCTCGGCCGGCCGCCGCAGCCAGTCGACGACGATATCGACGCGCTGGCGGTTGCTGATCTGCTGGTTGAACTGCGCCCAATCCTCGGGCCGCGTCCCGCCGACCATCGGATTGGGCCATTCCCTGGCGCGCTCGCCGCCCCAGGCCACGTTGGACCCGGGCCAGAACGCGGTCGCGGTGCGGATGTCGGCCTTTTCGGCAGTCACCCAGATCGGCTCGGCCGCATTCCACCAAAAGGGATCGTCCGACGCCATGGTGAAAGTCTCGTCGGGCCGCGACGCGTCGAGCATCTTGTTGGCGACGATGCCGGTGCGATCGGGGCGCAGCCCGGTGACCAGGGTCCAATGGTTGGGGAAGGTCTTGGACGGATAGCTCGGCCGCATCGCGGCGCTGATTCCCGCAGCGGCGAGCGCGTTGAGATTCGGCGTCACCCCGCGGTCGAGATAATCTGGACGGAAGCCGTCGATCGAGACCAGGATGGTGACCGGTGCCCTGGCCGGCGCCTCGGGAACGGCGATGGGCGGAGATGGTGGCGGGACGACTTGTCCCTGCGCGCCCGCCCCGATCGGGAGCGACAGCAAGCTGGCGAAAATGGCGGCCCGGGCAATCCAGCGCATCGGCGACTCCGTAATCCTGGTCGTCCCGGCCATGCCGGGCCGCCATCGCCCGCGCAAGCTATCCGCCGAGGCTCAGCTTGACGAACCCAGTCCAGCCCGCCGGCGATTTGCCGTAAGCGCTGTCGAGCGCGGCGGGCTTGGCCAGGACGAACCCGCTGCCGCCGATCGCCGCCTCCAGTGGGCCGACCAGCTTGAGGCGATAAGCGTAACCGAGCTCGGCGCGCGTCACGCGGAACGGGCGATCGTGGCGCGGGTCGAGCGGATCGGGAAACAATTCGTCATTGGCCAGATTCTCGACGCGCCCGAACAGGCTGTGATGATCGGACAGGTCCCAATTGGCCTCGCCCAGCCAGGCGGTCAGCGCGCGGCCGGGCAGGCGGTTCTTGACCGCGAAACCGGCCAGCGCCGAGAAGCCGCCGCAGGCATATTGCACGCTGGCGGTGGTCCGCGCTTCGTCCTGGTCGGGCTCGAGCGCCTCGGGACTCTTGAGCCGCCCGTAACTGACCTGCGCCGACCAATAGATCGACGGATTCCAGGTCGCACGCACGCTCCACGAATCGAACTTCGGCGTCTCGATGTCCCAACGATGCTGGTCGGGCTCGCGGCCACGGAACACCGACCCTTCGACCTGCCAGGTCCGCGTATTCAGTCCCGCGGTTACGACGCCGAAGGTGATGTGCGTGCTGTCGAACCAATGGTGCGTGATCGGCGCCAGCGGCAGATATTTCGCCGTCGTCCGGTGCATGAAGGCGGAGGGGCCGAGCGCGGGTTCGGCGACCGGGCCGCCATAAACGAAAGCGTCGAGGTCGCCGTCGATCGGCACGGTCACTTTCGCCGCCAGTTCCATGAACAGATCGTGCGGATGCTGGCGATCGACCAGCGGCGTCACGCCGTCCGCCGTTTCGCCGGTCGCGAACAGGCTGGGATAGCCCCTGGGCCCCATCAGCGCGTCTAGGCTCAGCATCGTCCGTAAGCTGAGGCTCGCCCCGCCGAAATCGCGGTCGGCGGTGATCATCGCCATCGAGGTCGAAAACGCCTTGTCGCGCCCGCGCGGTCCCGATTGGTCGGTATAGACGCCCCACACATAGCCGTGGGCCATCAGCATCCAGTCGCCGGTCATGACGTGCACGCCGCTCATCGCACCACCGACCGCCGGCAGGCGCGAGGTGCCCGACCCTTCGCCGGGGCGGCAGACCGGGCCGTCGACACTTCCGCCGCCCTCCAGTTCCGTGCTTGCCGAATGGCAGCCCGGCATCCGCGCCATCGACATCGGCATCGCGCCACGATCGCCTTTGCCCGACATATCCATGCCGGGCATCGACCCGGCTTTTTCGGCGGGCGGCGCCCCGGCCTGCGGCGTCGCCATGTCCATCCCGGGCATTGCCGGCGGTGCAGAGCCTGGCGCTGGCACTGGTACCGGCATGGCCATGTCGGGCATATCCGGAGAGGCGGAAGCCGGCGCGGGCGGCATCGTCATTCCCGACACGGGCTGAGGCGCCGGTGCCGTCGGAACACCCATATCCATTCCCGGCATCGCGGCGCCCTTGGCCGGGTGCCCGGAGGCTCCGCGCGTCACTGGCCGCCTGGCGCTCTTGCGCGCGTGCTTGGCCGGGCTCTTCCCGGCGGCGCGCGCCTTGGCCTTGGCGACGGTCTTGGACTTAGCGGCGGGCTTGGCGGGCATTTTCATGCCTGGCATGGCCATCCCGCCCATATTCTGGGCGGTCGCCAACCCGGGCAGCATCGCGACCGCCGCTGCGGCCGCGAGCCATCGTGTTCGGATCATTCTCTCTACTCCTGGAATTGCATGAAGCGCGGAAGCTTCACGCAATCCTCGGCGGCGGAGGCGTCGGCGCCTCTGCCGGAAGAAGCCGGAGTGTGGAGATCACCGCGACGGGTGCAGGCGCGGCGAGGACGAGTGGCGGCGCGACCCTCGCGCCGTCCCGGTCGCCCAGCGGCACACAGCCGATGCACAAATGCTGGGCCGGCATCGGCGCCCTGTGATCCATGCTGTGATCCATGCCCGGCATTTGGTGTCCGGCGATCGCCATCGGCGGCGCCGTGTCGCAAGCACCGGCCGGCGTCGCCGGCGCGGCCAGCGCAAGCACCAGGACCAGGATCAGCCGGAGCAGCATCACATCTGCCCTACCGCACCAGCATCCAGATCGCCATCGCGACCATCATCAGGTTCTCGGTCAACGAAACGAATCCCAGCGGCACGTTGCTCGACCCGCCGACGCAAGCGCATTTGATCTCGCGCTTGTCGACATAGACCGCCTTGACCACCGATGCCGCGCCGACGCCACCGATGAAGAGCGCGACCGGCACCGACAGCCAGGTCGCGACATGCGCCACCATCAGCACGCCGGCCAACGCCTCCGCGAACGGATAGACATAGGCATAGGGCACCCAGCGCCGCGCGAGCAGGTCGTAGTTGAGGAACATGGTCGAGAAGCGCTCGACGTCCTGGAGCTTCAGGATCGCCAGCACACACATGCTGAGTGCGATGAACCATTCCACGGCCATAATCGTGAACGGCGTGCCCATTACTGCCTGGCTGACCGCGCTCGCCATCAGCGCGGTCATCGCAAACACCGCGATGACCGGGCGATAGCTCGTCTCGTCCTTCGCGGGCACATGCTTGCCGAAGAAGCGTCTGAGGTCGTCATTGCCGCCGATCCGTTCACCCCCGATGAAGGTCTGGGGCGTGGTCGCGACCTGGTGCTCGGCCTTGAAAGCGTCGGTTTCCTCGCGCGTTTTCAGCCAATGGTCGTCGACCTGGTAGCCGTGCGATTCGAGCAGCCATTTCGATTTCAGCCCATAGGGGCAGACATGCTCGGGCATGACCATGCGATAAAGCGTCGCGCGCTTGGTCTTCGTCGTCATGCGCCCCATATAGCGTCCGTACCACGGTACGGAGTCAAGCATGGCCGGAATGACGATCGGAAAGCTGGCGGCGGCGGGCGGCGTCGGGGTGGAGACGGTGCGCTAGTACCAGCGGCGCGGCCTCCTCACCGAACCCGTGCGCGCCGACCCCTATGGCGGGGTGCGGCGCTATGACGCGCGCGACGTGCAACGGCTGCGCTTCATCCGCGCGGCACAAAGCGCCGGTTTCACGCTCGATCAGATCGGCGAGTTGCTGGCGCTAGATGCGACCGACGACCGCGCCCGGGCGCGCGAACTCGCGGGCGAGCGAATCGCCGCGCTCGACGCGAAGATCGCCGAACTCGCCGCGGCGCGTGCGGCCCTGGCGCGGCTGGCGAAGGACTGCGCCGGTGGCGGCGCGGGGCCGTGCCCCATCCTGGCGGCGTTCGATGCCGGCTGACGGTACGACTAACATGGATCAGCGCCGGCCTGTGCCGTCTTAGAACGGCCGATATACTCGATTTGACTTTTGGCCTGCCTTGCGTTTCCCCTTCCTCAGGGGGCCGTCGGGGAATCGGCGGTGGGGGTACGCGCCATGACCAGCCAGATGCCGGGCGATGCGGCGGCGGAGGACGATCCATCGAACACGTCGGTGCGCATCTATTTGCCCGATGAGCGGCTGCGCAGCTTCGCGACCTTCTATTATTTCGTCGAGACCGACGGGCCGCTGGAGGATTTCCTCTATCCCGAATGGGGCAACGCCCTCTTCGCCACGCGCGGCGAATGGCGCGCGCAGCTCGGGCGGCGTTATCCCGACGAGCCGCTGATCGCGACGCTGTTCGGGCCGACCGACCGCGCCGCGCAAGTGTTCAGCCCGGGCGGCAAGACCATGGGATTTGGCCTGACGCCGCTGGGTTGGCAGCGCTTTCTAGGGATTCCGGCCGACGAGCTCGCCAACCGCATCGTGCCGCTGGGCGACCATTTCGGCGTCCCCGCGAGCGCGCTGTTCGCGCAACTCGACAGGGAGGATGACGATCTGGCCGGGGTCGCGATGTTCGATGCCCTGCTGCTCGACCGGCTGGCGGCGACCGATGCCAACCCCGCCTGGGCGATCGAACTCGACACGGTGCTGCGCGACCGTCCCCACAATGTCGAGCAATTCGCGGCGACCGTCGGCGTTTCGGACCGGGTGCTCGCGCGGCGCTGCAAGAAATTGTTCGGTTTCAGCCCCAAAAGGCTGCTGCGGCGCCAGCGCTTTCTCGATACGCTCGGCAGGATGCGCGTCATGGAACAGCGCCATTACAATTCGCTGCTCGATCCCGAATATTTCGACCAGGCGCATTTCGTCCACGAATTCCGCGAATTCATGGGCCTGTCGCCGACCCAGTTCCTCGCCGTGCCGCGCCCGCTGATGGGCTAGGCCGCCGCGGCGCAAGTGGCGGCGGGGATCACCTTGTCGTTCCAGCTACCTCCGGCACCGGGGGACCCGGTCTAAGGATTTGACGTAGCCCCGTGACCCTGTATCTATGTTACAGTATCTCATGTAGGGGTCGGCAATGCGGGCAGCGATGGTTCTGGCGGCTTTCCTGATCGCCGCGCCGGCGGAGCAGCCTGTTATGATCGGCATGGCTGACGAGACGCTCGCGGCCCATAAATTATCCGGTCCGGAAGTGGTCGAGGTCGACCGCGCACAGGACGCCGCGATGAGCGCCGCCTGGATCGACATCGTCATCTCCCCCACAGGTGACGTGACCGACGCGCATCGTTCTTCTTTCGATAATAGCTCCGGCGATGCGAGCGGGGTGCTGGCCGCTGCGCGCCAATGGAAGTTCCGGCCTTTCACCTATGCCGGGCGTCCGATCACAGCGACGGGTCGGATACGGATCCAGCAGCGGTTGAAACCGATCTGGGCCAAGCCCGACGCGCCCTTCCCGGCGATCGACTATGACCATCTCAAGATCGAACTGACTCGTTCCGCCTGCTTCGGCTCATGCCCGGACTACAAGGTGACGATCGACGGCGCTGGCAACGTGCTGTTTTCGACGCAGGAGGCGCCCGCCGACCCCGTATCGGGCGTGCACCGGCGGTTTTCCGCCGGCCGCGGCGTGTTGGTGGAAGGGATCCATCGGACCAAAATCGACCGCACCACGCTCGACGGGCTTATCGCGAAATTCCGCGAAGCGCGGTTCTTTGGACTGAAAAAAGAGTATTTCTACCCGGTCACCGACAATCCGACCCAGGTCGTGCGGTTCGCGAGCGGCAAGGCCGATATGACGGTGAACGATTATGTCGGCGATGCCGCCGGCCTGCCACCCGAGGCGAAAGCGCTGGAGCGCGCGATCGACGATGCCGCCGATACGGCGCGATGGGTTCGCGGAAATGGCGAGACGCTGACGTCGCTGCGCGCAGAGGGGTTCGATCCCACCGGCGGTCAGGCCGCCGATCTTGCCGTGGCCGCAACAGCAAAAGGGGGCGACCAACTGGTCCTGGATCTGATCACGGCCGGCCTGCCGCTCGATCGCGTCTACGCGCCCGAACGCCCAGGCGTGGCTGCGGCCCCACTGGGCGCGATATTGCTGGTCGGCGCGGTGGATCAAGGTCGGCCGCGGGTCGCGCAGGCGCTCATCGATCGCGGCTGGGCGGCGAAAACCAGTCGCAAGGCGCTGCAGGCGGCGTTTGTCGGGGGCGCGGGCGGGTGCGATATCCGGGTCGCCCGCGCGCTTGTGGCGGCGGGGATCGACCCGAAATATGTCTCACCTGAAACATCGGCCGACAATTACACCGCGCCGACCGCGCTCGCGGCCGTGCTCACCGACTCATGGCGGTGCCAGGAATTGGGAGCACAGCGTCTGGACTATCTGCGCGGCCTGGTCGCGCTAGGGGACAATGGGGCAGCGGGCGGAGCCAGAGGCAAAACGATCTTCTACGGGGTCGAAAGTCCGGCTGCGGTCGACATGCTGCTCGCCGCCGGCGTGCGCCCCGACGTCAAGGGGAAAGACGGCTTGTCACCGGCGTTCGGTAGTTGGACCGATGAGATCGTACTGCGCCTGCTCGACGCCGGCGCCGACCCGTCGGGCGAGAAAGACGGAAAGACGCTGCGCCAGATCGCGGTCGAACATCAAATGCGCGGTACGCTCGCGTGGCTCGACGCGCGCGGCGTCAAATGACGCGGCGCGCGATTCCCAAGCTGCCTGCCTGATCGATCAGCTATGCAGGAAGTGCATGACGTCGCCGTCCTGCACGACATACCCCTTGCCCTCGGCGCGGAGCTTGCCGGCTTCACGGGCGCGCGCTTCGCCGCCGAACTCGACATAATCCTGATAGGCGATCGTCTCGGCGCGGATGAAGCCCTTTTCGAAATCGGTGTGGATCTCGCCCGCCGCCTCGGGCGCGGTGGCGCCGGCGTGGACGGTCCAGGCGCGCGCTTCCTTGGGGCCGACGGTGAAGAAGGTGAGGAGGTGGAGCAACTTGTACCCGGCGCGGATGACGCGGGCGAGGCCGGTTTCCTCAAGGCCCAACTCGGCGAGGAATTCGCCGCGATCCTCGGCCGGCATGGTCGCGATCTCCGCTTCGATCGCCGCGGAGACGATCACCGCCTCGGCGCCTTCGGCCTTGGCCTTCTCGAACACGCGCGCCGAATGCGCGTTGCCGTTGGCGGCGTTCGCTTCCTCGACGTTGCAGACATAGAGGATCGGTTTGGCGGTCAGCAATTGCGCCTGCGAGAAGACGCGCGCTTCCTCGGCGTCGCGCGGCTGGGTCAGGCGCGCGGGCTTGCCGTCGCGCAGCAGGTCGAGCGCCTGGCCGAGCACGCTGGCGGCGATCTTCGATTCCTTGTCGCCCTGCGCCGCCTTCTTGGCGAAATTGGGCACGCGCTTCTCGAGGCTTTCGAGATCGGCGAGCATCAGCTCGGTCTCGACCGTCTCGGCATCGGCGATCGGATCGACCTTGCCCTCGACATGCGTGACGTCGCCGTCCTCGAAGCAACGCAGCACATGGACGACCGCGTCGACCTCACGGATGTTGCCGAGAAACTGGTTGCCCAGCCCTTCGCCCTTGGACGCGCCGCGCACCAGGCCGGCGATGTCGACGAAGGCGAGTTGGGTCTCGATGATCTTGGCCGAACTCGCGATCGCCGCGAGCTTGTCGAGCCGCGGATCGGGCACCGCGACGTTCCCCACATTCGGCTCGATCGTGCAGAACGGATAATTCGCCGCCTGCGCCGCCGCCGTTTCGGTCAGCGCGTTGAACAAGGTCGACTTGCCGACATTGGGAAGGCCGACAATGCCGCAACGGAAACCCATGTGAATTCGTCCTCAACGCTCTTTGGGGGAGAAGGTCCGCCGCCTACCCGCCCGGTCGCGCGCTGGCAAGGTTGGCAGGCATGACGAGACCGGCCGCCCGCCCCTGACCTGCAGCGAGCGGCCGGGGTATCGCGCTAGCGCGGCTCAGTCGTGACCGCGTCCGTGGCCGCGCTGGTTGCCGTTGCCGCCGCCGCGCGGTTGCGGAGCGGGGCGGGGAGCGGCCGCCCTCGGCTGCGGTGCGGGGCGCGCCATCCTCCGCGGCGCGGGAGTGGCCGGCCGCGCCACTTGCGGCGCACGCGGGTGGAAGGCCGGCCGGTTCATCTG
>NZ_JBQCCN010000273.1:0-8718 GCF_051962185.1 Sphingomonas sp.
TTCGAGTTCCAGAACGTGGCGCGGACGCGGCGGCCCTGGTTGATGATCTTCTGCTGCTCGAACACCTTGGTGAAGAAGATGTAGAGCGTGAAGAACAGCATGATCAGCAGAATGCCGGCAGTGGCATAGGAGATCACGCCGCCGTTGTGCAGCGCGTTGAAAAAGCCGAACTGTTCCTGGGCGCCACCGGCCGCACCAGCGTTAAGGATGGAGATGCTCATTCGGATGCTTCCTCTTTAAACCTTCAATCTTGAATATCGTCTTCAAATGCGAACTCGGTCGGCGCCCGGATCCCGCGCGCCGACCCGATCAAATCATTCGTCCTGCAGCTGCCATTTGATGCCCGGCAACGTGTAGCTGTAGGGCTGGGCATTGCCGTCCGCGTCCTTCTGGACGGTGAAACGGCCACGGCGCTGGGCCAGACGGCAGGTCGCATCGTCGAGCGACGAATTGCCGCTGCCCGACGTCACTCGACAGCCCGCGACCTTGCCCGAGGTGTCGATGCTGAGAACCACCGTGACGCGCCCCTGCGCACCAGCGCGCTTGGCATCGGACGGATAGTCTTCATTGGTGAACCAGTTGCCCGGATTCCCCCTCGGACCGCCCCGGACCGCGATCCTCGGCGGCGCGGGCGGCGCCGGCTGCGCGGGCGGTGCCGGCGGAATGACCGGCGCAGGCGCAGGCGGAATCACGTTGGTCGTGGCGATGTTGTTGTTCGTCACCACCGGCGGCGTGATCGGCGGGATCACGACCTGGGTCGGCGGCGGCGGCAGATTCGGCTGGTCCGGCGGCGGGGGCGGCGGCTTGTCGGGCGGCGGCGGCGGCGGCGGTGGCGCCACGTCGAACGCATTCAGTTTTTCGGCCGCTTTCTTGGCGAAGTCCATCGCCAAGCCGGTCACGAATGCATAACCGAATCCCGCAACGATCAGCGAAACCAAGATAATCGCTACGATACGGCTGCCGGTTGTATCACGATCAGCATATGACATTCAGAAACTCAACTCCCTCGTGTCCGACCCGCGAATGTCGCTCGACATTAACTGTCCAGCAACGAACCCTTCAGCTAGCGCCAGATGGGGCAGAGCGCGAGTCTCTATCGTTAGGTCCGCAATGACGCAAACGCTTTGTCGGACGCAACAAACGTACAATCGCTGCATGGCAGAATTATTTCTGTAAAGGAACGAGCCGATCGCCTAACTCGTTCGACATGTCACGCGTTCCCATGACCCGATTCCTCTCCATTCTGCTTCTGACGGCCCTGATTCCGGTGATACCGGTGTCAGCGACCACAGCTCCACCACCGCCCCCCGTCTATCGTTATGCCGATCTGGCTGATTTGGCGACGAAGGCGCCGATGGTCGCGGACGCCACTATCACCGATGCCGCGAAGATCAAGCCGGCAGAAGCAGTCAATCTCGCGCCCGGTCATGTCCGTTACTATCTGACCGTCACCATCAACGCCCTGATCCGCGCGCCCGGCGCGCTACCGCCCCAGATCGGGTACCTTTACGATGCGCCGATCGGGGCCGACGGTCGCACGCCCAGACTCAAGAAGACTCGCGTGATCCTGTTCGCGCGGGCGGTGGCCAATGCGCCCGACCAGGTTCAGCTGATCACGCCCCGCGCGCAGCTGATCTGGTCGCCGGCGACCGAGGCGACGGTGCGCAGGCTCGCCGCCGACATCGTCTCGCCCAAGGCGCCGCCTGCCATCCTCGGCATCGCCAACGCCTTCCATGCCGCCGGGGTGCTCCCGGGCGAAGGTGAAACGCAGATTTTCCTCAAGACCACCGGCCACCCGATCTCGCTCGGGATCCAACGCAAGCAGAACGTCGCGCCGGTGTGGACGGTTTCGCTCAGCGAAGTGGTGGAGGACGCACTGCCCCCGCCGCAGCGCGATACCTTCCTATGGTATCGGTTCGCATGCGGCCTGCCGCCCCAAATTCCAGCCGACACGTTGTCGGGACTGGAGCCGGCCGACGCCGCGGCGGTGCAAGAGGATTATGCGCTGGTCAAGACGAGCCTCGGCCCCTGCCGCGGCGGCCGGCCTAGCGGCGATGCCGGACCAGGGTGATCCCGATTGATTCGCCCGCCTCGGCGATCGCCAGCTTGACGATCTTCACCTCGACGCGGGCGACACGCTTGTCCTGAAGGAACAGCGTCTCGCAGATATGGTCGGCCACCCCTTCGATGAGCGTGAAGTGGACGCCGTCGGGCAGCGACCGGGTCGCCGCATGCTTGAGGTCGAGGTAATTCTTCGACATCGACAAGGGCGATTCGGGGCCGAATCGGCCGGGCAGGTCGAGATCCACGGTGATCGAGATCCGCAGCGGCTGCGGCAAATGCGTCTCTTCCGAATAGATGCCGGTCAGCACCATCGCTTCGATGTCGTGCACTTGCAGTTGCAGCCGGTCTTCCAAGTCGCATCGTCCCTTGCCGAGCCCGCGCGAGATGTCGGTCGGGCGCGGGCGCCCTGCCCTGCCCGGCGCCCGCGATCAAGTCCCCGGGGAGATCGCACGGCCGCGCTCCTTGTATTCGCGCGCGATGCCGTTAAAGCGCGCGCCCCCGGGGACGCACCCCGGCTATATTCCGAGGAGGCTTCGTGAAGTGACCGAATTCGTGCCGATCAGCGCCGTCGATCCCGCCGCCGTCGAGGCGTTGCTGGACCGCGCGTTCGGGCGAGATCGGCATGGCAAGACCGCCTATCGCCTGCGTGCGGGGATCGAGCCGATCGCGGCACTCAGCTTCGCCGCGATCGAGGACGGCGCGCTCGCCGGCACGATCCAGTGCTGGCCGGTGGCGCTGCACGGCGACGAAGACAGCCGTCACGCGCTGGTACTGGTCGGCCCGGTCGCGGTCGAGCCGTCGCGCCAGCGCGGCGGGCTCGGCAAGGAACTCGTCCATCAGGCGCTCGACGCCGCGGTCGAGCTCGATCTCGACGAGGCGATGATGCTGGTCGGCGATCCCGAATATTATGGCCGCTTCTGGGGTTTTTCCGACGAGGCTACCGGGGGCTGGCGCTTGCCCGGACCGGTCGAGCAACGGCGCGTGTTGGCACGCGGCGCCAAGGTCCCGGCGATCGCCGGCATGCTTGGACCCGGTGCGGTCGTCGACGTGTGACGGCGGTCGTCGCGTCCGTCCTCGCTCCGGTTGCGCCCTCGTTCCGGCTGCCCTAGCGATCGTCGCATGCCGATGGCCCCGCTTCCCGACCTCGCCAGCCTGTCGCTCGCCGACATCGCTCGGCTCGCTGGCGAGAAGCGGCTGCCCCCGGTCGAGCAGTGGCACCCGGCGCATTGCGGCGACAGCGACATGCGGATCGCGCGCGACGGCACCTGGTTTCACATGGGGTCGCCGATCGGAAGGCCGGAAATGGTGCGGCTGTTCGCGACCATCCTGCGGCGCGAGCCCGACGGCGGCTACGTGCTGGTCACGCCGGTCGAGAAACTCGACATCGCGGTCGAGGACGCGCCCTTCGTCGCGGTCGAGATGAAGGCGGAAGGCGACGGCCGCGACGCGGCGCTCGCTTTCCGCCTCAACACCGGCGAGCTGGTCACCGCCGATGCCGAGCATCGTCTCCGCTTCGAGCAGGCCGAAGACGGTCCGCGTCCCTATCTCCACGTGCGCGGCGGCCTCGAAGCGCTGGTCGCCCGCGCGGTCTATTACGATATCGCCGAGCGCGCATTGGCCGGCGACGACCAGCCGCCCGGCGTATGGAGCAATGGCGCCTTCTTCGCGCTGGAGCCCGACGCATGACGGCGCTCGCCGACCGCCTGCGCGCAGCGCTCGACCATGTCCACGAACCCGAGCTGCTGCCCGGCGACCGGCCCGGCATGACGATTGACGATCCGCGCATGCCGGCCGCCGTTCTGGTCGCGGTGGTCGACCGTCCCGAGCCCGGGCTGATCCTGACCCAGCGGACCGACACGCTGCGTCGCCACGCCGGCCAAGTCGCTTTTCCGGGCGGCCGGATCGATCCCGGCGACGTCGACGCCGCCGACGCCGCGTTGCGCGAAGCGGAGGAGGAGATCGCCCTGCCCCGCGACGCGGTAACGCTGGTCGGAGAGGCCGATCGCTACGTCACGGTCACCGGCTTCGAGGTGATCCCGGTGGTCGGGGTGATTCCGCCCGACCTCGACTATCGTCCCAACGAGGCCGAGGTCGCCGACGTCTTCGAAGTGCCGCTGGCGTTCGTGCTCGACCCGGCCAATCACATCCAGGCGAGCGCCGAGTGGCAAGGGCGCATGCGCCATTATTACGAGATTCGTTGGGGCGAGCGCCGCATCTGGGGCGCGACCGCCGCAATGCTGGTCAATCTGTCGCGGCGGCTGCGATGGGCGGCGTGACCGACCTTCCGCCCGCGCCGTGGCGCGCGCGCCCCGGTCTGGCGCGGCTGGTCGCCGCGCTCGGTCCCGGCGATGCCCGGATCGTCGGCGGCGCGGTGCGCGACACCTTGCTCGGAATCGAAACCGCCGATGTCGACCTGGCGACGCCGCACGATCCACGCACGGTGATCGCCCGGCTCGAAGCGGCCGGGATCAAGGCGGTGCCGACCGGGATCGAGCATGGCACGATCACCGCGGTGTCGAGCGACGAGGTCTATGAGGTCACGACCTTGCGCCGCGACGTCACCACCGACGGGCGCCGCGCGACGGTGGCGTTCACCGACGACTGGCGTGAGGACGCCGCTCGGCGCGACTTCACGATCAACGCGCTCTACGCCGATCCCGCGACCGGCGAGCTGTACGATTATTTCGACGGCATCGCCGATCTGGAGGCGAGGCGGGTACGCTTCATCGGCGATCCCTATCGTCGCATCGCCGAGGACCATTTGCGCATCCTGCGCTTCTTTCGTTTCCTCGCACGATTCGGCGACGAGGCGGACGCAGAGGGGCTGAACGCTTGTACCGACCGCGCCAACGACCTGATGGCGCTGTCACGCGAGCGCATCGCCAACGAGCTGTTGCGCCTGCTCGTCGCGCCCAAGGCGGTCGATGTCGTCCAGCTCATGCTCGACCGCGGAATTTTCACCCCCGTCTTGCCGGAAGTCGATACCGCGGGAGTCAGCCGTCTGCGTCGGCTCGCGTCGTACGAGATTCTCAACATCGACCCCGATCCGATACGCCGGCTGGCAGCCCTGCTTCCACAGGATCCGGTCGCCGTCGAGCTCGTCGCGAGCCGACTGAAACTTTCGAATGCCCAGCGCAAGCGTCTGGTCACCGCGGTTTCTCCCCTGCCGGAGGTCCATGACGAGGCCGACGCCTGGCGGGAGAAGCTGGCGTATCGAATCGGTATCGAGAGCGCGATAGACCAACTGCTGCTCCACGGCAGCGCGGTAGCTGCGGCAAGATTGAAAGATATGAATGAAGTTCCGCGGTTTCCGGTCAAGGGCGGGGACCTGATCGCGCGCGGGCTATCGAAGGGCCCCGACGTCGCGAAGGCCTTGCGCCGGATCGAAGACCGCTGGGTCGCCGAAGGATTTCCCGACGCCGCCCGCGTCACGGCGATTACCGACGAGGAAGTCGCTCAGGTCCTCGACGCGAGCAGATAGTCGTACGCCTCGTCGGCTTCGAGCGGCTTGGCGTAGACGAAACCCTGGCCGTACGTGCAACCGAGCGCGGCTAGCGTCTGGGCCAGCTCATTGGTCTCGATCCCTTCCGCCGTGGTTTCCTTGCCCAGCGCCTGGGCGAGGCTGAGAATCGCGCGGACGATCGCGATCTTGTCGCGGTCGGCCAACATGCCGGTGACGAAACTGCGGTCCATCTTCAGCACGTCGATCGGCAGCTTCTGGAGATAGGCCAGGTTGGAGTAACCGGTGCCGAAATCGTCCATCGCCAGCGTCGCGCCCAGGCTTTTGAGCTGGTGCATGGTTCCCGCGACACGCTCGGGGTCGGACACCAACGCGCTCTCGGTCAGTTCGAGGGTGAAGCGGCTGCCGGCGAGTTGGTTGCGCAGCAACGCGTCTTCGACCACCGGCGCGATATCGTCGCGCTGCAGCTGGATCGCCGACAGATTGACCGCGAGCTTGACGCCGCAGTCGCCGCCGGCGCGCATGTCCCACGACCTGAGCGTGCGCGCCGCCTCGTCGATCGCCCAGCGGCCGAGCGGGACGATCAACCCCGATTCCTCCGCGACCGGGATGAAATCGGCCGGAGAATGTTCGCATCCGCGCTCGTCGGTCCAGCGTGCGAGCGATTCGAACGCCACGACCTGACCGGTCGCGAGGTCGCAGATCGGATGATAGGTCAGCCGCATCGCGCCGTTCTCGATGGCGCGGCGCAAGTCGGTTTCGATGCCGAATTGCTCGCGAGCGATGTCGAACGCTTGGGTCTGGTAATATTCCGCCTGGCCCGAATTCTTGGATCGCTTGACCGCGAACTGGGCGTGACGGATCAGATCCTCGGAATCCTCCACCGTATCGGAATCGAAGGCGATGCCGATCGAACAGGACACGCGGATCTCGAAATCGGACATGCGGAACGGCGTCGCCAGCGTGTCCTGAATGCGCTGGACCACCTGTACCGCCTCGGCTTCGCTGTCCTCCAGCATCAGCAGGATGCCGAACTCGTCGCCTCCGGTGCGTGCGAGCGTGTCGGAGGCGCGCAACGCCCCCTTCAACCGACGTGCCAGCGTGATCAGCAATTCGTCGCCAGCCATCGACCCCATGCAGGCATTGACGCGGCTGAATCGGTCGAGATCGATGATCAGTACCGCGAAATGCGCGCCTTCTCCGCTCTCGGCGATCCGTTCCTCGAGCAACTCGCTGAAGCCGGCCCGGTTGGGCAGGCCGGTCAAACTGTCGGTGATCATCTCGCGACGCAGGTTGCGCGCGGTACGCAATTCGCCGGTATGGTCGACGAGCGTGATGAAACAATGCGACGATCGCGGCGAGCGTCGAGCGAGAGTGACGCGAAAGTGTCGGCAATCGACCGCGTCGCCGAATTCCCAGGCGAAATCCTCTTGCGCCGCCTCGCCCGCCAGGAATGCGGAAATGCGATCGCCGAGCGCGGCGAGCAACGGCGAGTGGTTGCCGGTGTTGCCCAGACCAGCGACGCGGAAGGCGCGGTTCGCCGCCTCCACCACGACTTCGTCCTTGGGACGGCCGACCAGCCCCAAGGGAACCGGGATCAGCTCGATCGACGTGGCGATTCGCTCGATCTCGTCAGCGCGCAGGCCAACGGCCGCCAATTCGGCGGGCGCGGCTTTTGCCGCTTTCGCGCGAGACAATCCGAGCGCCATCGCCACCCGCTTAGAAGCGATTGGTTAAAGCGCTCTGAAGCTTGCCGGATTTCAGCGATTTGGCGGGCGGCCGGCAACGTGCTGCGGTCAGCCCTCTCTCGCCTGCGCGAAGGCTTCGAAGGACAGCCTTCTTTCTTCCAAGCGATCAGAACCAAAAAGAATAAGCGCCTCACCTTGCCACTGTTTGACAACGGCGGCGAACCGCTTCCTCTCCGGCGGTGCTAGCGTGTTCAGAATCTGTTGTCGCGGGGGAATCCGGTCGGCGGCATCCGGCCCGCCGCACCCCGCGCGGTCCGCCATGGTTGCAAGTCGGTTTCGGTACGCGTCCGCCCGCTCTCGCCTCCCATCGCCCAGCTCAGGCCGTCGGCGAACTTGAACGTGATCGCGTCGGACAATCCGCCGTCGCGGTAGCGCTGGAGCTGTACGCCCTGCCCCTTGGCAAGCTCGGCAACTTCGGACAGCGGGAACACCAGCATCTTGCGATTGTCGCCGATCGCGGCGACGTAATCGTCGTCGCCGCCGATCGGATAAACCAGTTTGAGCTTGGCTCCGGGTCGCGGATTGACCACCCCTTTGCCCTTGCGCGTCTCGGCGACGGCATCGGCCGCCTTGAGGACGAAGCCGCGTCCGTCGGTCGCCGCGACGAGCAGCTTTTCGGAACGCGCGGCGGGGAACAAGGCGACGATCCCGACCGCTCCATCGAGGTCGATCATCAATCGCACCGGCTCGCCAAACCCGCGTCCGCCGGGAAGCTTGTCGGCGGCGAGCGTGTAGAAGCGTCCGTTCTCCGCGGCGAGCAGCAATTTGTCGGTGGTCTGGGCGTGAAAGGCAAGGAAGGCGCCGTCGCCTTCCTTGAACTTCATCGCATCGGCCGAGGCAAGCTCGACATGCCCCTTCATCGCGCGGATCCAGCCGCGCTGCGATAGGATCACGGTGATCGGTTCGCGTTCGATCATCGCTTCGAGCGGGATCTCGCGTGCCGGCGCCGCTTCCTCGATCAGCGTCCGCCGGCGGCCAAGCTCGGTTTCCGGGCCGTAACGATCGCGCACCTTGCCGAGATCGCGCTTCAGCCGCGTGCGCTGCCGTGCGTCGGACGACAGCAGCAATTCGAGTTCGGCCTTTTCCTTCTCGAGCCCGTCGCGCTCCTTGCGCAGCTCCATTTCCTCGAGCTTGCGCAAACTGCGCAGGCGCATGTTGAGGATCGCCTCGGCCTGGCGGTCGGTCAGCTCGAATTCGGCCATCATCACCGGCTTGGGCTCATCCTCGGTGCGGATGATCTCGATCACGCGGTCGAGGTTGAGATAGGCGATGATATAACCGTCGAGCAGTTCGAGCCGGTCGGCGATCTTGTCGAGCCGGTGCTGCGAGCGGCGGCGCAGGACGATGAACTGGTGCTCGACCCAGGCGGCGAGCGCCTCGCGCAGGCTCATGACGCGCGGGGTGCGCGTGGCGTCGAGCACGTTGAGGTTGAGCGAGAAGCGGCTT
>NZ_JBQCCN010000274.1:0-2473 GCF_051962185.1 Sphingomonas sp.
CGCCATGCGGATCATGGCCGCGCGAGATGAAGTCGCTTCCCATTGGCCGCCAGCCACGCGTCCAGGCATCTGTTCGCCTCCGCCGTCGGGCTGTCCATCAGATAGAGCCTGACGTCGCCCAGCATCGCCGTAGGATACATCTCTATCCTGAGCTCGCGGACGCCGCAGCCTTTGGCCGCGCGCAGAATTTCGACGATGCTGTCGAACGAACCGGCGGCGATGGGAGCCTGCGGCGCTACCGTCGACGATTGCAGGGCCAGCGCGATCGCGAGCGAGGGGAACGTCATCGAGTCTCTCCAGGCAAGGGACGGCAGTCTATCAGCTGCCCAATCCGCTTGAAGCGCGAAACGCGCCGCGCGCCCTTGCGGCATCGCTTCGCCGCCTTATCCTTGTCCTCGATCGATAGGGACGCCGCGAGTGGACGAGAAAACCGGGTTGAGCACGCGCATCATCACATGGCTCCGCGCCAATGGCGGCCATGCGCTGATCGAGGCGCTGGTCAATTTCATCCTGCCCTTCGTCATCTACTCCTACGCCGAAGCCTCGCTCGGCGACGTCCGCGCGCTGCTCCTCTCCTCCGCGCCGCCGGTCGCGTGGAGCCTGGTCGAGTTCGCGCGGCATCGCCGGGCCGATGCGCTGTCGATGATGGTGCTGGCGGGCATCGGGCTGTCGCTGCTGGCGGTGATCGGCGGCGGCGGGGCCAAGTTCCTGCAGCTGCGCGAGAACCTCGTCACCGGGGTGATCGCGCTCGTGTTCCTCGGCTCGGCGGCGATCGGCAAGCCGCTGATCTATCAACTCGCGAGGGCGAGCATGCGGCGCAAGTCGGAAGGCGAGGCGCAGGCGTTCGAGGCGCTTCAGGTCCATGCCGGCTTTCGCCGCACGATGACGGTGATGACGCTGGTGTGGGGTTTCGGTCTGCTCGTCAGCACGGCGGTGTCGATCGTATTGGTGTTCGCGCTCAGCATCCGCGCGTACCTGATCGTCGGGCCGATCGTCGGCTATGCGACGATGGGGCTGCTGACGCTGTGGACCTTCTTCTATGCCCGGCGCTCCCGCCGCCGCGGCGAAGCGGCTCGCGCGGCCGCGACGCAAACGACGGCCGGCGGCGAGGTCGGCAGCGCGGCCTGAGGGGCGTGTGCGATTGACGGTTCTTCCCGTCTCGTCCACCTCCTGACGCACCGACCCGGACGGGTCGAGCGGAGGAGGGGGAATATGGTCGGTCGGCTGGTCGAGCGCGCCGTGCGGCGGAGCGACGCGGCATGAAATGGCTGAAACGCGCCGCCTGGTGCTTCTTGCTACTGATCGTCGCCGCCATTCCCGCTTATTGGTGGCTGCTCGCCGAAAGCCATGAGGGCAACCCGGCTGCCTATGCCATCGACATGGCGGCGATCCGGCAGTTGGCCGATGCGCAGCCCGGGGAGAACCCGCAGGCTATCCGCGTCGAGACGGTCGCGCACCTCGCCGCGCCCGCGACCTTCGTCGTCGCGGGCGACGGCTGGCGGAGCCTGGACTTGCCGGTGTCGTCCTACGAGCTGGTCTATCGCGATCGCCAGATCGTCATCGACACGGCGCTCGACGCCAGGATCGCCAAGTCGATGAGCGCCACGACGTTCGACGGCGCCGCTTATGCGCGGATGAGCAACGCGCTGGCCCGCGCCTCGCTGATCGTCGCCACGCACGAGCATCCCGACCATGTCGGCGGCTTGCTCGCGCAGCGCGATCTGAAGCGGCTTCTGCCCGTCACGCGGCTGACGCGAGAGCAGGTCGCGGTGCTCAAGGCGAACCTGGCGACCGACGCTTTCTCCATGCTCCATCTGTCGCCGGCGATCTTCGACGGCTATCGGCCGCTCGATTACGCCCGCTATCGGGCGATCGCGCCCGGGGTCGTGCTGATCAAGGCGCCGGGCCATACGCCGGGCAGCCAGATGGTCTATGTCCGGCGCGCCGACGGCGCCGAGTTCCTGTTCCTGGGCGATGTCGCCTGGCAATGGCGCAACGTCGAGACCGGTCGGGAAAAGTCGCGGCTGGTGGCGTGGATGGCGGAGGAGAATCGCGACCAGGTTCGCGACGAACTGGCCGCGCTCGGCCGGCTCCATGCCGCCGATCCGCAGCTCCACATGATCCCCGGTCATGACGAAACGGCGATCGATGCGTTGGTCTGGAGCGGGTTGTTGCTCAACGGTTTCTGACGGCGCGGAAGGGGCGAGCGATGCGGGCAGGAATATCGGCGGCGATGGCGATGCTGGTCGCGCTGGCGTCGCCCGCCATGGCGCAAGTCGCCCCGGCTCCGGCGACGCCGGTGCCGCCGTCCGTGGCGGTGGCGGTGGCCGAGCCGGAGCAGCCCTGCCGCGTGGTCGCCGACGTGCCCTCGATCCGCATCGACCCCGCCGCCGCCGCGCGGCTCGCGGAGATCGGGCTCGACCGCGCCGCGATCTTCGCGCGGATGCATGAGACGTCGGTTCCGGAGACCTCG
>NZ_JBQCCN010000275.1:0-4784 GCF_051962185.1 Sphingomonas sp.
GCGGCTGGAAGCTTTTCTTGTTGCCTGTTGACGCTGCATGCGGCCCCATAACACCTATCTCCGCCGCGTCCGCAAAGAAGTCCTATCGGGAGGTCCAATGCCCACCTTGTTCGATCCGATCCAGCTCGGCGACATCGCCGCCAAGAACCGCATCCTGATGTCGCCGCTGACGCGCGGCCGCTCGACCGCCGAGCATGTGCCGACCGACATCATGATCGATTATTACCGCCAGCGCGCCGGTGCCGGCGTGATCATCACCGAAGGGACGGGCGTGAGTCGGCTCGGGCTCGGCTGGCCCAACGCGCCCGGCCTGTGGACCGACGCGCAGGTAGAGGCGTGGAAGCCTGTCACCGACGCGGTGCACGACGCGGGCGGCAAGATCGTCGCGCAGATCTGGCACATGGGGCGGCTCGCGCGGCCCGACGTGACCGGACTGCAGCCGCTGTCGTCCTCGGTGACGCGCGCGCCCTATCACAAACCGGAAAACCCCTATGCCGAGGCGCGCGCCGCAACGCTCGACGACATCAAGCGCGCGCAGGACGAATATGCCAGCGCCTCGCGCAACGCGATCGCCGCCGGGTTCGACGGGGTCCAGTTGCACGGCGCGAACGGCTATCTGATCGACCAGTTCCTGCGCGACAACACCAATTTACGCGACGACGATTACGGCGGCAGCCCGGAAAACCGCATCCGCTTCATGAAGGAAGCGGTGGCCGCGGTGATCGCCGAGGTCGGCGCCGGCCGCACCGCGATCCGCCTGTCGCCCAATGGCGAGACGCAGGGCGCCAACGACAGCGATCCGGAAAGCGTGTTCGTCCCCGCGGCGAAGGCGCTGGACGATCTCGGCATCGGGTTCCTCGAGCTGCGCGAACTCTCGCCGACGGGCACGTTCGGGGCGTCGGACGTACCGAAGCTGAGCCCGAAGATCCGCGAGGTCTTCCGGCGTCCGCTGATCCTCAACCAGGATTACACGTTCGAAGCCGCGGCGGCGGATGTCGCTTCGGGTCTGGCCGACGGCATCTCGTTCGGGCGCAAGTTCATCGCCAATCCCGATCTGGTCGATCGCTTCCGCACCGGTGCGCCGATCGCGCCCGACAATTTCAAGACCTGGTACACGCCGGGGCCGGAGGGATATATCGACTACCCGGCCTATGAGGAGCAGGCGGCGGAATAGCCCCGATCAAATCCTCCCCACATAGTGGCGAGAGGGACCGTTCGCGAAGCGAATGGTGGAGGGGGCGGGCCGCCAGCGAAACCGGTGAGGCGGACCCCTCCACCACGACGCTGGCGCGTCGCGGTTCCCCTCCCCGTAGACGGGGAGGATTGGGATTGCCCCATTTCCCAACCGTCACCCCGGCCTTGTGCCGGGGTCCATCGTGCCTCTTTCCTAACAGCCGGTGGATGCGCGCCGCGGCGGATGCCGGGACGAACCGGCGTGACGGTTGAAAATGTGGGGGTCGCGGCCAGTCAATTCCCGCCTCCTTCCACCCATGCTACACCGCCCGCATGGACGCGGTCGGCATCATCGGGCTCGCAGCCAGCATCAGCCTGCTGAGCGGGTGGCGGCTGTATCTGTGCATCTTCGCGACCGGCCTCGCGATGCATGTCGGCTGCATCGCGCTGCCGCAGCAGCTCCACAGCCTCGACGTGCTCGCCAATTGGTGGGTGATCGGCGTCGCCGCGATCGGCGCGCTGGCCGAATTCTTCGCCGACAAGGTGATGTGGGTCGACAGCCTGTGGGACACCGTCCACACTTTGGTCCGCCCGGTCGGCGGCGCGCTGCTCGCGCTGGCCATTGTCGATCCGCATGACGTGAAATGGCAAGTCATTGCCTTGCTGCTCGGTGGCGGCGCGGCGTTGCTCACGCACGGCGTCAAGGCGGGCACGCGCGCCGCGGTCAATGCCAGCCCGGAGCCGTTCAGCAATATGGCGGTGTCGACCGGCGAGGACGTCGCGACCACCGGCCTGCTCGTCGCCGCGATCGCCAGCCCCTGGGCGGCGGTGGTCATCGCGGTGCTGATCCTGGTCGCGGCGGTCGCGACGCTATTGTTGCTCCGCCATGTCTTCAGGCGGCTGTTCGCGAAGAAGCAGCCGCCCGCGTCGACCTAGCTAAATCCTCCCCATGAAATGGGGAGGGGGACCATTCGCGTAGCGAATGGTGGAGGGGGCGGGCCACAAGCGATGTCGTGGAGTGGGAGGCCCCCCTCCACCACTCGGCTGACGCCGAGCGGTCCCCCTCCCCGCGAACGGGGAGGATTTGATCATCATCTCACCGGCAGCGGACGTTGTTCCTGTCGATCGAATTGCCGACCGCCGCACCCGCCGCCGCGCCGAGCAGGATGCCCAGCGGCTCCGACCGGCCAGAGGTCAGCGCCGCGCCGAGCGCGCCGCCGGCGATGCCGCCGACGATCAGCCCGGTGGTCCCGTCCGACCGGCGGCAATAATAGCGTCCGTCGCGGCCGACATAGATACGGTCGCTGCTGCTCAGCCGGCGCTCGTGATAGCGCGGACTGTCGACATAATATTGGTCGGCATAATAGCCGCTGTAGCGCGGATCGGGCCGGTTCCAGTCGTACTGGCGATAGCTGGCGTAGCCGGGCTCGTCGTCATAGGTCGTGGCACAGCCGCCGGTCGTGGCGATCGCGGCGCCGATCAGCGCCATGGTAAGGATACGCATCGGACTCTCCTCCTGTTGTCCCCGCGCTCCACGCCGACACAATGCGCCGCAGGCCGATTGGTTGCGCGAGCGGAGAAGCGGTTGGCAAATGCCAATCTCCGCTCCGCGCGTGCGGGAGGGGAGATCGGCATCGCCGGCATCTTCAGTGGACCGATGCCGGCTTCAGCGCCTCGCGCTCGGCGTCGGTCGGGATCGCCTCCGGATCGGGCCGGAAATCTTCCGGCGCGCGGTCGGTGCCGGGGCGGGCGGCGTCGAGCGCGAGGTCGGGCGCCTCATGCCCTTCCTCCTCGTCCATCCACGGTGCGCGCGGCATCTTCACCCATCCGCGCCAGATCGCGGCGGCGAGGCCGGCGCCCGCGGCGAGCGCCGCGCCCGCGAAGAGCGAGCGGTTGCGGGTGCGGTGATCGGCCTTGAAGCGGCCGTGGCTGTCGCGGCGTTGTCGGGGATTGGCCATGGTTCGTCTCCCATCGTTGGATTGCCGGGACTCAACGGCGCGCGCCGCGAGCCGTTCCGCGAGATGCCGCATCGCCGGCGCGGACCGCCCCGTCGTCAACCGCGGATCGTGCATTGCTGCTTCTGCCGGCGGTGCCGGTCGAACACCCGGCGCTCGTGCTCCTGCTCGCGCAGCGTCCGCGCGGCACGCTCCGCGGCGGTCTCGCGCGGGCGGCGCAAGGCGGCGAGCGCCAGCGCCAGCTCGGTGGTCGGCTCGACCCCGACCTGACGGCAAACCATCGGCCACATTCGGGCTAGCTCGCTCATGCGGCGATGATTGGCCTGATGCTCGGTCAGCGTGGGCGACGGCGCGAGCTGGCTCGATTGCCAGATCGCGTCGAACACCGTGCGCTCGTGCAGGTCGCCCAGCGCGTAGAGTGTCGCCAGCACCGCGCGGAATTGCGGCGAGGGCGCGGCCGGCGCCGTCGCGCACTGCCGGAGAATGTCGTCGAGCGCGGCGAGGCAGAGGAAGACGAGGCGGTCACGGGCGAGTCGCATTGCACGAACATAACGAGAACATCGTCGTCGGGCGATGATCTCGCGCAAGCGCGCGTCGCGCCGTCGCGAAGTCAGGCCGCCGCGGCCGTGCGCCCCGCACGGTCGGGAAGGGTATTGCCCGTGCTGCGGTCGAGCCCGCGTGCGGCGAGCACGTCGATCAGCGTCGCGCCGATCACGAACGCCGCCGCGCCCCACACCGCCTTGTTGCGCGGCGCGTTCCTCGCCGCCAGGCCGAGCGCGGCGAGATCCATGGCGTCGCCGCCGACGCGGTTCCACATGCCGGTCGCGACCGCCGGCCGCGCCAGCAGATTGACCCCGGCGAGCATTTCCCGCCCGCCGAACGCCTTGATCAACCCTTGCTTGCCGTCCGCTTCCAGCGCCCGCGCGATCCGGCGCGAGGCGAGCAGTTCGGCGGCGCCCAGCGCGATCGAGAACAGGCCCAGGCCGAAGCTAAGTTTCTTGTAATCCATGTTAAATTCCCGTGGCTCGGGTGGAGGTGGCGGGAACGGGTGGGGTGGGAAGGAGGTTCCGGCGCGCCGGCGCGGATTTTGGCGCCGTTACAATCGCGCTCCAGGCGCGCCCGGCCAGCGGCGCCCAGGCGCCGACCGACGACGCGGCTTTGCCGCGGCGGGCCTCGCCATGGCTTGGACGCCCGAGCCCCGAAACCCCGAACGACTTACCCAGGGAAGGAGGGGCGACAGCCTGCCACCCCTCCCCTCATGCTTCGTCGCTTGCCTCCCTCACGGGCTTACGGGATGCGGACCGTGGTGCCGCCACCAGCCCCAGGCCTTGCCGTTGGGGATATTGTCCCCGTCATTGCCTTTGCCGTTACCGTTGTTGCCCTTGCCGTTGCCGGTGGTCTTCTCGGGCTCGCGGTCGCGGATGAAGTCGATATGCAGCATCTTGGCGAGCGAGGATGTCGCCGCGCCCGGCGGTGACGTCGATCCGCCCGGCGGTTGCTTGCCCGGCGATGCGGCCGCCGGCGCCGCCGCCGCGATGGAGAGCGCGGCAGCGAGCAGGGCCAGCCCTGTCGTTGGTTTCATGATACACCTCGTCATCAGGAGCGCCGCCGCCGATCGCGCGCGCCGACCGGCGGCGGCGCGCAAAGAACGCGGGC
>NZ_JBQCCN010000276.1:0-3337 GCF_051962185.1 Sphingomonas sp.
TTCGGAGACGTCGTTGACCACGCAATAGCCGGCGACATGGTCGAGCGCGTTCGCCTCGTCGACGTACGAGGCGGCGGTGCCGATCACCACGCCCAGTTCGACTTCCCAATCGGTCTTCTTCGAGTCCTTCGGGATGGTGACGGGGTCGTTCGGCCCCTGGATGCAGCTCACCCACTTCTGGAAGACGACGGGTTCCTCGGGCACCGGCAGATTCGATTCGGCGGCATGGTCGGCGAAGTTGGTGCCGATCGCGATGAACTGGCGCGTGCCCGCGACGCAGGCGCCATAGCGAACGTCACCCTCGACCAGCGGCAACGACGCCGGATCGATCGCGGCGAGCTTTGCCAGCGTTTCCTTGCCCAGCTCGGCCGGACCGATGTCCCCGACATGGCTCGACAGGTCGCGGATGCGCCCGTCGGCGTCGATCAGGCCGGGCTTCTCGGCGCCCACGGCACCATAACGGCAGAGCTTCATGTGACTTCCTCAGTTTGAATAGGGACGGTGGAGAGCGATATCGCGATTGAGCTCGACACCGAAGCCGGGCTTGTCGAGTTCGCTCGCGCGGATCTTGCCGTTCACCGGCACCGGCTCGCCGAGCAATTGCGGCGCGAACATCGGCACCACCTCGGTCGGTCCCGGATGCATCATCAGGAACTCCGCGAACGGCGAATTGTGGCGCGTGATGACGAAGTGGTAGCTGTAGACCGACGACCCGTGCGGCACCATCAGCACGCCGCGGCTGTCGGCATAATTGGCGATCTTGATCAGCTCGGTCACGCCGCCGCACCAGCCGACATCGGGCTGGATGATGTCGCAGCATCCCATGTCCATCAGCATGCGGAAGCCCCAGCGTGTCGCTTCGTGCTCGCCCGTGGTGACCAGCAGGCCCTTGGGCGCGTTCTTGCGAAGCTCCGCATAGCCCCAATAATCGTCGGGGCTCAGCGCTTCCTCGATCCACTTCAGCCCGCATTCGTGCCACGCGCGATGCGCCAGCCGCGTGGCGTAGTCGAGGTCGAGGCTCATCCAGCAATCGTACATCAGCCAGAAGTCGTCGCCGCATTTGGCCCGCATGTCGGCAAGCAGCGCGATGTTCTTCTCCATCCCCTCCAGCCCTTCGGCCGGGCCGTGATGGAGCGGCAGCTTGCCACCAATGAAGCCGAGCTCCTTGGCGATATCGGGCCGCGAACCCGTCGCATAGAATTGCAGTTCGTCGCGCACCGCGCCGCCCAGCATGTGATAGACCGGCTCGCCGCGCAATTTGCCGAGCAGGTCCCAGAGCGCGAGGTCGACGCCCGAAATGGCGTTCACCACCAGTCCCTTGCGCCCGTAATATTGGCTCGAGAAATACATCTGATCCCAGATGATCTCGTAATCCGCGGGGCTACGCCCGATCAGGAAGCGCGACAGATGCTTTTCGACGATGTACGCCGCGGGCTCGCCGCCGGTCGTCACCGCGAAACCGACCGTGCCGTCGTCGGCTTCGAGCTCGACCAACAATGTTCCGAGCACGTTGATCCCGAAGCTCTGCCGCGACTGGCGGTATTCGGGATAGCGCGCCATCGGCGTCGCGATGTGGTCGTCGATCCAATGGCCGTCGCCCTGGTCGTGATAGTCCGCGCCGCCACCCCGGACGGTAAACGCGCGAACATGCTTGATCTTCGGCAGGCCCATCCGAATCCTTCCCCCGCGATGCCATCAGCGGCACCGCTTGGCCTTGATTGTATAATATGACTATTGAAGTCAACCTTTGTCGCGTGGTGGACGGTCCATAAGTTGCGGCGGAACTGGGCCGCCGGTGGCCCAGTCGAGCAACTCGATGGTGTGGACGACCGGCACGCCGAGCCGCGGCGCGAGCTGCATCGCGCAGCCGATATTGCCGGTGGCGATGACGTCGGCCTGGAGCCGCGACAGATTCGCCGCCTTGCGGTCGCCGAGCTGGCCGGCGATTTCGGGCTGGAGGATGTTGTAAGTGCCCGCCGATCCGCAGCACAGATGCGCTTCCAGCGGCGTGCGGACGGCATAGCCCGCACCGGCGAGCAGGCGCTTGGGGGCGTCGGTCACTTTCTGGCCATGCTGCAGCGAGCAGGCGGCGTGATAGGCGACGGTAAGGCCGCGGCCGTCGCCTGCGGGAAGATCGGCGTCGATCAGCACTTCGCTGATGTCGCGCGCCAGTTCGGACACCCGCGCCGCTTTCTCGGCATAGGCCGGGTCGTTGCGCAGCATGAACCCGTAATCCTTGATCGTCGTGCCGCCGCCCGAAGCGGTGACGACGATCGCCGCGAGCCCGCCCGAGTCGATCTCACGCGTCCAGGCATCGACGTTGCGCCGCGCGGCGTCGAGACTGGCTGCCTCGCGCCCCATATGGTGCACCAGCGCGCCGCAGCATTGCTCGCCCGGCGCCAGCACCACGTCATAACCCGCGCGGTCGAGCAAGCGCAGCGCCGCGGCGCGGAATTCGGGGCGTAACACGGGCTCGGCGCATCCCTGCAGCAGAGCGACACGGGGGCGGGTGCGGGCGGACGGAACGGACTTGGGCGGGGCGGCGGGGATGTGCCTGGGAGCGAGCGCCAGCATCGCCGCGAGCGGGTGCAGCGCGCCGACCTTGGCGAACAACGGCGCCAGCGGCCGTCCGACCTGCGCCAGCCGCAGCGCGGTCCGGAACCGGGCGGGGTAGGGGAGGACCCAGGCCAGAATGCTGCGCAGCATTCGCTCGTGCCAGGGCCGCTTGTACGTGTCGTTGATGTAGGCCCGGGCATGATCGACCAGGTGCATGTAGTTCACGCCCGACGGGCAGGTCGTCATGCACGACAGGCAGGACAGGCAGCGGTCGACATGCTTGACCACCTCCGCGCTCGGCGCGCGCTCGTTCTCGAGCATGTCCTTGATCATGTAGATCCGCCCGCGCGGGCTATCGAGCTCGTCGCCGAGCAGGACATAGGTCGGGCAGGTCGCGGTGCAGAAGCCGCAATGGACGCATTTGCGGATCACCCCTTCGGACACTTCCATCGCCGGATCGGCCAGTTGTTCGGGGGAGAATTGCGTCTGCACCTAGAAACGTCCCGTCTCGAACACGCCCGCCGGATCGAAGGCGCGGCGCACGCGCTCTTCCAACGCGGCGAGCGGCGTGGATTGCGGATGGAGCGCGGGCACCGTGGCGCGCATCGCGGCGTCGGCGCGGACCAGCATGGCGTGGCCGCCGGCCTGCGCCGCCGCCGCGCGGATCGCCTGCGGATCGGCCGCGCTCGCCAGCCAGAGCAGGCCGCCGGCCCAGTCCATCAGCCAATCGCCGTCGTCGAGCGACGCGATCAGCGCCGGCATTCGAGCGGCGGGCGCGATG
>NZ_JBQCCN010000277.1:0-43581 GCF_051962185.1 Sphingomonas sp.
AGCGGCTCGCGCGGATCGCCATGGCGCAGGACCAGATGCAGCAGCTCGACTATGGCGCGATCGTCATCGAGCCCGGCGCTAGCATGGTCTATTTCGCCGGGATCGAATTCTACCGTAGCGAGCGGCCGACCTGCCTGGTCCTGACCGCCGACGGAGAGATGGCGGTCGTCACGCCTGCATTCGAGGAAGCGACGCTCAGGGAAACGCTCGCGATTCCCGCCGACATCCGCGCCTGGCGCGAAAACGAAAATGCCATGGCGCTCGTGGCCGGCTGGCTGCGCGATCGTGGGCTTGGCTCGGCCGTCATCGGATTCGAGGAAACGACACGGTTGTTCATCGTCGATGGCCTGGCACGCGCTTTGCCTTCCGCCGATATCCGTAACGGTGCCGAGATCACGCGGCGATGCCGGCAGATCAAGAGCCCCGCCGAACTCGCGCTGATGCATCATGCCAACCAGATCACGATCGCGGCCTATCGCGAGGTGATCCCGCGGATCGCGGTCGGCATGCGGCCGGCGGATATCAAGGCGATGATGAAGGCCGCACACGAAAGCCGCGGCGCCCCGTCGTTTTTCGAGGACGCGCTGATCGGCGAGGCCGCGGCCTATCCGCATGGATCGTCGCAGCCGCAGATCGTCGAACCCGGCGCGCTGATCCTGATGGACTGCGGTTGTTCGGTCGCGGGTTATAAATCGGACATCTCGCGCACCTTCGTGTTCGGCGAGGCGAACGAGCGCCAGCGCCAGGTCTGGAACCAGGCCAAAGAGGGTCAGCGCCTTGCCTTCGAACGCGCGCAGGTCGGTGTGGCCGCGGGCGACGTCGATGCAGCGCCACGCCGCTACTATGAGGCGCTCGGTTATGGCGCCAATTACGTGGCGCCCGGCCTCACGCACCGCACCGGTCATGGAATCGGTCTCGACCTGCACGAGCCATTCAATCTGGTCGAAGGCGAAGCCAGCCTGCTTGCGGCCGGCATGTGCTTTTCCAACGAGCCCGGCATCTACATCCCCGGCGAGTTCGGGGTGCGGACCGAAGACTGCTTTTACATGACCGAAGACGGCCCGCGCTGGTTCTCCGAACCGGCGCGGTCGATCGACGAACCGGTGTGAGCGCCCGGCCGCTCGCCCGCGCCAGGGGCGGACAGGAGGAAGTGTGACGCGACTGGATGCAACGGCCCGTGGCGTGTTCGTCATCTCGGTAACGCCCTTTGCCGACGATGGCGCGCTCGACCTCGACGGCGTCGGCCGGCTGATGGACTTCTATCTCGCCCACGGCGTCTCGGGCGTCACCATCCTCGGGATGATGGGCGAGGCGCCCAAATTGAGCGCGGCCGAAGCCCGCGCGTTCGTCGAAGCGGTGTGCCGGCATGTCGACGGCCGCATTCCGGTGGTGGTCGGCGTCAGCAGCGCCGGCTTTGCCGCCATGAGCGAGTTGGCTACCCTCTCGATGGATGCTGGCGCTGCCGGTGTCATGGTCGCGCCACCCGCGTCGGTAAGAACCGACGCGCAGATCGTCGACTATTTCCAGTCCGCCGCGGACGCGCTCGGCGACATTCCGTTCGTGCTCCAGGACTTCCCGCTGGCGACCAATGTCCAGATCGCGCCGGACGTCATCGGCGAGATCGTCCGCCGCATCGACACCTGCGTGATGCTCAAACACGAGGACTGGCCCGGACTCAACAAGATCACGGCGCTCCGCGACATCGAGGAGAAAGGCGGCCGGCGCATCAGCATCCTGTGCGGCAATGGGGGCCTGTTCCTCCCCGAGGAACTGGGTCGCGGCGCCGATGGCGCGATGACGGGCTATGCCTATCCCGAGATGCTGGTGGACATCTGTCGGCTTCATGCAGCCGGCGACACCGATGCAGCGGCCGAACTGTTCGACGCCCATCTGCCGCTCGTTCGCTACGAGCAGCAGCCCGGCGCCGGCCTTGCGGTCCGCAAATATGTCCTCGCCCGCCGTGGCGCGATCGCCTCCAGCGGCCAGCGCAAGCCCGGCCGCCGTCTGAGCGCGCTCGAAGCCGGCGAAGTCGAAAACCTCATCGCGCGCCTCGAGCGACGGCTTGGCGCGAACTGACCGCAGCGAAAGGCAGAGATGGATCTCGAACTCACAACCCGCCGAGCACTCGTCCTCGGTGCCAGTCGCGGTCTAGGTGCTGCGATCGCTGGCACACTGGCGAGCGAAGGCGCCACGGTGGTCGCCGCCTCGCGCTCGGGCGGCATCGGCTGGGCGAATTACCTGGAGCCCGCAATCGCGCAGCGCATCACGGCGCTCGCGCTCGATCTTGCCGATACGACGAGCCTTGCCCCCGCGATCGAACGGCTCATGGCTGACGGCCCGATCGACATTCTCATCAACAATTCGGGAGGCCCCCCGCCCGGCCCGATCACCGGAGTGACGGCGAGCGTCTGGCAGCGACAGTTCGCGACGATGGCGACAAGCCTGTTCGACATCACCGCGCAGATCGCACCGGGCATGGTCGAGCGCGGTTGGGGCCGTATCCTCACGATCGCCTCCTCCGGGGTCGAACAGCCGATCCCCAATCTCGGCATTTCCAACACGATCCGCGCTTCGATCCTCGGCTGGTCGAAGACGCTGGCCAACGAACTCGCGCCGAGCGGCGTGACGGTGAATGTCCTGCTACCCGGCCGCATCCACACCGACCGGGTCGACGAGCTCGATGCCGCCGCCGCCAAGCGCACCGGCACCTCGCCCCAAGAAATTGCCCGAGCGTCCGCCGCGAGCATTCCTATCGGCCGTTATGGCGATCCGGCCGAATTCGCCGCGGTGGCGACGTTCCTGTGCAGCGAGCGCGCGTCGTACGTCACCGGCAGCAAGATCAGAGTCGATGGCGGTGCCATCCGCAGCCTGTGAATGGCAGCCAATGCTTCGATCGAGCGCGAGTCCTGCGCATGCGCCGGTTCGGTACCCGGCTTGAAGTCCCTTCCTCCAGTCCAAGGAACCTCGTCGTGACCGCCTCCATCGTTCGCTCGAGCACCATGTTCACCAAGGCGATCGATCGCCACTCCTTCGAGGAAATCGCGAGCGGTGCCATCCTGCAGGAGGATGGCATCATCCTGGAAACGGGCACCTATGAGGATCTGGCCCGCCGCTACCCGAACACACCGGTCCATGGCTCGGGCAACGAGGTCATGTTGCCGGGCTTCGTCAACGGCCATCACCATGTCGGGCTCACCCCGGTCCAACTCGGCTGCCCCGATCTGCCGCTCGAGCTGTGGTTCGCCGCGCGGATGGTCGCGCGCAACATCGATTTCTACCTCGACACACTCTACTCCGCCTTCGACATGATCTCCTCGGGGATCACCACCGTCGCGCACATTCAGGGCGGACCGGCCTTTGCCGACCTCGAAACCAAGGTCGAGGACATTCTCAAAGCCTATGAGGATGTCGGCATGCGCGTGTCCTACTCGTTCATGCTGCGCGACCAGAACCGGCTGGTCTACCAGGCCGACGAAGACTTCATCGCCGGACTGCCGGCCGAGCTTCGCGGGCCGACGGCCGCCTGGTTCGCGCGCAGCAAGCTCGTCGTCGAAGACCAGCTCGACATGTTCAAGAGCCTGTTCGGCAAGCACGCCCAAAGCCGCCGCAAGCGGATCCAGCTAGCGCCGGCCAATCTCCACTGGTGTTCCGATCATGCGCTCACCGCGCTTGGCGAGACATCGCGTGCCTACAACGTGCCGATGCACATGCACCTGCTGGAGACGCAGTATCAGAAGGAATATGCCAAGCGCCGCGGCAACTGCACGGCGGTCGAATATCTCGACCGGTTCGGCTTGCTCGGCCCCAATTTGACGCTCGGCCACGGTGTCTGGCTGAGCGAACGCGACATCGATCGTGTCGCCGAGACCGGTACCTGTGTCTGCCACAATTGCTCGTCCAATTTCCGGCTCCGTAGCGGGATTGCGCCGCTCAACGCCTATGAGGCGCGCGGCGTGAATACCGCGATCGGCCTCGACGAAGCCGGCATCAATGACGACCGCGACATGCTGCAGGAAATGCGGCTGGTGCTTCGGGCCAATCGCGTGCCGGGGATGGACGAAGACGATGTGCCCGGCATGGGTCAGGTCCTGCGGATGGCAACGGTCGGCGGCGCGCGGACGACACCGTTCGGCGAGCAGCTCGGCACACTGGAGCCGGGCCGGGCCGCCGATCTCTCCCTGATCGACTGGCATCGCATCTCCTGGCCCTATCTCGATACCGACACCCCGACGATCGACGCGGTGATCCAGCGCGCCAAGAGCGACGCGGTCCGGCTCGTCATGTGCGACGGCGAGGTGATCTATCGCGACCGCTTCTTCACGCGCGTCGATCAGGAAGCAGCGCTCACCGAACTGCACGCCCAACTGGCCGGCGCGCTTTCCAATGAAGAGGTCGAACGGCGTAAGCTGTCGAAGGCGCTGCTCCCCTATGTCCGCAAGTTCTACGCCGACTATCTGTCGCCGCATGCAACGGCGCCGTTCGACCAGCGCAACGCACGCTGAGCGGGATCGGTACGATGAAGACGATCCTGGTCCTCAACCCCAATAGCTCGACCACCGTCACCGACGCGATGGCACGAGGATGTGCGGGCATCGATCTCCATCCCGGCCACCGGCCGGACTTCCACACGCTTACGGGCACGCCGCCCGCGATCGAAACGCAGCGCGACGTGGAGACGGTCGTCATCCCGACCTGCGATTATCTGCTCGCCCATCCCGCCGATGCCTATGTCGTCGGATGCTTCTCCGATCCCGGCCTTGCCCTGTGCCGCGCGGAACTGGCCGCACCCGTGGTCGGCATTGGTGAGTCGGCCTATCGCGAGGCGATCGTGCTCGGCGCGCACTTCGGCATCATGTCGATCGGAAGCGCGTCGATCGAGCGCCATGCCCGTGCGGTCGCAACACTCGGTTTCGGCGGGATGCTGGCCGGCGACCGCTCGCTCGATCTTGGCGTGCTCGACCTGCTCGATATCTAGCGATCCTTCTTTCGCATGATCAAGGTCGGCCGCGCGTTGCGCGACGAGGATGGCGCAACGGTCCTGATCCTCGGCTGTGCCACGATGGGCGCGTATCGGGCGCGGCTCGAGGATGCGCTCGCGATGCCGGTGATCGACCCGGTCCAGGCGGCGGTGCTGCGTGCCTCCGCCCTCCTCTCCTTCAACTACAAGGGACGCTCTTGATGGATCAGGCTCCTTACGACCTCGTGGTGCGCGGCACGCTCGTCCTGCCCGATCGCAATCTGCCATGTGGATGGCTCGCGGTGGCGGGCGGCCGCATCGCCGCGATCGGCGAGGGCGAAGCACCGGCGGCAGCGCAACTCCATGACGCGGGCAATGATTTCGTAATGCCCGGCGCGATCGATGGCCAGACCCATGCGACCAGCGCGCGCGGGCGGGCCGGTTTCGAATCGACGACGCGATCCGCTGTCGCGGGCGGCGTCACGACACTGGTCGATATGCCCTATGACAATCCCGATCCGCTCACGACGATCGAACTGCTCGAGGCGAAGGTCGCGGCGATCGAGACGCAATCGCATGCCGATGTCGCGCTCTACGCAACCGTCGCGCCGGGCCATGGCGCGGGCGCGCTGGTCGAGTTGGCAGCCGCGGGCGCGTGCGCGATCAAGATCTCCAGCATGGAAAGCCACCCGGTGCGTTTCCCGCGCGTCGGCGGGAACGATACGCTCGATATCCTGACCGCCGCGGCCGGGCTGAAATTGCCGGTCGGCTTGCACAATGAAGACCAGGAGATCGTCCGCGGGAGTATCGCGGCGCTGAAGGCCAAGGGGCTGACGACGCCCGAATGGCACGAGCCCAGCCGACCGGTCGCAGCCGAACTCGCCGCGACCGCGAACTTCCTCGCGCTCGGCATGGCGACCGGCGCCCATGTCCATCTCGTCCACGTCTCCTGCCCCGAAGGCTTTGCGGTCATTCGCGCCTTTCAGGAAATGGGCGTGACGGCGACCTCCGAAATGCCGGTCCACTATCTGCATTTCGATGCCGCGCGCGATATCGCGCGGCTCGGCGCGCGGATGAAAGTCAGTCCGCCGATCCGGCCGGGCGTGCTCCCGGCATTGTGGGGCGTGCTCCTGCGCGACGAGGTCGCGTTCATCTCGTCGGACCATTCGAGCGGGCCGATCGACAACAAGCTGACCGACTCGATCTTCGATGCCGGCGCCGGCATTCCCGGACTGGAGACGCTCGTCCCCTCCTTCTACACCGACCTTGTCGGCAAAGTCCCCGCGCCCGAGCGCACGCTCGCGCAATATCTGGGCGAGCGGCCGGCCCGCTTCTTCGGCCTTTGGCCAAAAAAGGGCAGCCTGATCGTCGGCGCGGACGCGGATATCATGGTGCTTCGCCCCGGCCCGATCGTGTTCGAGGCGTCGCGGACGCATGATGAGCTCAACTGGAGTCCCTATGATGGCGAAACCTTCCAGGCGCGTATCGCCGCCACGTTCCTGCGCGGCGATATGGTCTGGGACGGCTCGGTCGTGACGGGCCGCGAAGGCCAGGGCCGCTATGTGCGGCACCAGGGCTGACGGCCGGACCGGCGACCGGGTCCACCGGTCGCCGGTCGGCCGATCCCGCCGTGCGACCTAGAAGCCTAGACTGCGCGCCACCGTCTCGTTGACGATCTTGCCATCGCGGACGTTCAGGCCGGCCAACAGACCAGGATCGCGATCGAAGGCCGCTTCGCCATAATCGGCCAGCGCAAGACCGTAGGGCAATGTCGCGTTGTTGAGCGCGTAGCTCGAGGTCATCGGCACGGCGCCGGGCATGTTCGCCACGCAATAGTGAATGATGCCGTCGACGTCATAGGTCGGATCGGCGTGCGTCGTCGCATGGCTCGTCTCGAAGCAACCGCCCTGGTCGATCGCTACGTCGACGAGCACCGCGCGCGGTTTCATCAGCCCGAGCATCTCGCGGGTGATGAGCCGCGGTGCCGCAGCACCCGGTACGAGCACCGCGCCGATGACGACATCGGCCCCCGCAATCTCCTGCTCGATCGCCTCCATCGTCGAAACGCGGGTGCGCGCACGGCCGCCGAACAGTTCGTCGAGTTGGCGCAAACGTGGGATCGAGCGGTCGATGATCGTGACTTCGGCACCGAGCCCGACGGCCATCCGGGCCGCATGAGTGCCGACCACGCCACCACCGATGACGACGATCCGGGCCGGCGCAACGCCGGGCACGCCGCCCAGCAACAGGCCCCTGCCCCCGGACACCGCGCGCAGCGCGGTACAGGCGGCCTCGACCGACAGCCGGCCGGCGACTTCGCTCATCGGTGAGAGAAGCGGCAGGCCACCGTGCTGGTCGGTCACGGTCTCGTAGGCGACCGCGGTGCAACCCGATGCCATCAGGCCCCGCGCCTGGTCGGGATCGGGCGCGAGATGAAGATACGTGAACAGGATCTGGCGATCGTGCAGTTGCACCCATTCGCTGGGTTGCGGCTCCTTGACCTTCACGATCATCTCGGCGTTCGCGAAGATTTCCTCGGGACCGTCGGCAATACTGGCGCCGGCTTTCACATAGGCCTGGTCGTCGGCGCCGATACCGGTACCGGCGGCATGTTCGACCGTGACGCTGTGGCCGCGCGAGACATATTCGCGCACCGCACCTGGCGTCAGTCCGACCCGGTATTCGTGGTTCTTGATTTCCTTGGGGACTCCCACGCGCATGATCTCGTCTCCGGCTGTGATCGAAAAGAAAGGCGAGGGCAGACAAGGTCCGCCCCCGCCCAGGGAGGAAATGGGGCGAAGGAGGGCGCCCCTGCAGGATGCGCGACCATCGCGCAGGAAAGCTACATCTTCCAGTCGATGCTCAGCCCGATCGCTCGCGGCTGGGTCACGTACCAGACCTGGTCGGCGCCATAATAATCGACCGTCGTGATGCCGCGCTTGTTGAAGATATTGGACACGAACACCTGGACATCGAACTTGTCGAACCGAGCGCCGGCGCGCGCGCTGAACAGGCTGTAATTGCCGGCCTTCGAAGTCGGATCGAAATTGTTCGTCGATCCCGAAATATATTGATGCGCGATCATGATGTACGGCGCATTGGGGCCGTTGAACGTATATTTGGCGTTGGCCGAGGTCGTCCAGTGCGCCGCACCCGGCAAGTCGCGGCCCTTCAGGAGCACTGTGCCGTTGCCCTGCACGAGCGTTTTCGCGAGCTCGGCCGTCAGGTAGGTAACGTTACCCTGGAGCTCGAAATTGCGCGAGGGACGCACCGTCAGCGAGCTTTCGACACCATAGCTGCGGGCGGAACCGGCATTCGCGACATAGGAGCGGTTGTCGGGCCGCGCGAGGCGAAGCTGGACGTTGCTCCAGTCGACATAATAGGCGGTGGTATCGAGGAACACCTTGCGATCAACGAACGAGAGGCGCGTGCCGATCTCGTAATTGTTCACGCTGTCCGAGCCGTAAGTGGCGGGCGTCGGGAAACTCGGGATCGACGGATTGAGGTTGACGCCGCCCATGCGGAAACCGCGCGAGTAGAGCGCATAGACCATGAAGTCCTTCGACGCCTCGTAGGTCAGCGACGCCTTGGGGCTGAATCCGCTGCTCTTCTGCTTGCCGGCAGCCAAGGGCGAACCAGGCGTCGACACGCCGGCGGCCGTGTTGGTCGCGATGTCGATATTGTAATAGCGGCCGCCAACGGTCAGCTTGAGCTGATCGGTGAAATGGTAGGTCGCTTCGCCGAAGATCGATTTTTCGTGCGAGCGGTAATTGACCGAGAAGAAAGTGAGCGGCGTGTTGCCGACGAATTCCGGCGACGGATAATATTCGTTGGTCTTGTCGTAATAGCCGCCGATCAGCCAGTCGAACTTGTTCGATCCCGACGATGCCAGCCGGATTTCCGCGATCTGCGAATGATTCTTGGCGGTGCCGTTGCCATAGGCGCCCGGGCCGTCGAAGGTCGAGGCGTCATATTGCGAAAATTGCTTCTTGCGCAGATCGGCCAACGACACGACCAGGGTCGCGAAGCCGAAATCGCCGTTCAGCTTGACGTTATGAAGCTGGGTCGTGAATGTCGTGGGCTCGTTGACCGTGGTGTCGCGGACATATTGACCGAACTGAGGAAAGACCGCGAACCCGTCGCCGTTCTTCGCTTGATCGTAGAGACCGAAATAGCTCAGGTTGAAATTGTCGCTGAGCTTCAGGAGAACGTTGCCGCGGAATGCCCAGACGCGATGGAAATTGCTGTCCTTGGTGCCGGTCCCGATATTGTCGGTGAACCCCGCGTCGGACCGCCGGATGGCGGCAAGGCGGACGCCGAGCACGTTGTTGACCAGCGGCACGTTCAAGGCGAGCTTGGCGGTATAGCCGAGATCGCTGCTATAGTCCGATTTTGTCAGGCTGGCCTGGCCCGCTGCCTGCACGTCCGTCAGGGATACCGGGTTGTAGATGTAGTTGACCGCGCCGCCGAGCGTCGCGGCGCCGTACAGCGTGCCCTGCGGGCCGCGCAGCACTTCGACGCGCTGGACGTCGAACACGTCGAGATCGGGAACCGACAGCGCGAAGCCTGGATCGGTCACCGGGATATCGTTGATGTAGATACCGGTCGTCGCCTGCCCCTGGTCGGGATAGGTCGAGGCCGTACCGATACCGCGCATCGTGACGTTCGAGACGCCGGGCACCGACGCCTGGAACTGCACGCCAGGAAGCGTCTGCAGATAGTCCTTGAAGCCCTGCGCGCCGATCGCATCGAGATTGGCGCCGGTAAGCGCCGATACCGACCCGGACACCGAGCGCAGCGACTCGCTGCGCTTGGTCGCGGTCACGACGATGTCGTCGGCTGCATCCGTGTTGGCATTGGTGTCTGCCGGTGCCGGCACCGCACTGGAGGACGACGGTACGTCCTGCGCGTGGGCGACGGAGGGGATCATGGCGATCGCCAGCAGGTTCAGCGCACTCGCGCTTGTCAGATGGGCAAACTTCGACCCGCGCCGCCCGGATGAATTGGTGCGACCGGCCAGGCGATGCTGACTCAACACGGTTTCCACTGCTGGACCTCCCCTCGAATGGTTTATCTGGGTCGAAATGGCGCTGATTTTTCCGTTTTGTCAACTTTTTTTTACAAAGTTGAGAATCGTTGCACTTATGTCGCAATGCGTGGATCGTCTCAGCCCGCCCGAAGCGCACGAATCGCTTGGACAGAAAGGCGAATCGCTGATCGAGCGACACCGCGCGCGGGCGCCGTTCGAGACATCACCAGGTTTGTCGATTGTGCTGGATATCTCGCACCGATCGCGCCGCCGCGCCTTGCTGGCGGGAACGACGATCCGAGCCTGTGGTCGACCGATCTAGACGATGGCGATTTCGAGCGGCTCGGCTCCCGAGAGCCGGGCGCTCATCCGATCGCCCTGGCGCAACCGACCGACACCGCTCGGCGTCCCGGTGAAGATCAGATCCCCTCCGCGCAACTCGACGAAAATCGAGAGTTCGCCAATGATCTCCGGCACGCTCCAGATCATCTGCGCGATATCGCCTTGCTGACGATGGTCGCCATTCACCATCAAGGCGATCTCGCCCTGTATTGGCGGTAAGGACGGCGTAATCGGCCCGAGCGGCGCCGACTGGTCGAACCCCTTTGACAGATCCCAGGGGCGACCCGCCTGCTTGGCTGCCGCCTGCATGTCGCGCCGCGTCAGGTCGATCCCGACCGCAAATCCGAAGACGCAAGAAAGCGCCTCCTCTTTGGACAGATTCGTGCCACCCGAACCGAGAGCGACGACGAGTTCGACTTCGTGATGGAGCTCGGTCGTGGCCGACGGATAGGGAATCGCCGAACCGTTCGGGACAACAGCGTCGCTCGGTTTGGAAAAGAAGAAGGGTCGTTGTCGGCTCGGGTCCGACCCCATCTCGCGAGCATGATCGCTGTAATTTTGTCCGACGCAGTAGATTCGGCGGATCGGAAATCGATCCGCCGAACCCCGGATCTGCGCATTCGGCGCGAGGACAATGGGCATCGTCATACTACGCACGTCACCTTGCAATAACGCGACCGCCAAGCGCTGCCGCCTCAAAACCTCCAGTCGCGCCGCAGCGAAAAGATCTGCCGCCGAATGATGCCGAGTTAGCCGCAGCCTGGCTTCAGCAAATGACGAAGCCAGCTTATCGCTTCGCTCCCAGGGCGTTCTGGCGATCGAGCCATGCCTTGAGTGGGGCGAAATATTCGAGCATCGCGCTGGCATCGGCGCCGTGATCGCCGGTGAAGGCATCGATCGTCTCGTCCGCCGGCCGCGACCGGCCCGCGGCCATCAGCGCCTCGAGGCGCGTACCGACGGTCTTGTTCCCGCGGATCGTGCACTCATGGAGCGGCCCCTTCCACCCCGCCATCCGGCACGCCGCGCGGTACAGCTGGAACTGGTACACATAGGCCATGAAGTAGCTGATATAGGGGACGTTGTTGGTCAGGTGATATTTGGCGAGCGCGTCGTTGGCATCGTCGGGTCGCGCGCGCGGCGGCATGAGGCCCTGGTTGGTTTCGACCAGCTTCCACCACGCTTTGTTGTAGTCGGCTGGCTTGATGCGCCCGGCGAAGACGCCCCAGCGCCACTGATCGACCGACACCGCAAAACCAAGCAGCGGCAGCTTGCCGAGCGCGACATCCATCAGGGCAGCGATGTCGGCATCCTTGCCGGCCGGGCTGTCCAAGCCGAGGGTCTTGAGGTCGGCGGCTGTGCCGGCGGACAGCGCGACAAAGTCGCCAAGCCCTTCGCTCAAACCCGGATTTGCCGCGCCACGGAATAGGTACGACTGGTTGCGTACCGCCAGCGAATTGTAGATGTGCCCGAGTTCGTGGTGAGCGGTAATCCAGTCGTGCTGATTGACGGCAAAGCACGTCTTGAGGCGGACATCGCCGGGATCGCCAACTGTCCATGCAGATGAATTACAATCCATCATGCGCCCTGGCGGCCGGACAAAAATTGACCGCTCCCAAAAAGTCTGCGGCAAAGGTTGCAGACCGAGCGAGATGTAGAATTGCTCGGCGCTGCGAACCATTTTCTCGCCGTCAAAGCCCTTCGCTTGCAGCGATGCTGTAAGGCCGCCGCTAGCACCCGGCAGACCTTCGCCAACGATGTCGTAGATCGTGCTCCAGTCCTGCCCCCACATGTTACCGGTCAGGTCGGCGCGGATCGGGCCGGTACGGGGTTGGACGGCATCGCCATAACGCTGATTGAGGCGCGTCCGCACATAGGTGTGCAGGCTGTCATAGAGCGGTGCCAGCTGTTTCCACAGCCGGGCAACCTGCGCCTCGAACTTGTCGGAGGGCATGTCGTAGGCCGAGCGCCACATGTCGCCGACATCGGCATAGCCACGCTCGCGTGCGCCTTCGTTGCCGAGCACGACCATCCGCGCATAATCGCCGCGCATCGGGTTGGCCACCGACCGCCAGCCTTCCCAGATCGCCTGAAGGTCCGCTGGCTCACGCGACCGGCCAATCTCCACCTCGGCGTCGCGCAGCGTATAGGTTCGCCCCTTGTAGGTGAATGTGCCCGTCGCATAGCCCGAGGCCAGGCGATTGCTAACCTCGGATAGCGCCTCAGCAGCCCCCGCACGACCCGGGGCCGGCATATCTCCGAGCCGCGTGAGCAAGCCGAGCTTTCGCGCGGTGACGGGATCGACCTTTGTCCGGTCGAACCGACGCGCCTCATCGGCGATCTTCGCCGACAGCGCAGCTTTCTGCGCGTCGGACCGTTGCAGCATCCAGTCGGTGTCGACCGTGATGTTGGTCGCCTCGATCCAGCCCGCTACATCGTCGAACGTCGAGGCAGCTTCCAGTTGACGCTCTGCGTCGGCGACGAACGCGCGAGCGTCGGTCGCGGTCGGCGGCGTCGCTGGGGTCTGGGCCGCCAGCGGGACGGCTATCGCCAGGCTCGAGCCGGCCGCGATGATCGCGACAGCAAGGCGCGACGCGGCGGCGCGACGTGAAGAAATCCGGCGGGCCATGTAGAGCTCCTTGATCAGTCGCGCGGGCGCGGCCGCGCGACTCGGGAAAATTGAGGGCGGTCAGTAGGTTTCAGCGAGCCGTTCGGGCGGCGAGAGAAGATATTGCAGCCCATAGGTGCACGCGATGCCCATGATCGTATGATGCGACAGGCCCGGCAGCACCTGCACCAGCGGCGCGGCGAATTGGCTGCGATGGTCGGCTACGAGGCGTTGCAGATCGAGCACGTTGCTGACCATTCGTGCCTTGGGTGGCGAGATCCGCTCTTCATGTTCGCCGATATAAACCGCCATTCGGCCGGGATAGCTGGTACCGGCCCCGAGCGCGGTGGTGAGCTGCCGCATGACGATCCGATCGTCGAACCACAAGGACGGGCTGACCGCGAGATAGTGTTTGAACGCGCCAGGCGCGTTCACCATCGTGTCGACCGCGAACAGGCCGCCGAACGAGTGCCCGACCAACACGGCATTATCATGGTCGAAATCGCCACGGCGGCGCACTTCCGGTTGCAGCTTGTCAACGATGAAGCGCCGAAATGCGGCGCTGCCGCCATATTTGCCGTTACCGAGATCCTTGGGGTCGAGTCCGGGATTGCCGGTCGGTGTGAGATCGAGCGCACGCGTGTCGTCAGCATAGCCTTTCTGCTCGTCGACATAGCCGATCGCGATCACCACGATCGGCGGCAACTCGCCCCCCCAGCGCATCAGACGCGAGATCGAGACCAGCAATCCGAAGCTGGTCCACCGGTCGGTGGTGTAGACGGGCACCGGCTTTCGCCCTTTGATCGCCAGCGTGATGTCCGGGTCGTCGGGGAGCGGATAGCCGATACTGACACCGTAAGTGCGCCCTTCCGCTGATGTGAGCGCGAACATTTCCGAATGGGGAAGTGTCGCCTCGGGTGGTGACGTTGGCGTCTTGGTGGCGGCCGCAACAGCGCCAGGCAATGCAGCGGCGCCAAGCGCACCCGCGCCGGCAAGGATCGAGCGGCGAGAAAGAGACGTCATGCTATCCCCCTTAAACAGGCTGTTCGATCGACACCGACGGTGTCGAAAACCATTTCGGCCCCGCCTCGGTCATGTGGAAACAATCCTCGAGCCGAACGCCGAATTCGCCGGGGATATAGAGACCCGGTTCGTCCGAGAAGCACATGCCCGGCGCGAGCTTCGAGGTCTCGTTCTTCACCAGGTTGAACGGCTCGTGCCCATCGAGTCCGATACCGTGACCAGTCCGGTGCGAAAGGCCCGGCAACTTGTAGTCCGGGCCATAACCGAGCGATTGATAATAGACGCGAACGGCTGCATCGACATCGCCCGCGGCAACACCGATCTGTGCCTTCTCGAACGCGATCGCCTGGCCTTTCTTGACCTGATCCCAAACCTCGCGCTGACGCTTGCTCGGCGAGCCGAACACGAACGTGCGCGAGATATCGGATTGGTAGCCGTCGACCGAGCAGCCACAATCCATCAGCACGATCTCGCCCGGCCGCACGATCTGTGGCTTTTCGGAGCCGTGCGGATAGGCTGCGGCCTCGCCGATCAACGCGTCTTCGAATTGCGAGACGCCGCCATAGCCGACATGAGCGCGGTTCATGATTGCGTTGATGTCTTCCGGCCGCATGCCCGCCTCGACGCGTGGGATCGTGTAGCGATACGCGGCGATCGTGATGTCGGTCGCATATTGCATGAGCGCGATTTCCGCCGGCGTCTTGACCAGCCGGCAACCACGGACGACGGCAGCGCCATTACGGACGGTGGCGCTGGGCAGCGCCTTTGTCAGCCCGTCGATAAGGAAGTAACGCACGGTCTCCTCGAACCCGACCACGCCAGATGCCGACTTGTGATCGCGCAGCCAGCCGGCAACAACCGACATCGCATCCTCATGCTCGAGCCATGTGCGCACGTCGGCCGGCACTTCTAGCGTCTCGCGGACCGACGGCTCTTCGAAGAACGGCGTGACCACGCCGATATCGCCCTCGGCCGGGATGATGACGCAAGTCGGACGCTCGTTCCGGCGCCATTTGATCCCGGAGAAATAGACCATGCTCGCCCCGGGCTCCATCACGATCGCGGAGAAGCCGTGCTGGCGCATCAGGGCTTGCGCCTTGCGAACGCGATCCGTGCGTTCCTTGACCGAGATCGGGGCCGGTCGATTCGGCAACGGGGCGAGCGACCCTTCCGTTGCGGCGGTTGCCGCCTTGGGCAGCGCCATCATCACGCCGGCCGCCACGCCCGCCACGGCTCCCATCAGCAACGTTCGACGTTCGATCGCCATGGCCACGCTCCCAAGAAGTTTTTCCAAAACAACTGCTATTTTTCCATATTGTCAATCCTTGTGTCCAGATTTAGGCTTGGCGCACTAAAACAGAGATCCTCGATGCGCCAATCGCCGGGTCCGGACGGCCGGGGCGGTCGGCCGATCGCCACGTTCGGGAGGGCGCATGACGCTGTTGCTGATCATCCTGGTGCCGCTCGCCGTTGCCGCGCTTGCGTTCATCGCGTTGCTGGCCAGGCGCGCTCTCGCATCGGGCAGCCCATCGCCGCGACCGATCGGCCTGGCCATCGGTGCCGTCACCAATTTCTTCGATACGCTGGGGATCGGATCGTTTGCGCCGACCATGGCCTGGCTGAAACTGCAGCGCCTGGTGCCGGACCGGTTGATTCCCTCGACCATGGTCGCAGGACATTCCCTGCCGGTCCTGATGCAGTCGGCGGTATTTCTCATCCTGCTGGGCGCCAAGGTCGATGGGCCGCTTCTTGCCGGGTCGGTCGTCGCGATGGTGATCGGCGGGCAGATCGGCGCGCCGCTGGCCCGGCACGCGCCGATCCGTCTTGTGCAGGCAATGGTCGCGACGGCGCTGATCATCGCCGCCATTTTCTACGTCGCCGCCAATCTCGGCCTGACACCGCACACCCAGGCGTCATCGGCATCGACAGGCTTGCAGCTCGGCGTGTCGATTGTCCTGCATCTCCTGCTCGGCGTGCTGCTCAATTTCGGGGTCGGCAACTACGCCCCCACCCTGCTCGTGTTCTCGCTGATCGGGATTGATCCGAAGCTGGCCTTTCCCGTGATGAGCAGCGCGTGCGCCTATTGCATCATCACCTCGGGTATCCGCGTGTTGCGCGAAGACGGCCTCGATTTGCGCATGGTCTCGGGGATCGCGATCGGCGGGGTTCCGGCAGTGTTGGTTGCCGCTCTCGTCGTGAAAGCGATGCCTCTTACCGTGCTGCGCTGGCTGGTCGTCGCCGTCGTGCTGTACGCCTCGGCGATCCTGTGGCGATCGTCGCTGAAAGCGCCCGACAGCAACCCGCCCGCCCAATAGCAGCGCATTGCAAACCTGCCTGACCGGCCTCACGTTTCGGACCGGTCGGCATGCTGCCGACGGCCATGAAGCGGCGGTCAGGCCTGTAGTGCCGCTTCGTTTTTCCGTGCCCGACGGCGGACGACGAGATAGACGACAAGGCCGATCGCATTCCATCCGAAGAACCGCAATTGCGTGGCCAACGGGAGATTCCAGAACAGATAAAGGCAGCCGATGATCGCGACGGCGCCAACGATGGATGCAAGCGGCGCGCGGAAAGGCCGGGGCCGGCCGGGCTCGCGGCGGCGGAGGACCAGGATGGCGGCGCCGACAGCGACGAAGGCGCACAGAGTTCCCGCATTGGCCAGGGCGGCGATCTCCGACCAGGGCAGGAAAGCCGCGATCGCCGCAACGATTACCGCCGTCACGCAGGTTACCGCAACCGGAACACCGCTCCGCGCATCAACGCGGCCGAGCGACGCCGGGAACAGACCGTCGCGAGCCATCACGAAGAAGATGCGCGTCTGACCGAACAGGAACGCCAGGATGACCGTCGGTAGTGCGACAACGGCAGCTGCCCCGAACACCGTTGCCGCCGTGGTCGACCCGAGGAGCCGCAACACCAGGGCGAGCGGCTCGGGCGAGGCAGCAAAGCGATCGACCGGCACGGCGCCGATAGCGCAGGCGGCGACGACGACGTAGATGATGACGCATGATACCATCGATCCGACGATGCCGATGGTCATGTCGCGCGCGGGATTCTTCGCCTCCTCGGCGGCGGTCGAAACCGCGTCGAACCCGTAAAAGGCAAAGAAGATGATCGACGCGGCGGCCAAGACACCGCGTTTGGTACCATCCGGATCGACATGGCTCGCAAAGCCGTGAGGCAAGAAGGGATGGAAGTTGGCGGCATCGAAATGCGGTGCGGCGATCGTAACGAAAAGGAGGAGTGCCGCGATCTTCAGCGCGACAAGGATCGCGTTCAGGGTCGCGGATTCCCGCGTGCCGACGAGCAGCAGCCCGGCGACCATTGCGATAACGCCGATTGCCGGAAGATTGATGATCCCGCCCGCGTCCGGGCCATTGGCGAGCGCGTGCGGTATGTCGAGGCCCAGTCCGCTCATGAATCCGGCAAAGTATCCCGACCAGCCGACGGCGACGGTTGAACACACCACCGAATATTCAAGGATCAGGCTCCAGCCGACGATCCAGGCGATCGTCTCGCCCAGCGCAACGTAGGAATAAGTATAGGCGGAGCCGGACTGCGGAATCATCGCCGCCAGTTCGGCATAGCCAAGCGCGGCCGCCGCACAGACGACACCGGCAATGAGGAACGACAGGAGCACGCCTGGCCCGGCCAGCGACGCGCCCACTCCCGTCAGGGTCAGGATGCCGGTGCCGACGATCGCGCCAACACCGAGGGCGACCAGATGATGCCAGCTCAGCGTCCGATGAAGCTTATGGGTCGCGTCTGTTTGAGGCGGCTCGATCGCCTTGAAGGGCCCACGAAGCGAGGCGAGCACCCCCGATGTCTTCTGTCCGTCAGCCATGACCAATGCCCCTTCATGAAACGAGAAGTGATCCTCCGCGTCGCGAAACCGCGCGCGGCGTCGAGTTGCTGGGTGAATCGCGCCGTGCGGCGCCGCCGGTCGATCGCGCGCCTCAACACTCGACGACGTTGACCGCCAGGCCGCCGAGCGACGTCTCCTTGTACCGCTCGCTCATATCGATACCGGTGCGCCGCATCGTCTCGATCACCTGATCGAGGCTAACGCGGTGGGTGCCGTCACCGAGCATCGCCAGCCGGGCGGCCTCGACCGCCTTGATCGATCCGACCGCGTTGCGCTCGATACAGGGTACCTGAACGAGCCCGCCGACCGGATCGCAGGTCAGCCCCAGATTATGCTCCATGCCGATCTCCGCGGCATTCTCGACCTGAGCGGGAGACGCCCCCAGCGCGGCAGCCAGTCCGGCCGCTGCCATCGAGCAAGCAACGCCAACCTCGCCCTGACAGCCGACCTCGGCCCCCGAGATCGACGCATTCTCCTTGAACAGCGATCCGATGGCGGCCGCGGTCAGCAAAAAGTCTTCGGCCCCGCGATCGGACGCGCTCGGCACGAAGCGCTCGTAATATCGCAGCACCGCCGGAACGATGCCCGCCGCCCCATTGGTCGGTGCGGTCACGACGCGGCCGCCTGCGGCGTTCTCCTCATTGACCGCAAGTGCCCACAAATTGATCCAGTCGATGACCGACAGTGGGTCCGAGAGCGCCCGCTCCTGTTTAGCGATGAGCGTTCGATAGACGGCCGGCGCGCGGCGCTTCACCCGCAGGCCACCGGGAAGCTCGGCGGCGTCGGCGCCTACGCCCCGATCGATACAGGCCGACATGGCGTCCCTGATCACGGCCAGGCGCTCGACCACTTCTTCAGGCGGGAAAATCGCTTCTTCATTGGCACGCATGATCGCGGCGATGGTCAGGCCCGTCGATTGCGCGAGCGTGAGTAGTCCGTCGCCGGACTTGAATGGGAAGGGCACGTCCCAGCTGAGATCGGGCGCTGCGTTGCGCCCGATCTCGTCCTCGTCGAGCACCGCGCCGCCACCGATCGAGTAATAGGTACGCGACAGGAGTTCACGTCCGGCATCGTCATAAGCCGCAAAGCGCAGACCGTTCGTATGAAAATCGAGCCGTTCGCGCCGGAGAAGGTGAAGATGCCGGGCCTCATCGAAGGCTATTTCCCGAGCCCCGCCGCCCGTCGCGAGCCGGCCGGTGGCGCGGATCTGCGCTACTATGCGTTCGGCCCGATCTGGGTGGATCGTTTGCGGCCGGCATTTCGAATGGCAGACACTCTCGCTCGGCGCCCGGCCTGGGCTCGACAGTCACGGTCGTCGCGGTCCGACGCGAACGTGCCAGCGTCAGGCGTTGCCGCCATCGCTCAGTGAAGGGACGCGCCGGACTCCCATACTTCGATCGCGGCAACGAGATCGGCTATCCCCGTCCCAACGGATTTGAAGAGCGTGATCTCGTCGCTCGCGACACGACCGCCATGCCCGGCACAGAGATCCGCAAGCTCACCGCAGATCGCCATCCGCGATATCAGACCTCGCGCGATGGGATCGGTCAGGTCGCCAGCCTCGGTCAGCGCCGCCGCCCGATCGTCGACGAAAATCCTGGCGCGGCTGATGCCTTCGTCGTCGATCTCACGCATATCGGGCCGATAGCTGCCGACCAGGTCGACATGGGTGCCAGGCCGCAGCCATTTCCCTCGGATCAACGGCGCTGTCGCGCTGGTGGCCGCCGTCACGATATCGGCGGACCGGGTCGCTTCCTCGAGATCGGCCGCCACCACGATATCCGGTTGGCTACCCGACGGTAGTAAAGATCGGATTTTGTCGACGGCTCCTTTCGCGCGATCCGCATCCCTGGCCCAAATGCGGATCGTCTCGATCGGCCGCACTACCGCATGCGCGGCCGCCATATAAGGCGCGAGATGCCCTGAACCGAGGACGAGCAAGTTCGAGGCATCGTCACGCGCCAGATATTCTGCTGCGGCGGCCGAGATCGCGCTCGTACGCCGCGCCGTCAGCTCCTCGGCATCCATCGTCGCCAGCTGCCGGCCGGTCTCGAGCTCAAACAGCGTGAACAGGCCAGAGATGACCGGTCGCTGGGTTCCGCGGTTTTGCGGCACGATCGTCAGTGACTTGATGCCGGCATAGTTCGCAACCATTGCCGGCATGACCAGGAATTCTCGCCCGTGCGGGTCGACCAGACGCTGTCGAACCGGCGCCGACGGCCTTTCCCGCATGGTCGTCGCAAGCCGGTCGATCATTGCGCGCAGCTGGAGCCGGGATCCAATACTGGCGCCATCGAAATGGATCATGCCGACATACTCTCCCCTTCGGGCATCCGCGCCCCCCAAACCCGTTTGCCCGAATTCGATGGCGCTCGCCAGTCCAAATTTTCCAAATTGTCCAAACTTGGTCAATATTGGCTAATCGACTGCTTGCGCTTCTCCGGGTTTGCTCATACTTTATTGTACCGGCCGTTTTTGTGCCGGTTTGGAGTGGTGTATGGTTGTGGGCGCTGAATCGGAAAAGCTGACGTTGGGGGCGGCGCTGCGATCGATCCGCCAAGAGCGCAACTGGAGCCTGGCCAACGCGTCAAAGGCCACCGGCTTGTCGATCTCGACTCTCTCAAAGATCGAGAACGGACAGCGGTCGCTGACCTACGACAAGCTCGTCCAGCTCGCGGCGGCGCTGTCGGTCGATGTGTCGCGGCTGTTCACCTCGGGCGAAAAGAAATCGGGCGTCTCGCTGTTCTCCGGCCGGCGTAGTGTCCATCGCGTCGGCGAAGGCTTCGAAGTCGCGGCGAACGTTTACACGTACAATTACCTGGCGCACGATATCATCCACAAGCGCTTCTCGCCGGTCATCATGGAGATCCATGCCCGCGACCCAAAGGAATTCGAGCAACTTATCCAGCATGAGGGCGACGAATTCACGTACGTGCTGGAAGGCGAGATCGAGGTTCACACCGAAATTTACGCACCGCTGCGTCTAAGTCCCGGCGAGAGCGTATTCTTCGATAGCGGCGTCGGCCACGCTTATGTGAATGTCGGCAAAGGCACCGCTCGCATCCTTTGCATCGGGTCGGACGTCGACGGCGTGTCCGAGGAACCGATGATCTCGTTCGCCCAGGAAGCCATGGGCATAGCCGAGGCTGTTATCGGCGACGCGGCACCCAAGCGGAAAACGCGCAAGCTCACCTCAACCGCGCCCTGAGCGGATAGACCCCAGACAATGCTGACTCTCGAACCTATCGATCGCGACTTGCTCGCCGGTGGCTTCGGTCCAGCTGCGGCCAATGCGATGCGCCTATTGCAACGTTACGGCGAAGTGGTGGGCGCAGACCGCTTCATCTCGATCCGCTCCGCTCATATCGACGGATGCCTGTATCACGGCCCGTCGAGCATCGATTTCGTCAAACGTTTCGCTGATCTTGGTGGGCAGGTCCGGGTACCGACCACCCTCAACGTTGCCGCCGTTGATGTGGTTCATCCCGGCTGGCATCAAGGCCCACCCGAAATCATCGATGCGCAGCGCGAACTGACCGCGCTCCACGAGCAGGTCGGGTGCCTGGCGACGCTGACCTGTGCACCGTATCAGCGGATGAACCAGCCGATGCTCGGCGAACATATCGCCTGGGCGGAATCCAACGCGATCGTGTTTGCCAATTCCGTACTGGGCGCGCGAACCGATCGCTATGGTGACTTCACCGACTTGTGTGCCGCCTTCACCGGCCGCGTGCCCTATGCCGGCCTTCATCGACCGGAAAATCGGTTGGCGACGCTTCTGGTCGAGGTTCCAGCGCCGAGCGAGTTCGGCTTGCCGCGCGACTTGTATTTCGCTTGTCTCGGCTATGTGCTCGGCCGCCAGTCGATCGGCCATGTTCCCGCGATCACCAATCTGGCTGTCGCCAATCGCGACGAGCTCAAGGCTCTCGGTGCTGCCGCCGCTTCTTCCGGCGCGCTTGCCTTGTTTCATGTCGTCGGCATCACACCGGAGGCCGATACGGCGATAGCTGATCCCGAGGCCCTGCCCTGCATCAAGATTACGGCAGAAGACCTGCGCAAGGCGCTGGCGACACTATGCCCGGTCCAACCGGGCGAGCCGCTGGCGGCCGTCTGTCTCGGCACGCCTCACTTTTCGCTCAGCGAATTCGAGCATCTGTCCGATATGGTGCGACGGCAGTCGGAGATCGCGAAAATCGAAGTGTATGTTTCGACCTCGCGCGAAATCGAAGCCATGATCCGTAGCGACGGGCGCTTCGCCCCCTTGTTCGACTTCGGCATCGAGATCGTCGTCGATACCTGTACCTATCTCGCGCCCGTCGTCCGCGAACGGCAAGGCGCGATCGCGACCAACTCGGGCAAATGGGCTCATTACGGGCCGGGCAACCTGCGGCGACGCGTTGGCCTGATGACGCTGGAGCGTTGCTTGCGCTCCGCCACGCTTGGACATGTTGCGCCCGATGATCAGCGGTAATTTCCAGCTGCTCGTCCCTGGCGCTGCCGCGGGTCCGGTCATTGTCCTTTCGGCGCCCCTCAGTCTGTGGGGCGGGCTGGACCTCGAAACGGGTCGCGTTTGCGATGTCTCGCACCCGGACTTTGGCCGATTGCTGTCCAACGCCATCCTCGTGATGCCGGGCGGTCGCGGATCGTCTTCGTCGTCGAGCGCGCTCGTCGAGGCAGTGCGCCTGGGCACGGCGCCGGCTGCGATCATCCTCTCTCGGATCGATCCGATTCTCGTGATTGGCGGCCTTGTCGCGGCAGAGCTCTACGACGTGGCGCTGCCGATCTTGCTTGCGGACGACGCCGCTTATGCCGACCTCGTAGCGGCAACCGAGATCGGGATCGACCGCTCGGGATCGGTCAGCCGCATCTAGGTCGAATCGGGCGCCGCGCAATCGGGTTCGGGAGGCGCTGGCGCCGTGTGCATTCGCGACCTTCGTCGGTTTCGTGCGTCCAGACTCCCGGCAACCGCATCGTCTGCCAATCCACCATTCGATCGTCCAATACGCGAAGGGGTGGTGTCAGTCTAATGCGAAACGCTCTCTGGCGGATGCAAGTCGGTCTTTGATAACGGCGGCTCAGCTGGCGATCGCCCACCATTCGATGAGCGCCGCGGAGCGGCGCTCTTTGTAGGTTTGGCGATCGACGAGGTGGCGTTCGAGACTGAAGTGATTGGTCACATTGGCGTGGACGGAGGCGAATTTTTGCAGCGTCTTCATCCGACGAAAGCGCAGCATCGCTCGCTCTCGTCGACGAAATCCGATGTGGCTGTTTTCGCAGCGATTGTTGAGCCACCAGCCCATTTCGCGCCGATCGAGATTGCCTAGGTCGCGCATCGCCGCGGGATAGGATCGCAAGCCGTCCGTCACGACAACCTCGGCTCGACCGTGCCGCTTCAGCGCCTTCTTCATGAAAGCCAAAGCAGCAGATTTATCCCGCTTTTTGGTGACATAGGATTCGAGGATCTCGCCCTCATGATCAACCGCACGCCAGAGATAGACCATCTCGCCGTTGAGCTTCACATACATCTCATCGAGATGCCAACGCCAATGGCGAAACCCCTTCATGTAGGAGACCCGGCGCTTGCGGATATCGCCGGCGAACATCGGACCAAACCGGTTCCACCAGAACCGCACCGTCTCGTGGCAAAGGTCGATCCCGCGCTCGAACAGCAGGTCCTCGACGTTACGCAGCGACAGCGGAAACCGAACATACATGAGCACCACCAGGCGGATCACCTCGGGCGACGAATTGAAATAGCGAAACGGGCTGGCTAGCTTGCATGGACGGGGCATCCGAGCCCGCTATCACCCCTCCCCTAACGACCGGTGCATTACGTCTGACAGCACCGCCAAATATTTTATCGTCTAAAAACAAACACTTATCACGTCAGTTCGATTGCGTGTCTCTCTATCGAACCCACGGTACATAGGCAAGCCCCAAGGTTCGCTCATGCGCCATTTTGGACAATTCTCGAGGCCCTTTGCGGCATCTAAAGGCGCCTGTTCGACCGCTAGATTAGCTGGATGTTGAGCGCTTCCAGTGCCGGAATCAGATCGACGAGTGTTTCAAGGCGGCTGACAGGTGTTGCCGCCAGCTTCCCGACAGCCCGGTCGTAAACGGCCACGCACTCGGTGAGCTTCTGCAGTCGCGAGTGGTACAGAATGCCGTCGAGGTCGGTGGTGGCGTAGAGGCGTTCACTAAACTCTCGCGCTTCGTCTTGTGCCTTACCACCCGCAATGTCCGTGGACACCCCAAGGTCGAAGCAGGCATTGCCAGTGAGATCGAGGAGTCGGAGTCGACTGGACGTATCGACTTCGCAAACACCCCAGTCAGTGAATTCGCCCCGCGTCATCTGGCGCGGAGGCGAGACGCCTTCGAATCGGTCGCGCACAACCGCTTCAGCCAGGCTCGCAGGGAGTGTCTCGGCAATATAGAGTAGCCGAAAGCTCCTGGCGGTGCTCGCGAAGCGAGTGTTTCCGTACCCCATGCCGAGCGGCGTGGCACGATGATCCCAAGGAGTGGTGCGCAGATAGTCATTCCCGTCCCAATCCTTGGTGTATTTTCGAAGGATGTCGGGATCCAGAACCGCCGGAATCATGCGAAGTCACGTCGCGCCGCGAGCGCGACCCTCTTTCTGTCGCCGCCACGCTTCAGGAATGCCAAAGGAGTCTCATTATCGAGTGCGACATGCGACTGCCTGAACCAAAGCCAAGCCGCCCTTGCGTCCGGCGTCACCTCAAGAACGTCGGCCACGCCCGGTAAGGGGCGCGCATCTATGAACTGCTCAAGCGGATAAGCGAGCTTCCGCTCCCCCCGCAGCAGTCCGATAATTGCCTTCCTCTTGAGCCATGCATTGAGCGTCGAGCGAGGAATCGACAGTTGCTCCTCTATCTCGCCTGCACCAGCCACAGGACCAGCCCAGCTTTCCAATGAGACCGGCGTGACAAATCGATCGAGCCGCGCGCGCCCTTCTCTCACGGAGACTCGTGTGCCAAGGCCGCTCCCTTTTTTCCGGACTGCCGGCCCGGTCGCAGGAATGTGCACACGTTCGGGAGCGGCCTGGGCAGCTACGTCCGTCAAGACCTCGCGCAATCGGTCGCTGTCCTTCGACAGCACGCGAAACTCGGCCGGCGGAAGCTGCGAGAGGATATTCCAAAGTGTCGAAATAGCCGACGCGGCATCCCGGACTATCTCGTTTGGAATCCCCGGATTGCTCTTTCGCAGCACAGTTTGGACTGCGGTTCGAGTGACCTTGACGGAGTTCGCTCCGCGTTCACGTACAAGAGTGTCATTTGACATGTTGGACTCCTTGCGCACGATATAGTCCACATCGTACACATTGTCCATATCGTACAGATCGAACGCGCATGGTTTCGGTCGCAAGGGCCATTGCAAAAGAGGATATCGACTTCAGTCGTTGGCGTACGCCAATTCCAATCCGAACAGGATCGAACAACAGCGTCACAGTCCAGCTCAACGATGTTGTCGGCATCGCTGTCGAGCAGCTGCGCGGGCTGGTTGTAGAGAACCTCGCGCAACAGCGCGGTGACCGACTTGCGCTTGTTGAACCATTGGCGCCGCAGCTTGGTCAGCACCTTGGTAGCGTCGGTCTTGTCGAGCGCGACGAAGCGCGTGACCCAACGATAGCCGAAGTCCGACGCATTGAGCGCGTCGAGGATTCCCGGCCGGCTCATATTGGGGAAGCCCAGGATGGTGAGCGTGCGAAGATGCTGACCGCCAAGCCATCGAGCGCCCCGAAGAAGTGGGGCCGGAGCTTCTGGCTGGCGAAGAGGATGGGGATCTCGTCGCCGATCAGCGCGCGATGGACCGCGCCCGAGGTCTCACGCCGGCGACGCGTGGCTTCGCGCTCGACGAAAGCGGGCAGCGCGATCTGATCCCGGGTCTGTTGCCATGAAAGTCCGGCAGAATCTCTACCTCGATCGCGAGGTAGCTCAGGCGTTGGACACGCTTGCCGCTGGCAATCGCGGCAACAAGTCGCGGCTCGCCAATGACGCCATCAAATCCTGGCTGGCGCGCCGTGGCGCGAAGGAGATCGAGGATCTCCTGAAGGCCCGGCTCGATCGCATCGGCCGCGACATAGGCCTGGTCCGGCGCGACATCGATGTCGTGCTCGAAAGCCTGGCGCTGTTCGTCCGCTACCAATTACTGGTGACGGCGCCGCTGCCCGACGCGGACAAGGCGGCGCTGGCGGTCGGGCGCGAGCGTTTCGATGCATTCGTGGCGCAGGTCGGCCGCCAATTGGCAGCCGGCACCCGCACGCTCGGCGCCCCTCCATCGGAAGACCCGGCATGACCGAGCAACTCTCCGCGGAACGACGCCGCGCGATGCTGCGCACTGCCTTCGGCCCAATCATCGCGGCGGCGCTGGCCGATCCGTTGGTCCTTGAGGTGATGGTCAACCCCGACGGCGCGCTCAGGCTCGATCGTCTGGGGGAGGGGCGGACCGACGCGCTGGTCCGCTTCGATGCCAGCCAGGTCGAGCGCATCATCCGCCTGGTCGCCAGCCACGCACGGGTCGAAGCCCATGCCGGTTCGCCGATCGTCTCGGCCGAATTGCCGGCGCATGATGAAGGCGCCGGCGAGCGGTTCGAAGGCGTGCTCCCGCCGGTCAGCACCGCGCCCTGTTTCTCGATCCGCAAGCCCGCCACGTGGATCTACACGCTCTCCGACTATGTCGCCGATGGCATCATGTCGGCCCGGATGGCGGAGCTGCTCGGGATCGCGGTCCGCGACCGCCACAACATTCTCGTCGCCGGCGGAACGAGCTCGGGCAAGACGACGCTCGCAAATGCGCTGCTCCCAGTGATGGGCGAGCGCAACGAACGCGTGATCCTGATCGAGGACACGCGCGCGCTGCTGTCGCCGGCGAGCGACACCGTGGCGCTCCGCACACGAGCCGGCGCGGTGTCGATGGCCGATCTTGTGCGTTCGACGCTTCGCCTGCGCCCCGACCGCATCATCGTCGGCGAGGTGCGCGGCGGCGAAGCGCTCGACATGCTCAAGGCCTGGAACACCGGGCATCCCGGCGGCATCGCCACCGTCCACGCCAATTCCGCGCGCTCCGCGCTCTTCCGCGTCGAGCAGCTCATCCAGGAAGCCGTCGTCACCGTCCCGCGCCGATTGATCGCGGATGCGATCGACGTCGTCGTCTTCATCAGCGGGCGCGGCACGGCCCGCCGGATCGACAGCATCGCGCACGTGACCGGGCTCGATCCCGACGGCGGCTACGCGGTCATCGACGTCACCGCCGACCCTCACCAGCAACAAGGAGAATGATCATGCGCCTGCTATCCGTCCGTCTCGCGCGGTCGCGTGTCGCATTGCCGCTCGTCGCCGTCGTCGCACTTGCCTTTTCGGCAACGCCCGCCTGGGCCGGCGGCTCGGGAATGCCCTGGGAACAGCCGCTCCAGCAGGTGCTGGAATCCGTCCAGGGACCGGTCGCCAAGATCGTCGCGGTGATCATCATCATCACGACGGGTCTGACGCTGGCGTTCGGCGAAACGTCGGGCGGCTTCCGCCGGCTGATCCAGATCGTCTTCGGTCTTTCGATCGCCTTCGCCGCCTCGTCCTTCTTCCTGAGCTTCTTCAGCTTCGGCGGCGGCGCGCTGGTGTGATGGCGAATATTGCGTCCTCCGGGCATCTCGACGGCTTCGAGGTCCAGATCCAGTCGAGCCTGGGTTCGCCGATTCTGCTCGGCGGTGCGCCGCGCGGCCTCGCGATCGTCAACGGCACGATCGCGGCCGCGCTCGGTCTCGGGCTGCAGCAATGGATCATCGGCCTGGTCGTCTGGGCCGCCGGTCACTCGATCGCTGTCATCGCCACGCGCCGCGATCCCGACTTTGCGCCCGTGCTGATCCGGCATTTGCGCCAGAAAGGCTATCTGTCATGCTGAACCTCGCCGAATATCGGCGGCGGAGCGACCGGCTCGCCGATCATCTGCCCTGGGCGGCGCTCGTCGCGCCCGGTGTGATCCTCAACAAGGACGGCAGTTTCCAGCGTAGCCTCGCTTTTCGCGGCCCCGATCTCGAAAGCGCGACCGAAGCCGAACTTCTCGGCGTCTGCGCGCGTGCCAATAATGTGCTCCGGCGCTTCGGTACCGGCTGGGCTCTGTTCTTCGAAGCGGAGCGGCGCGAGGCACTGGGCTATCCGGAAAGTGCGTTTCCCGATGCCGCCTCCTGGCTGGTCGACGAGGAGCGGCGTGCCGGCTTCGAGGCCGCCGGACAGCATTTCGAGAGCCGCTACCATCTGACGCTACTCTGGTTGCCGCCCGCCGATACGAGCGAAGCAGCGGGGCGGCGCCTGGTCGACCGGCCGGAAGGCGAGGGCGACCGCGACTGGCGCACCGCGCTGGCCGGGTTCGTTGGCGAAACCGATCGTGTCCTCGATCTCTTTCGCGGGTTCATGCCCGAGGTGAGGGGACTGACCTCAACGGAGACGCTCACTTTTCTCCATCGCACGATCTCTGGCCGGTCGCACGATGTCGCCGTTCCCGACTGCCCGATGTATCTCGATGGCGTGCTCGCCGACACCGAGCTGGTCGGCGGACTCGAGCCGCGGCTTGCCGCATGGCTCCAAAGGGTTGAGCCCGATCCACATCGTGCGGGCGCTGCGGGGAATCGGCCATCAACCCTATTGCGCGACCTTTATCGAAGACGATGCCGGCGTCGACGATCCCGTCGAGGTAAGCAATGCCAGCGACATCACCGCGACAGTTACCGAGCCGACGAAGGACGCTTCGCTGCCTTTGCTTCAGGACACAGCGGTGCCGACAATCGTCCGCTATCTCGATTCCGGCCTGCCGGTCATCCTGGGACTCGCGAACATCGCCGATGATCGGCGGGATGGCCATGCTCTAACAGCAGTCGGTTATGTTGAAGCGCATGACGCAGTGCGCGAGGGAAAGAGCTACGATTGCTTTGTCAGGGCGTTGGTCGTGCACGACGACCAACGGGGTCCCTATCGACTGATGGCGTTGACCGCGGACGATGTCGCCATGCTGCCGGCAGAGCAATTGCTCTGCGTCGACGGCAACCCGATCATGGCCGCAGTCGACGTCACACATATTTTTGTGCCGCTGTCGCCACGTGTCGTGCGGCTTGGCGATCACGCCGATCTGATTGCCCGCGAATTCGTGCGGCGTATCGCCGAGCATGGCGACAAATTCACCGGCGCCTTGAAGGAATTGCCAGTGGCGGCGATCGATCGGCTGCAATCCCTCTTCGATCTCGATGCAGACAGCGGCCTAGTATTCCGAACGTACCTCACGACCGCCGCCCGCTACCGGCACCATCTCGCAGCGACAAGATTGCCCGAAGACGTCAAGATCCGCGCCATCAACCGCGAATTGCCGCATTTCATCTGGGTCGTCGAACTGCTGGACCGCAATGCCATCGCAGACGCGGTGGGCAAGCCAAGGCCACTGCTCGGGCACGTCGTGATCAACGCGACAAGCGCGATCGAAAACGAGACCGACCTTTTATTCGCGCATCTGCCGCACCTCGATTTTCAGCGCGACGTGAACCCTGGCAACGATGCCGGCGATTTCGTCGATCATTTCACCGCGGTGAGTCTCGACAATGCCTATGCGCAACGGTTGCGCCGATAGTTTTCGAAAATGTGTTCGAAAATTCATCCGAAAATTGGTTTGTAAACTGCTTCGCAAACTGGGGCGAAAATTGGTTCGCCAATCGTTGATCGGAGTGTTGAGCCTACTTCCAATGTTTGCTACACTGACACTGTCATTAAAGTACGGTTTGTATGCAGGATCCGCTTTACACATTTTTTGGTAGTCGGGTTCGTGCGCTGCGCGAGCGTCGCCAGGTTACGCAGGAAGAGCTCGGTCGTCGTGTCGATCTGTCGCGGACGTCGATAACCAACATCGAAAAGGGCAGACAGCGCGTACTGCTCCATCAGATACTCGATCTGGCAAACGCGTTGGAGGCCAAGCCGTCGGAACTGTTTCCGCCGGCGGCGAGCACCGAAAAGTTGCTGCGCGCGGATGTCGCCGAGCTTGTCGAGACGCTCAAGAACGAGACTGCACACTCTTGAGCGACATTCCCGTCGCCTACGCTCGCGTTCGCAAAATTTCTTCCGAGCTGATCGCTGATCAACAGCAACCACCCGTAGCGCTCGAGCCAATATTGGCCAAGCTCGGTGCGGAACTTCGGCATGTCGAGGTCGCGACCGACATTTCCGGAATCCTGATCCGCGATGGCGAGCGTAAGATCGTGGCCGTCAACAACGAGCACTCTGACGTTCGCCAACGATTCACTATCGCGCACGAGATCGGTCACCTCATGCTGCATGAAGGCGAAGAGGTTCATGTAGATTCGGCGTTTCGCGTCAATCTGCGCGACCCGCGCTCAGGCACGGCAGAAAATATCCAGGAGGTCGAAGCTAACGCCTTTGCAGCCAATCTTTTGATGCCTGCGGACTGGGTGCGCCGGGCACTTGGCGAAACCTGGATCGATCTGAACGATGACAGCGAAATTGCGCGCCTCGCCGATCTCTTCAAGGTAAGCCAGCAAGCCATGCTGATCCGGCTGACCAATTTGCTACGCCGCTAGCCTGCCGCGCCTTCCATAGGCGCGACGATATCCAGCCATGAGCTGATCGCGGTCAGCGGTTCGCCGGGGAGCAATCGAATATCAAAGCTCACCTTTTTCTTGAGCTGAACCCGGCACACCGAAAACGCGTATTTCTGCTCTCGGCTGTTGTCGACGAGGATGGCGGCATTCGCGACCGAGGCTGCTGCTCTGATCGCTTTCTGCGTGCGGGGAAACCGTTCGGCCAGTTTGGCGGCGTCAACCGCGTGCCCGCCACCGCGCACTCGGGTTTCGACGCGCAAAACGGACAGCGCCTGATTCGCCAGGCCGACGAAGAAGAGAACGACAAAATAGCCGGCGCGCTGCATCTGCAGAATCTGGTCGATCTTGGACTCGACCTTGTCGTCCGGCAGCTCCTTCCAGTGCGAGAACACCGTCTCCATCGCAAACGGGACACCATTGCTCAACGCCTCGGCGACGAATGCCTGCACACCGTTTTGCGCGACCTTCATCCAGCTCTCGTCGCCGTCACGCAGAGTGCGGGCCCAATCAGGTAGTGGCGCGTTCGAGGAAGTCTCAGGCAAAATCGACAGCATCATGCGATCCGCGTTGACCAGCGGGATCTGCAGCTGCGGCGCCAGCTGCTCATACCACATTGTCGACTTGCCCGAGCCGTTATGGCCAGCGAGAATGATCGCCAGCGGCTTTCCCGACTTCTGTTGGGCAGCAAGCACGTCATCGACCGCTGCGGCCAGCGGCATCATTGCTTCTGGAAAGCTCCGTTGACGAACCGCCCACGCTCGGTCTTGCCCCCAAGCTTGCGGATCACCTCATCAGGCTTGTTGGGATCGACATGATAGAGCGGCACATCCCGGCTGGTGGAAAGACGCACCCCAGGTTTCAGCATTGTCGCACGGGCCCGCGCGAGCGCAGACTGACCGGACGCGACGTTCTTCTCGATATCGGCCTCTGGTGGCTTGGCTGCGCGCACCGTTACCGAACCAAACGTGACCGCGCGCGTCTTGCCGCCAGTCTTCCGGACCGTCACACGCGCTGACCGCTTCTTGCTGCCAATGTTTGCGTTACTGACACTCATACTTCTCCATATGTCTCCTACACACCGGCATGCAAGGGCATTTGCGGACGTCGCTACGTCAAATTTATGCAGTCTGGCGTGTGTGCCTTACACATGCACAGCGTTGTCAGCAGGACCAACTGTCAATCGCCGAAACAGTCAACCGTCACGCTATAACGTCGGCCCAGACCGCGCGAAGCGTCGCCGTTGAAATCGGATCGGCGCAAAATTCGCAGGTCGCAAGCCGAGCCCTCAGTCGACGCACCATCTGATGCGGCGCCTTCCACGGACTGACCACCAGATAGTTCGTTCGAGACCAGCCCGCGCGATCGGTCTGATAGCGATACATTTCAAGCGCGAGTAGTAAGCCGGCAAGGTTCGACACGAACGAGAACGGCGCCGCAGCTTGCTCTGCGCCGGGCGCAGGCTTCAGCAATCCTTCGCCGCACAAGGCCTTTTGTAAGGTATCGAACGCAGTGTTGATGAGCGCCTCGCCCGTCCCCAATGTAGGAAAGGACGTCGCAAGTTTGGCCGCGACCTCGGCCGTAATGAACCCGGCTTGTACCTCTTCCAGGCTGAGGCCCAATGACCCCGCAACATGTCGGGCGCGATGGTCTTCATCTTCGACATGAGGATAGATGCACGAAAGACAGGCGTGTCCGGTCGGTTGCTCGTGCGCATGAACCACGACTTCCGACACATCCGTGGTCGATGCGTCGAACACCCGCAACGGCAGCTCCTTTTGAAAGCTCCGGCGTACCTCGCGGCTGTCAGCGGTCGAGATCAATGTCGGCAGCCGCTTGTCGATGCGCGTTGCAACATAGTCATGGAGCACGCCGACAAATGGCTCGATCTCGACGCCGGGCAGCGTAACCCGTTCGGCCAACAATGTCGCCTTGAACTCTTTATCGTCGGCATCGAAGAACAGGCAGCGATTGGCGTTGCCGCTCCGCGCCCGCTTTGGGTCGACGATCGCGAGCTTCCCGATCGGATTGAGTGATTCGAGACCCCACAAGAAGCCATTGGCGACCCCCCCGCCGCCGGCCAACACGGCATCGCCGAGGTCTAGCGAGTCCTCGATTTCAGTGGCGGGCAGACCAAGCGCTGCGAAGCGCATCTCGAAGACAGGATCGGTCGTGAAAGGCAGTGCCTCACCCAGCAGTCGGGCCAGCACATATGCCTCGATTATTGGCCGCCAAGAGCGGAATATGCTCGGGATCATCCCAAGAGAGATGATCTGAAACAACCATCACGATCTTCGCGCCGGCATCTTTCAGACCAATGGCATCGATTACGTTGGGATGCTCAACGCTCATTTTGCGGTTATCGCTCGCGGTAGGAACGACTGCAACTGGCGCGCTACCCGCATGACCGCTTTCCTGTCGTGTCGAACTCTGATTCAGCGTCGGCATGAGCCGATACGACCTGACTGACTCCCAGCGGCGCGTGATCGAGCCACTCCTGCCCAATAAGCCGCGAGGCGTGCCGCGTGTCGATGATCGCCGGGTGCGACATAGACATTGTCGGCAAAGCCACCTGCCACGCTGGCGGATTTTGAGGTCGAAATATACGCGCTGGAAGGCAGTGTATTATCGAACGCATGAGCCAGCAGATCGGTGCTGTTTCCGCGAGAAGCAAACCCCTCGTTGAAAATGACATCCGGGCTGCGGCTGTCTCCCCGGAAGGTGAAACGAGAAGCCGCACCGCCTTCGCCAATCGCCGTTCCCTCTGCGGCGAAGAATTACTCGATTTAGTTGTAGTATCCTGGCCGAAACGCGAGAACGCTCTCGACAGGCGCCGCAGGATTTTCTTTTGCGAGCGGCGCGTAAATGCTGACCCCGAGCTGGTATGCAATTGCACCGTCAGCTTCCTTTTCGACCTCGCTATCGAGACCAGATAGTGCCGCAGTTGCCTCATCCAGGCCGAGTCCAAGAAGATTCAGTTTCTCGACAGAGGGCCGTGCCGGAGACGCAAACTCAACCGCTTCGAGACGCCCATCGCCATCATAATAGAAAAACACACCCTGTGATTCAAAATAGTCGCAAGGGAAGGCATCCTGAGGCGTTCGCTTAAAGGATTTTGGCTGGCTATCAAAATGCCGACGCACATCAGCAGGAGCGGCCCCGAATTCGATATCATCGACGCCCTTGAGTGGCGAGATTTGGAATTCCATGATTAGTGCCCCTTGCTCTGGCTGTATCTTAGCATCTGCTGGATCGCGTCGTCGTATTTATTCCCAAATTTCGTATTTATGTCATTGATGTCCATTTGTTGAGCGCCGCGGAAGTCTCCGTTCGCTATCAAATCAGCCTGCGTTTGGCGATAGGCCCGAGTGCCCGCGAGCAGCAGGCGTGAAACGATATTGCCGTTGGCATCCTTCTGGCCGATCAGCCGGCCGCTCGCATCGTAATAATAATATTCGGTCGGCGTCGCGGCGGTGTTGTCGACGCCGTTGGCACCTGTGACAATGGCCACCGGGTGAACGACCGACAATTTGCGGCCCATCGTATTGTACGTGTAGGTCGTCGCGTTGTTCAACGCGTCGGTGTCCTTGGTCACCTCGCCGAACGCGTTGTAAGCGCGGCTGGTGGTCAGGTCGGTCGGCGTCCCCGTCGCGGTCAATTGCCGCTTGGTCTGGGTCGACGACAAAGCGAGATTGCGCGCATCGTAGGTTATGAGCGTGGCGTTGACGCCATCGATATAGCTTCCTCCGACAGTGGAGGCGCCGCTGTTGGTCGCGATCGCCAGAACCGACGCCAGGGTCTGGTTGACGAGATTGACGCCTGCGGCGCCTTCGTCATCGATCTCCGCGGTCTGGTTGCCGTTGGCGTCGTAGAGATAGTAGCTCCACACGCCGCCATTGGCGTTCGACGCCTCTAGACGACCGGCGGCGTCGTAGCGGAATTGCGTCTGGACGACGCCATTGAGGCTCCGGCTGGTGACCTCGCCATGCGCGTTATACGCCAGGCTGGTGACGTCACCGGCATCGGTGAAGGTTCCCCCCGACACCGTGGAGAATGCCTGACGCGTCAGATTACCGTTGGCGTCATATTGATAGGAAATGCCCTCGTGGAGCGAGGTCGTGCCGTCCGACTTGAGCCGATAATAGGCGTCGCCGATCTTGTGACCCGCGATGTCGTAATAATAGGTGTGCGTCGAACTGGCGCCCGTCGGGTCGGTCGTCGATTGGAGGCGCCCGCCAGCACCATAATTATACAAGGTGATGCGCGTCGAATTCTGGACGGTGCGAACCACATCGCCAAGCCCGTCATAGGAATAGTCCAGGATGCCCTGTACCGTCGCACCGGAATAATCGGCGAAGGAAGCGCCGGCCGTGCGCGTAAGCCGCCCCTGATTGTCATAAGTATAGGTCGTGACATCCTGGGCCGAACTGCCCGTCGTGGTCGCGGCCTCGGTCCTGGTCGATACTTCGCCCAGAGCATTATAGGTGTAGGTGATCGTCGAGGAACCGTTGGTGACCTGGGTCAAGGCGCCGGTCGGGCTGTTGGCGTCGATCGTCCAATAGGTCAGTCCGATGCGGGTCTCGGTGAGCCTTCGGCCCATGCGATCATAAGTGAAGTTGGTCGTACGATCCGCATCGGCAGCGCCCGTACCCAGCAATGACGTCAGCGTGCTGTCGGTGGCGCTGGCGATGGTCGCGACCGCGACGGCGTTCGGAATCTGATTGGCGTAGCGCGTCTCGCTGAGGGCATTGCCTTCGGCGTCGAGCGTCCATTTCGTCAGGAAGCGTCCGGCGTCGACCTGATCCGTCTTGCGGTTGAGCTTGTCATAATAGCTATAGGTGACACCGCCATTGGGGTCGGTCGTCGTGACCACATTGCCATTGGCGTCGTAGCTGTAGCTCGTCGTCAGGGTCGTGTTGGCATTGGTCGTGTAGGTCGAGCCTGCCAACTGGCCGGTCAAGACCCCGGCGACGACCGTCGAGGTCAGCCGCCCAAGCTTGTCGTAATTGCTCGTCGTCTGTCGATAGGTGCCCGAGGGCGCTGCCGGAGGCGTTCCGCCGGCATTGGCCGGCAGTGATACCGTCGTGTCGTATGACCGCGCGATCATCGAGTTGACGCCGGCGACGCTCGAATAGGTGTAGGTCGAATAGGCGCCCAGTGGATCGATCTGCACGACCACGCGATCGAGCTGATCGTAATAGGACAAGGTCCGGGCGCTGGCGGCGTCCTTTGCCTCGATCTGGTTTCCGCGATGATCGTATTTGTAATATTCGATCGGGGTCACCAACGTGCTGTTGGTGTTGTCGAGGACTTGCGGCAGATGCTTCTCGGTGACCCGATTGAGATCGTCATAGACGTAACTCGTGACGCGGCTCTCGGAGAGGCCGGGCGCCTCTGTATCCGTCAACACATTGCCACGAAGGTCGTAGGTGTAAGCGTGGCTGGTGTAGCTCGTCGCGGTCTTCGTGCCGGCTGAATTGTAAACGTCGGCCGTGACCACGATGCTGGTGACGAGCCCGCGCTTGTTGAAATTGTACGTGCTGGTGCCGCCTGACTTGTTGGTGATCGTCGTCCGGTCCCCGAACGCGTCGAGCCCATAGGTCTCGAACTTGAGTTCGGCATCTGTGGTCTTGGTCAGACGATCGTCATTGTCATAATCGAACGTCGTGGTCGCATCGAGCGCGTCGGTCGTCGGGTCGGGCGGGTAGGTGGTCTCGGTGACCGTCACGCCGCTCGCAAGCACCTTGGCCCAACGCTTCACCGTATGGATCTTGCCGCCGCGAGTATAGCTCGTGTCGGTGACATAGCGTTCGGCATCGACCTGGCGAATGACGCGACCGAGCTTGTCGTAATAGGTGTAAGTAGCGTTCAGCCGCGGATCGACGGTTTTGACGACTTCGCCGAAATTGTCATAGGTGTACGACGTCGTGATGTCGTCGTAGGCACCCACCTCCATCGCTTGGGTTGCCGACTTGAGCTCGTCGATCGCGTCATACACGTTGGTGGTGACCGAGCCACGCGCGTCGGTCGAGCTTTGAATCCGACCAAGCGCATCGTAGGTCGCGGAAGTGCTCGCGTCGTTCGCGTTGGTGCCGGCGAGCGTCTTGAGGGAAGAAACTGTGTTCGTCTGCGAGAAACTGCCGGTGATCTGGTTGGCGTATTGGGTCTCGCCGATGATCCGGCCATCGGCATCGTAGGTCCAGACGATCAGGTAATTGTCGCCATCGACCATTGCCGTCTTGCGGCCGAGCGCATCGTAATAAAGCCACGTGGTGCTCGCCTCGGGCGTTCCATCGCCACTGGTCTGCTTCACGACGCGTCCGGCGTCGTCATAGGCATAACTGGTGGTGCTGGCGTCTGCAGACCGACGATCATCACGGTCATGGCAGCGAGATGTCCGGTCTCGCCATCTATGGTGATCTCACAACGATCCTGCCTTCGGACGACCCGCTCCCGATCCGTTTTGTCGGTGAGGCGGTGAAGCTGCTCGCGCCGCCCGGCTTCGTCCCGACCCAGCCGCAAAGCTATGGCCTCGCTACTCGCCAGGCGATCCTGCGTCCCGAGATCGCCAAACCACAGCGCGAGCGAGTCTTCTGCCTCGCCGTCACCCAAGGCGATGTGTACGGACCCAAGGCGACGAGCTGGAGCGCAGCGCTTGATATGTCCGCCTTCGGAGGCGACGAGCTCGATGATCGCCGCGAGAGGCTGATCTGCGTCTCGGCCGGCAATCTGCCCGATGGCCTTCCGCATGACGACCTCGAGGATTGGGATTCCTACGAGGTCGAGGACCCGGCCCACGCTTGGAATGTCCTGACTGCCGGCGGCTATACGCAAAAGGGCCCGATCACTGATGCCGGGTACGAGCATTGGGACTGTGCGGTAGCGATCGGCGCGCTCAGTCCCTATAGCCGGGTCTCGGCGGCTTGGGCGCGCGGGGTCTCTCCGATCAAGCCTGAATTGGTGCTGGAAGCGGGCAACAAAGGAATCGACGCGGCCGACCAGAGCATGGTGAGCGGCATCGATTCGCTCTCGCTCCTCACCACCAGCCGCGATCCGCTCGGTCAGCCGCTCACGCTCTCTTGGGCGACCAGCGCCGCGACAGCGCAGCTCGCCGGGATGGCGGCGGCGTTGCTCGCGGACGATCCCGCGCTCTGGCCCGAAAGCGTCCGCGCGCTTCTAGTCCATAGCGCCCGCTGGACACCGGTTATGGACGCGGCGTTGTTCGCGACTAACCAAAAGACAGAGCGGCTCATGATGCTGCGCCGATTCGGCTATGGCGTTCCCCATCTCGAGCGGGCGCTGCGATCGGCCTCGAATGTTCTCGCGCTGGTCTCCCAACAAGAGATCCAGCCCTTCGTCTATGACAAAGGAAAGGGTGTCCGGCTCAACCAGGCGCATTTCTATGCCTTGCCCTGGCCAGTCCAGACGCTCCTTGAGCTTGGCGAGCATCAGGTACGCCTGCGCGTCAGCCTCTCCTATTTCGTCGAGCCCAATCCGAGCGCCGACGCGCCTTTGGCGCCCGGGCGCTATCGGTCGGCGGGCTTGCGCTTCGACCTAAGTCGCACCGGCGAGAGCCAAGAGGCTTTCGAGAGCCGCGTCAATGCGGCTGCAGTTGCCGGGGATGAAGGCGCGGATGAGGTGGGCGGCGGCGCGGGGGACAATGATCGGGTGCTCGGCGAACGCTCGATCTCTGCCGGGTCGCTCCATGTCGATGAATGGCGATGCAACGCGGCCGATCTCGCCGACCGCACCGCCATCGCCATCTTCCCGGTTGGCGGCTGGTGGAAATCCTGCCGTGACCGGTCGCGCAACGACGGCACCATGCGCTATGCCTTGGTCGTCACGATCGACGCTGGCGATGTCGAGCAGGATTTGTGGGTCGAAAGCGCGATTGCTGCTGGCATTGAGGTCGAACAAACTGTCGAGGTCGACATCTAACGGAGCGACAATCGACCCAGCTTCCGACCCTCTCAGTTTAGGCGAGACGATCAAGTAGAGATGTCTGCTTCTTCGTTTTCTCGGTCCGAAACGGTCAGTCTGCAAACGGCCCACGTTCAGACGCTGAGCATCAAAAATTAGATTATGAGAGATCGCCAACCGTTTAACAAAGTAGCCCATCTGTCGCTGCTCAAGCCGATGCCGCGCGTCGCCTCGTCGGAAACCGGAACTCGAGCCCGACCGGTGCCGGCTTGAACCGTCGCGAACCAACAGTCGAGACCGGCCTGGCAGAGCGAGCGACCAGCACGAACGGATCAGGCAAGCCCTCGCACAGCATATCCGCCCAAATCTGCGCCAGCTCTCGCCGCCTGGGCATGTAAGCTGCGCGGTTATAGACGCCCTCCACTTTCTCTTTCGGTATATGGGCAAGCATCAGGTCGATGATCGCACGGTCGCCCTTCTTCCCGTGGCGTTCCGCCCATTCGTTCATGATCGTTGAAAAAGCTGCACGGAAACCATGCGGCACGTGATACCCGCGGTAGCCGGCGCGGTGCAGCAAATAGCCAAGCGCGTTTACGCTCATCGGCTGATGGGCATGACGCGCGCTGGGGAATACCAGAGGGCCACCGCCGGTCAGTGGCCAGATGTTCTTGAGCACCGCGATCGCCTGGACGGTGAGCGGAACCAGATGATCGCCCCCGATTTCTTCCTTGCGGTCGAGATCACCCTTCATCCGGGCCGCCGGGATGCGCCAAAGTGGTGCATTGCCATTCAGGTCTTCGAACTCATCCCACGCCGCGCTGCGCAACTCGTTCGGTCGAACCGCGGTCAGGGCCAGGAAGCGCAAGCCAAGCCTGGTGACGGGACGGGCATAGTCCTCCTCCGCGGCCAGCATCATCTTCCTGAGCGGCACGAGGTCCGTGATCGCCGGCTGATGTCCCTTGCGCAGGGGTTTGAGCGCTTCACCCAACCTTTCCGAGGGATCTGTCTTCACTTTGCCTTCGGCAATCGCGAAGCCAAACACGCAGGATATCCGCTGCAGGACGCGCTTCGCGGTCTCGAGCGAACCGCGAGCCTCGATCTCGCGCAATGCCGCCAGGACGATTGGCGGAGTCAGTTCACCTATCGGCAGGTTACCGATCTCGGGAAAGACGTCACGCTCGAGGCTGCGCAACACGTCATTGGCATGCCGCTTCGACCATTGCGACCTGACGGTTGCATGCCATTCGCGTGCAACCCGTTCGAACGTCTGACGGCCTGCCTCGATATTGGCCTCGATCTTGAGCTTCTTCACGACCTGCGGATCGCGGCCCTCTGACAAGATCGTGTACGCTTCGTCCCGCTTGACCCGCGCGTCGCTCAGCGAAACGCGCGGGTAGGCACCGAACGCCATTCCCTTCTGTTTGCCATCATATTCGTAGCTCCAGCGCCACAATTTCCCGCCGCTCGGGGTCACCAAAAGATGGAGACGATTGGCATCGGAAAGCTTATATGCTTTCGGACGGGGCTTGGCGGCCGAAATCTTCCTATCGGTCAACAACTTAGGTCTCCCACGAAAATACCACGTTTTTCGACCGCGCGTACCACGTTCGGGCTCCCGAAATTCACCGGATGGGTGAAAACGGCTACGAACGGCCATGGCCGAACTGATCGGCTAAGCGTCGGTTTTCAGGGAGAAAAAGTCGATACCGGTGGCCCGATACGAACCCCTGCGGAGGGGTTGGTGGCGGAGAGGGTGGGATTCGAACCCACGGTACGGTTACCCGCACAACGGTTTTCGAGACCGTCCCAATCGACCTCTCTGGCACCTCTCCGCACTGGGGGTTCCACGCCGCTGAGCATCGCCTGGACAATACCGGCGCGGGTCGAAGGCGGCGCCTCTAACGCAGGAGTCCGGCGCGCGCAAGCGGTCCGCTTGTGCGACGCGGAAGAAACTCTACATTATCGCCATGACTCGTTCCGAACCCCAGGATGTGCTCTCGCAGGGCGGCGTCGCGATGCCGCCGGTCGCGACCGCGCGCTTCACGATCGGCGATGTCGTTCGCCATCGGGTGTTCGACTTTCGCGGCGTGATCTTCGACATCGACCCCGTCTTCGCCAACACCGACGAATGGTATGAATCGATTCCCGAGGCGATCCGGCCGTCGAAGGATCAGCCCTTCTACCATCTGCTCGCCGAGAACGGCGAGTCGAGCTACGTCGCCTATGTCAGCCAGCAGAATCTGCTGCACGACGACAGCGAGGAACCGGTCGATCATCCGGCGATCGACGGCCTGTTCAACGGCTTCGAGCCAGGCCGTTACAACCTGCGGCAGGAGCATCGTCACTAGCCCGGTGGTGTCGCCGGGTGTGACTTTTGTGCACCGCAAGAAAAACTTCCGATACTTTCCCCCGCGCGTGGCTAGAAATGTGACGCTGCTGTGACGACATGGTCGCACAGAATGTTGCTCGTAGCGTCGCAAAGGGGAAATTTAATGAGCTTTAGTCGCACCGCGCTCGCCATCCTGGTTTCGACCACCGCGCTGGCCGTCAGCCAGGCGGCGCATGCCCAGGAGACGCCAACTCCCGCGACGCCGGATACCGCCGCATCCGCCGACGGCCAGAACGCCGCCCCGGGCCAGGAAATCATCGTGACGGGCACGCGCGTCGCGGGCCGTACCAAACTCGATACCGCGTCGCCGGTCGACGTGCTGAGCGGCAGCAGCTTGCGCAACCAGGGCACCACCGAGGTCGGCGCCGCGCTCGCCGCGGTCGCGCCGTCGATCGACTTCCCTCGACCCTCGGCGGTCGATGGCACCGACGCCATCCGTCCGGCGACATTGCGCGGCCTGTCGCCCGACCAGACGCTGGTGCTGATCAACAACGTCCGCGCCCACACCTCTGCATTGCTCAACGTCAACGGTTCGGTCGGCCGTGGCTCGGCGGCGACCGACCTCAACACCATCCCGACCGTCGCGCTCGACCGGATCGAGGTGCTGCGCGACGGTGCCTCGGCGCAATATGGCTCGGACGCGATCGCCGGCGTGGTCAATCTGCGCTTGCGCGAAGCCCGCTCCGGCGGTGGCGTGTCGACCACTTACGGTTTCTACAATACGGATATCGACACCGCACGCGGCGACCGCCACACCAATGGCGAGCACACCGTGTCGGTCTCGGGCTGGCAGGGTATCGGCTTCGGCTCGGACGGCTATCTCACCATCTCGGGCGAGTATATCAATCGCCAACCGACCAACCGCGCCGATTTCGACCCGCGCGTATCGCCCAGCGTCGTGACCGGCCGCTTCGGCGACCCCCTCGTCACACAGTACAGCGTGTTCGCCAATTTCGGCACGTCGGTCGGCGCCAATTGGAAGCTCTACGGTTGGGCGGGCTATCAGGACCGCGATACGCGCAGCGCCGCCTTCCCGCGGCTCGCCAGCGTCGTCGCCGTCCCTGCCGCGAACGGCAATCCCGCGATCACCGTCGCGGGGCTCTATTCGCAATATCCCAACGGCTTCCTGCCGCTGATCAACACCAAGTCCCGCGACCTCAATACCGCGCTCGGCCTCAAGGGCGATGTCGGGGGCTGGGATGTCGACCTGAACGTCAGCTATGGCCGCAACAAGATCGGTTTCCGTACGCTCAATTCCGCGAACTACAGCTATGGATCGACGTCCCCGACGAACTTCTCGGACGGCGCGCTGATCTATGACCAACTCGTCGGCGGGATCGACGTCACGCGCAAGTTCGACGTGTTCCAGTCGCTGAACGTCGCCTTCGGCGTCGAGGGACGGCGCGAGGGTTTCCAGATTCAGCCCGGTGAGACCGCATCCTATGCGCTCGGACCGATCCAGAATGCGCAAGCCGGCGCCCAGGGCTTCGGCGGCTTCGCGCCGCGCAATGCGATCGACAAGCATCGCCAGAACGGATCGGTCTATCTCGATCTCGAAGCGCAGGTGACCGACAAGTTCCTCGTCGGCATTGCCGGCCGCGGAGAGGATTATTCCGACTTCGGCACCACCGGCACGGGCAAGGTGTCGCTGCGCTATGACTTTGCGCCCTGGTTTGCACTGCGCGGCACCGCCTCGACCGGCTTCCGCGCGCCGGCGCTGCAGCAGCAATATTTCACCTCGGTGGCATCGGTCATCGTCAACGGGTCGCCGGTGCTGACGGGGCAGTATCCGCCAACCGATCCGGTCGCAAAGGCGTTGGGCGGTCTGCCGCTCAAACCCGAAAAGTCGACCAACCTCTCGGCCGGTGCCGTCATCCGCGCGGGCGGGTTCGACCTCACTATCGACGGCTATTACATCAAGGTCCGCGACCAGATCGGACTATCGGAGAACATCCAGGCCAGCTTCAGCCCGGCGGTCGGCAACCTGCTCAATCCGCTTGGCGTGTCTGCTGCCCGGTTCTTCATCAACGGCCTCGCCTCGACCACTCAGGGGATCGACGCCGTCGCCCATTATCGGCTGCGTTCGGGTGGTGCCGGCACGTTCGATTTCACGGTGGCGGCCAACGTCAACAAGATCGACGTGACCAAGGTGCCCACCACCACTTCGGTGCTCAACCCTGCTCCCACCCTGTTCGCGCGCAGCCGCATCCTGACGCTCGAGGAAGGCACGCCGGGCGAAAAGGTTACCGGCACGATCGAATGGTCGGGGGACCAGCTCGGCGCGACCGCGCGCGTGACTTATTATGGTGATGTCAATCAGCCCGGCACGACGCCGGCTGCGGACATCCATACCGGTCAGAAGGCGATCACCGATTTCGAACTGCGCTATCAGCCCAAGAAGGGCGCGCAGGTCGCTTTGGGAGTCAACAACCTGTTCGACATCTATCCGGACAAGACGATCGCGGCGAACAACTCGACCGGCGTGGTCGGCTTCCCTTACTATTCGCCGTTCGGCTTCAACGGGCGCTATCTCTATGCGCGCGTCGGGTTCAACTGGTAAGGGACGCTCAGACATGGCGGCGGCGTCACAAAACGCTGCCGCCACGGTTGACAGAATCACCCCGCTGCCTTAGGCGCGCCCCTTCAACCGCGGGGCCTGGCTCTTGCGGGCATACGGATTTGAAAGAGAAATAGGGCCATGTTCGCAGTCGTGCGCACGGGCGGCAAGCAGTATCGCGTCGCCGCCGGAGACAAGATCGTCGTCGAGAAGATCGACGGAGAAGCCGGTAGCTCGGTGACCCTGGGCGACGTCCTGCTCGCCGGCGAGGGCTCGGAGCTCAAGCCGAC
>NZ_JBQCCN010000278.1:0-4896 GCF_051962185.1 Sphingomonas sp.
GCTGCCGTCAAGGCGGCCAAGGGCGGCCAGGTCGAGTATCGCGTCGAGAAGGCGGGCATCATCCACTCGGGCATCGGCAAGGCGTCGTTCCCTGCCGAGGATCTGCGCGCGAATTTCGACGCGCTGGTCGACGCGGTGGTCAAGGCCAAGCCGTCGGGCGCCAAGGGCAAGTATGTCCGCAAGCTCGCGGTCAGCTCGACCATGGGCCCAGGCATCAAGATCGACACGGCCGACGTCGCTGGAGCCTGAGCGGCGATAGCCGCGATCGACGGGACGGAATTCACTTCCGCTCCGGCCAGGCAAATAGAAAGGGGCCGGGAGAGCGATCTCCCGGCCCCTTGTCATTTGTCGCCGAAGCCGAAGCCAAACCGATGTCGAACCGAGCGCGTTCTTACCAAACCAACAAGTTTAGGTAGTGACGATCTCGCGATCCCGCATCTCTATCGTCAGCGTGCAGCCGGTGCCGCACGTCCTCGAAATGGATAGCGCGCGCGACCTTCTCTCACGGGAACTACGCGACAACCTAGCTCGACGCCGATGCGCAACAAACTGGATTGATAGTTGGCGTCTTGTTCCTGCGCCACCGGCACATCGCCTTCACTTTACGAGATCGACAGATTTCACTGCTACCTAGCCCAAATGCGGGACTTCATCACCTTCGCCGCGCCGGCGCTGATGCTCGGGCTGCTCTATTGCGTGTATCGTGCCGTGACCTTGTTCGCTGCCTGGCGGCCGGCGGCCGCCGTGGTGTGGGCGACCGATTATACCGATGCCGAGCGCCGCGACGATTTCTGGGGATTCGGCAAGCTGCGCGGCTGGCGGCTGACCGATGGCGACAATCAGCGGCTGATCGAAGAGACGGTCCATTATCAGGACGAGCATGGCGATCGCCACGTCGCCGAAGTCAAACGCTATGTCCGCGCCGGTTGGCGCCCGGCGGGCGCGCATACGATCTGGTACGACACCGCCAATCCCGACAATGCCACCGCGTTCGGGCCGGGCTATTGGCTGCTGACCGCGTTCGCGATGGCCGCCGTGCTGGTGACGCTGATCGACGCCGCGATCCGCGTTCGCGGTTAGCGGGCCTGCTCCCCCCTCCCGCTTGCGGGAGAGGTCGGGGGAGGGCATGTCCTCATCCGGGACGAACAAGCCCTCCCCTAACCCCTCCCGCAAGCGGGAGGGGAAATAAGCGATTGGAGACGACGCGTGGAAGTCGAAGTCAGCGCCGAGGCGAAGGACAAGAGGCTCAACCGCGCCGTCGCGCTGACGGTGGTCGTGCTGTCGATCTTCACCGGCCTGTGCAACATCAAGGACGGCAACCTCGTCCAGACGATGCAGCAGGCCAAGGCGGACTCGGTCGACAGCTGGAACGAATATCAGGCGACGCGGACCAAGCTGCATATTTCGGAGACCGCGCGCAGCGAGATCGCGGTGCTGTCGACCGCGCCGGCGGCGAAAGCGGCCTCGGCGGCTGCCTTGGCGCAACTTGACACCGACATCGCCAAATATCGTGCCGAAACGCCCAAGCTGAAAACCCAGGCTCAGGCGCAGGCCGACAATTACGACGCGCTCAACGTCCATGACGACCAGTTCGACGCCAGCGAAGCCGCGATCTCGACGGCGATCGCGATGGCGGCGGTCGCGGCGCTGGCGGAAAGCCCGATGCTGCTGTTCGGATCGTGGTTCTTCGGCGCGTTCGGCATCTTCATGGGCATTTGCGGCTTCGCCAAGTTCGGCTTCCACCCGGATGTGCTCAGCAATTTTCTCGGCTGAACCGCTGCGGAGCGCGGCGCGCGATCCGCGTTCCTGAGTACACCTCATCGTCTCCTTGCCTCATCATGGATGCCGGCGCTAGCCGCGCGACCATGGGCCCTGCTTTCTCTCGATCCGTCCTCGGCATGCGCGCCGTGTTCGGCGGAGCGTTGGAATGGGACGGCGCGGATGCGCTCGATCCCTCGGCGATGGCGGTCACGGCGCTTGGCATGGGCGTGCCGATCCTGATCGGCGTGCTGGCGGCACATCCCCGGATCGGGCTTGCCGCCTCGCTCGGCGCGATGTGGGTCGGCAACGCCCCGCGCGGCGGCAGCCTGGCGGAGCATTGGCGAACCGTTAGAGACATCGTGCTCGCGGCGATCGGGGCGGCAATTGCCGCCGCGCTGATCGCGCGCCACGGCTGGTGGAGCGACGCCGGGCTCGTGCTGATCGCCGGCATAGGGGCCTTGCTCGGCGGGTTCAGCCGACCGGCCGCGGCCGCCAGTCAGCGGTTCGTCGTGTTCGTCACGATTGGGCTCGGCATCGCGACGCAGGCACCCGATCGCCTGTTGCTCACCATCCTAATCGCCGAAGGCGCGATCTGGGCGGCTTTATGCGCGCTGGCAGTCGGCGCCGCAGCGCGGCGCTGGAGGATCGGCCAGACCGCCGCGGCCGAACCGCGATCGGGCGCGAGTTTCGCGCAGTTATATTGCCGCTGGCGAAGGCTGTTGGCCACCGTCACGGGCTGGATTTATTCACTGCGGCTGATGGTCTGCCTCGGCTGCGCCGTGGTCCTGCGCGAGGCGATGCCGCAGCACCATTACAGCTGGATCGCGGTCGCCGTCGCCCTGCTGACCCAGCGGCAAGGCGATGGGCTGGTGGTGAAAGTCCTGCAACGCGCGGTGGGAGTCGCGACGGGTGTGATGGCGACCGAGGCGATCGCCTCGCGGCCGCTGCCGGGCTGGGCGCTGGTCATCGTGATCGCGACGCTGGCCGCGGCGAGCCCGTGGCTGAGAAAGCGCAGCTATGTCGCCTATACCGCCGCCACCACGCCGCTGATCCTCCTCCTGACCAGCGGTGGTGGGACGATCGCCCAGGGATTGCTGATCGACCGGCTGGTCGCGACCTGGATCGCAGCCGGCCTTGTGATCGTCGCCTTCCTCGCCGCGCGGCGGCTCACGCCTCGGCCATCTCCGGATAGTCCGCGCTTAGACTCAGGTCGCGGTCGTCCTCGATGATCGCCAGCCGTTCCTTCAACTTGGCGACCGCAGTTTCGTAGCCGAATTTGCCCAGCACCAGATGGCGCGGCACGTCGGCGCGCGACACGGCCTCGACCATCGCCTCGCCCGCCCGGACGGGATCGCCGGGCTGCTCGCCGCTATAGCCGCTGGTTGCCGCCATGCGCTTGGCCGCGGTGTCGGCATAATCGTCGATCCTGCTCGGCGTCTGACGCAGCGAGCGCCCTGCCCAGTCGGTGCGGAACGGCCCGGGCTCGACGCACATAGCGGCGATCCCGAGCGGGGCGACTTCCGCCCGCAGCGAGTCGGTGAAGCCCTCCACCGCATGCTTGGTCGCCGAATAATAGCCGGAGGCGGGAAAGCCGACCAACCCGCCGATCGAGCTGATGTTGACGATATTCCCGCTTTTCTGCGCCCGCATCACCGGCAGCACCGCCCGAGTCATCGCGAACAGGCCGAACACGTTCGCCTCGAACAGGTCGCGGATTTCATTGTCCTCGCCCTCCTCGATCGCGGCCTGATAGCCATAGCCGGCATTGTTCACGAGCACGTCGATGCGGCCGAACCTGTCTTTGGTCGCCGCGACGGCCGCCGCGATCTGTTTGCCGTCGGTCACGTCGAGGTCGAAGGCCAGCGCGCGGTCGGGCGCGATTTCGACGATATCGGCGACGCGATCGGCGCCGCGCGCCGTCACCACGGCGCGCCAGCCGCGATCGAGCACCAGCCTGGCCAGTTCGCGGCCGAAGCCGGTCGAACAGCCGGTGATGAACCAGACGGGATCGGCGGGGAGCGTCATCGGGACACCTCTTGTTTGGGGATGGTCGAATGCCGAAATGGGGTCAGCGGCACGGCGCGGCAACCGGCGCTCGCCCTTCCTTTTGCCAAATCGGCCGAAAGCGCGTAGGGGCGGGACCAATCCACATCGTCACCGCGTTTTCCGCCGGCGCCCGTGCGCCAGGCCGGCGCCGCTTTTTATCGAGACAGAATGCCTTTTTCGCACCTCCCTCCCCTGCTCGCCGAAGCGCTGACCGCGCGCGGCTATGAAGCACTGACCCCCGTCCAGGCGGAGGTCAGCAAGCCCGAGTCCGCCGGCCGCGACCTGCTCGTGTCCGCTCAGACCGGCTCGGGCAAGACCGTCGCCTTCGGCCTCGCCATGGCCGACGAGCTGCTGCACAAGGGCCAGACCCAGCAGCCCGGCGCCCCGCTGGCGCTGGTGATCGCACCGACCCGCGAGCTCGCGCTCCAGGTCGCCAAGGAATTGTCCTGGCTCTATGCCAAGACCGGCGCGCGCATCGCGACCTGCGTCGGCGGCATGGATCCGTCGCGCGAGCGCCGCGTGCTGGCGCAGGGCGCGCATATCGTAGTCGGCACGCCGGGCCGGTTGCGGGACCATGGCGAGCGCGGGGCGCTCGACCTGTCCGAGTTGCGCGTCGCGGTGCTCGACGAGGCCGACGAGATGCTCGACATGGGGTTCCGCGAGGACCTCGAGACCCTGCTCAACGCGACCCCGACCGAGCGTCGCACCCTGTTGTTCTCGGCGACCATGCCGCGCCAGATCGTCCAGCTCGCGCGCACCTATCAGCGCGATGCGCTGCGCATCTCGACCGTCGGCGAGGACCGCGGCCATGGCGACATCACCTATCAGGCGGTCGCCGTCGCCCCGGCCGATATCGAGCATGCCGTCATCAACCTGCTGCGCTTCCACGAAGCGGAGACGGCGATGCTGTTCTGCGCGACGCGCGACAACGTCCGCCACTTGCACGCCAGCCTGTCGGAGCGCGGCTTCGCGGCGGTGGCGCTGTCGGGCGAGCATAGCCAGAACGAGCGCAACCAGGCGCTTCAGGCGCTGCGCGACCGTCGCGCGCGGGTCTGCGTCGCGACCGACGTCGCGGCGCGCGGCATCGAC
>NZ_JBQCCN010000279.1:0-8462 GCF_051962185.1 Sphingomonas sp.
TGGAAGCGGTGGTCAAGCGCTCGCGCGGCGTCGCCAAGCAGCTCAATCAGGGCGTCACGCACCTGATGAAGAAGAACAAGATCACCGTCCACATGGGCGTCGGCAAGCTGACCGGTAAAGGCGGGCTGACCGTCACTGCCGAGGACGGCAAGAAGACCGAGCTTTCGGCCAAGAACATCATCGTCGCGACGGGCGCGCGTGCCCGCGACCTCCCGTTCGCCAAGGCCGACGGCAAGCGCGTCTGGACCTATCGCCACGCGATGACGCCGAGCGAGATGCCGTCGAAGCTGCTGGTCATCGGTTCGGGCGCGATCGGCATCGAGTTCGCGAGCTTCTACAAGGACATGGGCGCCGACGTGACGGTGGTCGAGATGCTCGACCGGCTCGTCCCGGTCGAGGATGCCGATGTCTCCGCCTTCCTCGAAAAGGCGCTCAAGAAGCAGGGCATGACGATCATGACCAAGGCCGGCGTCGACAAGCTCGAGGTCGGCGCGAATGGCGTGAAGGCGTCGATCAAGGACAAGGACGGCAAGGTCACGACCGCGGACTACAGCCATGTCATCGTCGCCATCGGCATCCTCCCTAACACCGAGAATATCGGCCTGGAAGAACTCGGCGTGAAGACCGATCGCGGCCACATCGTCACCGACGGTATGTGCAAGACGAACGTCGAGGGCCTCTACGCGATCGGCGACGTGACGCAGCCGCCCTGGCTGGCGCACAAGGCGAGCCACGAAGGCGTGATCGCGGTCGAGGCGATCGCCGGCAAGCACCCGCATGCGATGGACCCGAAGAACATCCCGGGCTGCACTTATTGCCACCCGCAGATCGCCAGCGTCGGGCTGACCGAGGCCAAGGCGAAGGAAGCGGGCTATGAGGTCAAGGTCGGCAACTTCCCCTTCATCGGCAATGGCAAGGCGATCGCGCTCGGCGAGCCCGAAGGCTTCGTGAAGACGGTGTTCGACGCCAAGACCGGCGAACTGCTCGGCGCGCACATGATCGGCGCCGAGGTCACCGAGCTGATCCAGGGCTATACGATCGGCAAGACCGGTGAACTGACCGAGGCCGAGCTGATGGAGACGGTGTTCCCGCACCCGACCTTGAGCGAGATGATGCACGAGAGCGTGCTCGGCGCTTACGGAAGGGCGTTGCACATCTGATCGGGCGACGCCGCGACCGGACGCGGTCGCGGCGTGCAGGACGAGGCTCGCGTCGCCGCCCGCGATGTGCTGATCTCCGCGCCAATGGGGAAGCTGGGACGACTCTGGCCATTGTGGGCGGCGTTGCTGCTTGCCGCGTTGATGATCGCGGCGGGCTGGCCTGGCATCGCTCAATATGACAGCGTCGAGCAGTTCGGACAGATCCTGTCCGGCCGCTATGACGATTGGCACCCGCCGATCATGGCGCGGCTGTGGTCGCTGTTTCACCTGATGGGCGGCGGCGCTGGGCCGATGATGGCGCTGCAGATCCTGCTGTTTTGGCTGGGGCTCGGATTGCTGGCCGCGGCGCTGGCAAAAAAGGGGGCGCGACGCGCGGCGTTCCCGGTGCTCGCGATCGGCGCGCTGCCCTGGTTCGCGGTCTGGCAATGGAGCGTGCTCAAGGACGTGCAGATGGTCGCGGCGATGCTGGCCGCGACCGGCGTGATCGGCTGGTGGCGGTTGCGCGGCGTGCGCGTGCCCTGGATCGGCTGGGTGCTGGCGGGGTTGCTGCTTGCCTATGCCAGCCTGGTGCGCGCCAATGCCCTGTTCGCGACAATTCCCTTGATCGTGATGGTGTTGCCCAGGGGGCGCTGGTTTGTCCGGCTGGGGTTGGTCGTCGCCGGGTTGCTCGCGGTGCTTGCGCTGACTCCGCTGATCAACGCCGATCTGCTGGGTGCGACACCCAGCGGCGTGCAGACGACCGAGCCGCTGTTCGACCTCGCCGCGATCGCCGTGCGAACCGGAGATTCCGACGCGACCGGCATCGCGCCGGCGGAGATCGAGGTGCTGCGGCGCGAGCATTGCGTGAAACCCTATTTCTGGGATCCGTTGGGCGGCGGCGCCTGCGCCGACGCGGTGGACGACCTTGGATCACGGCCGGTCGGCGAGATGTACGCGATGCTTGCCGGCGCGGCGTTCCGGCATCCGATCGCCTATGCCGGGCACCGGCTCGCGCATCTCGACCGAACGGAGCGCTGGCTGGTCGGGCGCGGGCTAATCGACTCCTGGCCTCCGGCGGAATCGCAACCCAACCGCTTCGGCCTCGGCGATCCGGGACGGGCGGCGTCATGGTTTATCGATGCGACGCGACCGCTCGCCGATACGCCCCTCGGCTGGCCGATCGTGTGGCTGGTCGTCGCGCTGCCCGGCTTGATCGAGGCATTGCGGCGGCCGCCGGCATCCGCACGCGACCTCGCGCTCGCCTTGCTCGTCTCTGCGATCTCACTGGAGGCGAGCTTCGCCGCGATCAGCATCGCCGCCGATCTTCGCTACCACCTCTGGCCGATGATCGCGGCGGCGGTCGGCGCTGTCCTGTTATGGTCGGAAGCGCGACCGTCGCGGCGCCTTCTGCTCGCCGGCGGCGGCTTGCTCGCGCTCGTCATTACAGCCGGTATCCTCGCCCGCGCGATCCTGCCACCCGCGCCGAGCTCCTATACCGCGATGCTCGCCAGCTAGCCGCCGTGCCGCTGCGCGAATTCGGCGAGCAGCGGCTGATATTCCTCCATGGACGGAAACTTCTCATAGGAATGCGGGGAATCGACCAGCGCCCAGGGCAGTGCCTCGCTCGTGTAATTCTGGATGAAGGGCGTGACCCAGCTCGGATCGTCGAGCATCGTCGCGCGGACGTTGACGAACCCCATGTCGGGTTCGAAGTCGGTGTAGACCCAGCTCTTGCAATGATCGCAATGCTGGTGGTGCAACCGCTCGCCGTGGAGCCCGCCGATGACCGTCTCGCCCTCCGTCAGCGCGAAGCCCGCACGCGGGATCGCGACCGTGGTCGAATAGGCGCCTGCCGTCATCTTCTGGCAGCCAGTGCAATGACACACTGCGGTGAACATCGGCGGCGCGCTGATCCGGAAGCGCACCTTGCCGCAGCGGCATCCTCCGTCCATCGGCAGCGTCCAGTCGGCCATTCCATTCCTCCGTGCGTTGGGGCAGCCTGCTCCTAGCATAAGGAGGGAAGGGGATGCAGTCGTTTGCGATTCTATGGCCGACGATCGCGCTCGCCACGCTGACGTTCGCCGTGATGGTGTGGGTCGCCGTCGCGCGCGCGGGCCATATGAAAAAGCACCCGCCTCGGCCCGAGGATTTTGCCTCGGGGGAAGCGGCGATGCGCTATTTCCAGCCGGTCGAGATGCCGGCCAACAACCTGCGCAACCTGTTCGAGGCGCCGGTGCTGTTCTACGCGCTCGTGCCGCTGCTGCTGATCACGCACCAGGCTGATCGCGTCCAGGTCGTGCTCGCCTGGATCTACGTCCTGCTGCGCGTCATCCATAGCGTCGCGCATGTCGTGCTCGGCAAGGTCTCGATCCGCGCGCCCGCTTTCTGGGTCTCGGTCATTGTCCTGATGGCGATGTGGATCGGCTTCGCGGTCGACCTCGCCGGCGCGCAATCCGCTTACGACGCGGCGATGTCCAACATGACGATATAAAGGGGCGGCCGCCGGTCAGGCGGCTACTTCCTCGCTCGGCGCATCGATCATCTTGAATTCGCGCGGGGCGCCCAGCACCGGCGTGACGGGCGCCGTCGCGGCTGCTTGGGCCGAGAAATGCTTGAGCCGGCCATCGACATGCGCGCCGGTCTCGAGCGAAATCGTCTCATATTCGACGTCGCCAGTGATCCGCGCGCCCGACTCGACGGTCAGCTGGCGGATCGAGACCGCGCCGTCGATCTTGCCCGCGATGCGCGCGCTGTCGGCGCGAACCTGGCCCTGGATCGTCGCGTCGGCGCCGACCACGAGATTGCCGCAATCGAGATCGCCGTCGACGCGCCCTTCGATATGCAGGTCCGCCGACGCCCGGATGTTGCCGGTGACGACGACGTCGGCGCCGATCACCGAAAAGCCGTTGCCCGAGCTGCCGTTGGAGCGGCGCGTCGTCGCGGCCGCGGGCTGGTAGGTCGACGCAGGCGCGTCGTCACGCTTGTTGAACATGGAGAACCCCTTTGCGAATCCCGAATCTCGCGAACGCCTACCTATCAAGTCGCGCGTCACGCGGGATAGGCCCGGAACGGGTTGAGCGGCAGGCCGTTGTCGTTGGCGGGCGAGATGAGGAACCGGCGCGCGATCAGCGCCGTCGCGACGATCATCGGTACCGCGCCGAGCATTGCCCAAGCCCGAATCCCGGACAGGTCGCCGACCAACGCCAGCATCGATCCGCTCTCGACCAGCGCACAGATCGTCCAGGATCGACGGTCGCCGCGCATGGCCGCCAGCCCTAGCGCCAGGACGTCGGCCATGACGAAAGAGCGTGCGTCCGAGCCGGGCAGCAATCCCGGCAGGACCAAGGCGAACAACAATGCCGCCGTGATGACGTCGCTCCCTTCGGGACTGCGCCAGGCGAACCGAGCGGTGAGCCAGGCGGCGGCGCCTACCGCCGACGCCAGCGCGAGTCCGGTAAGCGGCAGGTCGCCTATCCATGGCAATGCCTGGACGATCGACCAGGCATTGGGCGCGTCGTTCGCGAGCATCGGCGACCAATCGGCCTGGCCGACATAGACGCTTGAGAGATCGGGGAGCGGCCAGCCCGCGAACCGGATGGCGGCGATCGCCGGGAAGAAGGTGAGGGGAGCGGCGAGCCAAAGCCGCGGCGAAACGCGCCGGCCGATCAGCAATGCGATTATCAACGGCGCGCAGGCGGCCGCCTGGGGATTTGTCGCCAGCGCCAGTCCGGACCACCCGAGCATCGAGCGATGTCGATGGTCGATCGCAGCGGCCAAGCTCATCCACCACGCAGCAGCACCGATCGCGAACAGGACCGCAAGGACGGAGGCGGGGGAATCGGGCATCGCGACGTGCTAGCCGGGTGGGGTTAGCGCTGCGTAAAAGAGGCGCTCAGCTGGCGGGCAAAAAGATGGAGAGCACCACCATCGCGGCCAGGATCGCATAGCAGAAGAGAGCGATCGCCCAGAACTTGAACGGCTGCTCCTGTCGACGAACGATATTCGGCGTTCCGAAATTGGCGATCGGTACCTGTCCGCTGCGGAATTGAAGGAAGAAGCGATAGCCGACGAAGAGAGCCCAGCAGATGAATGCCGCGCGGATTACCAAAGTGATCGGGTTGCCTGACAAGAGAAATCGCCCCTAGCGTGTGATCGGTTGATATCGGCACGCCATTGGAAGGGAAAGGGCGGCGCTTTTCTCTACCGGGCAATAGTCGTCTGGACTCTTCCGCGCCCGCGACAGGATGGCGTCCGTACGGTCGGCACCCCGTTGACCGTTTCCGACTCCCCGTCTATAGGCGCGCCCGCTCGCTTGGCATTCGTGCCGTTCGGGCAAGAGCTGAACGTTGCCGGAAGACGTGGACCCGGGACGCCGAAAGGCGCGCCCTCGGTCCTTTTTCGCATTCGCTGACAATGGCTCCCGGCAAAGTAACCGCCAGAAACTCTGGTAACATAAAGGTGAAGGGCTTCATGCCGACGATTAACCAGTTGGTCCGCAAGGGCCGTGACCCGCAGAAGGCCAAGTCGAAGGTCCCTGCGATGGAGCAGAACCCGCAGAAGCGCGGCGTCTGCACGCGTGTTTACACGACGACTCCGAAGAAGCCGAACTCGGCGTTGCGCAAGGTTGCCAAGGTCCGCCTGACCAACCAGCGCGAAGTCATCAGCTACATCCCCGGTGAAGGCCACAACCTTCAGGAGCACTCGGTGGTCCTGATCCGTGGCGGCCGTGTGCGCGACCTTCCCGGTGTGCGCTATCACGTGCTGCGCGGCGTGCTCGACACGCAGGGCGTCAAGGATCGCAAGCAGAGCCGTTCGAAGTACGGCGCGAAGCGTCCGAAGTAAGCTGTCTCGGTACTAAGGAAGGAATGGAGCAATGGCTCGTCGTCGTCGTCCCGAGAAGCGGGAAATCCTGCCTGATCCCAAGTTCGGGGATGAGGTTCTGTCGAAGTTCATGAATTCGGTGATGCTGGACGGTAAGAAGTCCGTCGCCGAAGGCATCGTCTATTCGGCGCTCGACACCGTCGAAACCCGCGCCAAGAAGGACCCGCTCGCGGTGTTCCACGAAGCGCTGAACAACATCAAGCCGGGCATCGAGGTCCGCAGCCGCCGCGTCGGTGGTGCGACCTACCAGGTTCCCGTCGAGGTGCGTCCGGAGCGCGCCCAGGCGCTCGCGATCCGCTGGCTGATCTCGGCCGCGCGCTCGCGTTCGGAAAACACCATGTCGGCTCGTCTGTCGGGCGAGCTGCTCGACGCGTCGAACAACCGCGGCAACGCGGTCAAGAAGCGCGAAGACACGCACCGCATGGCCGAAGCGAACCGCGCCTTCAGCCACTATCGCTGGTAAGCACGACTGGATCGGCCGGTTCCGCTTCGGTGGGACCGGTGATCTGGCATTGGTAATTACATTACCTACATAGCGGGAAGCCGGATCGGCCGGCTCCCCACATCCTTAAGGAAGCTACGACCATGGCCCGCAGCCATTCGCTCGACCGCTATCGTAACATTGGCATCATGGCGCACATCGACGCCGGCAAGACGACGACGACCGAGCGCATCCTCTACTACACCGGCAAGTCCTACAAGATCGGCGAAGTGCACGAAGGCACCGCGACGATGGACTGGATGGAGCAGGAGCAGGAGCGCGGGATCACGATCACGTCGGCGGCCACCACCTGCAAGTGGAAGGCCGAGGACGGCCAGGGCCCCGAGCATCTGATCAACATCATCGACACCCCGGGCCACGTCGACTTCACCATCGAAGTCGAGCGTTCGCTGCGCGTGCTCGACGGCGCGGTCGCGTGCTTCGACGGCGTTGCCGGCGTCGAGCCGCAGTCTGAGACGGTGTGGCGCCAGGCCGACAAGTACGGCGTGCCGCGGATGTGCTTCGTCAATAAGCTCGATCGCACTGGCGCCGACTTCTATTATTGCGTCGACTCGATCATCGAGCGCCTCGGCGCGCGTCCGGCGGTGCTGTATCTCCCGATCGGCATCGAGGGCGGCTTCAAGGGCTTGGTCGACCTGGTCAACAACCGCGCGATCATCTGGCTCGAAGAGAGCCTGGGCGCGAAGTTCGAATATCAGGACATCCCCGCGGACATGGTCGAAAAGGCCGCCAAGTACCGCAACGATCTGATCGAGATGGTCGTCGAGCAGGACGACGATGTCATGGAGCAGTATCTCGAGGGCAACGAGCCCGACGTCGCGACGCTGAAGCGGCTGATCCGCAAGGGTACGCTCGCCATGGCGTTCGTGCCGATCGTCTGCGGCTCGGCGTTCAAGAACAAGGGCGTGCAGCCGTTGCTCGACGCGGTCGTCGACTATCTGCCGAGCCCGCTCGACATTCCCGACGTGCAGGGCGTGAAGCTCGACGGCGAGACCCCCGATTCGCGTCCGGCGAGCGACGATGCGCCGCTGTCGCTGCTCGCGTTCAAGATCATGAACGACCCGTTCGTCGGCTCGCTCACCTTTGCCCGCATCTATTCGGGTACGCTGTCCAAGGGCAGCTACCTGAACTCGGTGAAGGACAAGAAGGAAAAGATCGGCCGTATGCTCCTCATGCACGCGAACTCGCGTGAGGACATCGAGGAAGCGCGCGCCGGCGACATCGTCGCCATCGCGGGCCTCAAGGAAACGACGACCGGCGACACTTTGTGCGATCCGGCCGCGCCGATCATCCTCGAGCGCATGGAGTTCCCGGACCCCGTGATCGAGCTGTCGGTGGAACCGAAGACCAAGGCCGACCAGGAAAAGATGGGCATCGCGCTCAACCGCCTGGCCGCCGAGGACCCCTCGTTCCGCGTTTCGACCGATCACGAATCGGGCCAGACCATCATCAAGGGGATGGGCGAACTCCACCTCGAGATCCTGGTCGACCGCATGAAGCGCGAGTTCAAGGTCGAGGCCAATGTCGGCGCGCCGCAGGTGGCGTATCGCGAGTATCTCGGCAAGAAGGTCGACATCGACTACACCCACAAGAAGCAGTCGGGTGGTTCGGGTCAGTTCGGCCGCGTCAAGGTCACGGTCATCCCCGGTGAGCGTGGCTCGGGCTACCAGTTCTTCGACGAGATCAAGGGCGGCAACATCCCGCGCGAATATATCCCGTCGGTGGAAAAGGGCTTCCGTGAGACGGCGGAAACGGGATCGCTGATCGGCTTCCCGATCATCGACTTCGAAGTCCACCTAACCGACGGCGCCTATCACGACGTCGACTCGTCGGCGCTGGCGTTCGAAATCTGCGCCCGTGGCGCGATGCGCGAAGCGGCCCAGAAGGCCGGCATCAAGCTGCTCGAGCCGATCATGAAGGTCGAGGTCGTCACCCCGGAG
>NZ_JBQCCN010000280.1:0-15206 GCF_051962185.1 Sphingomonas sp.
CTGCTTCGAAAGGCAGCCGAGCGATCTGTCGATGCAACCTGGCGCCGCATCGGCACTCTGCTCGACGCCTTCCCACCCCACGAATGCGCCAACTACTTCAGAAACTCCGGATACGCTTCAACCTAAGTGAAAACGACTCTAAAGCGACCGAAAACGGCGGCTCCGACGCAGCGGCGTCGAGATCGCCCTTGGCTTCGACCTTCGCCCCCGGTCATCCCGTTTCGGGCCAGCCTCCGCCGTCGCCCCTTGTCAGCGCCTGCGTTTTGCGGAAACCAACCCGGATGAACATTCCGTCCGCAACCGACGACGATACCGTCCTGTCCCGCCCCGCCAATCTCGTTGCGTCGGAGATCGACGGCGAAATGGTCATTCTGAATGTCGACAGCGGTTATTTCTTCCAGCTCAATCAAATCGGTTCGCGCATCTGGGAAGCCCTCGATACGCCGATGACGGTCGGCGCCTTGTGCCGCACGATGCAGAGCAGATTCGACGTCGATCCGGAAACCTGCCTCGGCGATGTCACCGCGTTCGTCGGTTCGCTGATCGACAACGACCTGGTGACGGTCGAGCCCCGAGCCGGCTGAGGTTTAGCCCTGGCGCGCGCTATGGTCGCGCAGGAAGCGCAGCACCATCGCCTCGCCGACCTGGTCGGACTGGCGCCGCATGCGTTGCGGCGGCACGGCAGCGGGTCGCCCCAGCGATTCCAGCAACGCGCCGACGGTCCCGACATAGTCGCGGACCATATCTTCATAGGCCAGGCGGTAGGGTGCCGCGCCGATCGCCTCGAAATAGCGGCTCCAGTGATCGGCGCTGTCGCGGCTGAACGACACCAGGCCGAGGATTCGGTCATAGTCATAATCGGCGGCGCTCTTGGCCTCGTTCTCCGCGACGCCGGGAATCGACCGCCACACCCCGGTCTGCGCCGCGATCAGTCCGGACACGGCCTGGCGCACGACGTCGCGGCGTTCCAGCAGCACCAATGTCTGCGCGGGCAGAATCTCGGCGAGCAGCTCTTGGTAAGCGAGATAGAGCGCGCGGTCGTTATCGTCGGGCGACGCCGTGCGCGGCGGCGGGAAACGATCGGGCGCGCGCTCATGCGCGATCTCTTCCACGTCCTGCCAGAACAGCTTGATCGAGAAGACCCCGGACGGATCGGTGCGCCAGCGATGCATCGCCGCGACGTAACGATCGAGGTCGGGCGCTGCCCAACGTGCCGCGAGATTGGGGCGGAAACCGCGATGGAGATATTCCAGCGGGCAACCCAATCCTCCGGCGAAATGGAGCGCCTCGCCCAACAAGGTGCTGCCCGATCGCGGATGGCTGCAAATGACGAGCGTTCGCCGCGGCGCACCCTGCCAAGGCTCGAAGTCGTTCGCCGCGAGCGAGAGATCGTAAACGCGCTTGCTCTCAGACATGAGCAAGCAAGTCGGCGATCGCGTCGATCGCTCCGGGCAAAGCGTCGAACGTGCGCGGATAAGCGAGCGTATAGCAGGGAAGGCGGGTGACCAGCCGGCCGAACGCGTCGAGCGTCCTGGTGGTCTCGTCATTGTCCGCCGGGTCGAAGCGGACCATCTGCGATGCGGCGAGCACCAATGCCATCGGCCCGGCGACACGCCGCCATTCCATCGCCGCATCGGGCTCGGCGCGCGAGAGAAACACCAGCGCCCTGACCGGTACGCGCTCGGCGCGCGCGCGACGGGCGGGGGCGTGCCAATATTTGCCGTCATAACCGCCGATCGGCCGGACCTCGGCGTCCGACAGGGTGAGGCCCTGTCGCGACGGCTCCCATAGCGACACGCCGGGCGCCGTCTGCCAGACATGCGGGTCGTCGGCGCCGCTCAGGACCGACATGTCGTCGCTCATGATGTCCCATCCGGCCGCAGCCATCGCCGCGGTCAGGGTCGACTTGCCTGCGCCCGACGGCCCGAACAACAGCACCGCTCCGTCGTCACGGGCAAGCGACGCGGCATGGACCGGAAAGCGATCGTGCAGCAAGGCGAGTCGCGGCAGCACTCGTCGCGAGAGGATTTCGCCGAGGATCGGGACGTGCGCCGCATCGCTGCACACGCAGTCGACCGACGCGCCGTCCGAATCGCAACCGATCGCGACATCGTCGCGATAGCGGATCGTCCAGCCGGTTTCCCCGCCGCCCTCGATCGTCAGTCGAAAGCGGCCTTGCCAGGCATAAGTGATCGGGCGCCGAAGCGGCATCGCTCCGACGGCCAGATTGATGTCTATGTCAGGGGCCGAGGCCGATCTTCCGACGGCGCGTCGCAGACCGTAAAGATCCAGCGGAGAGCTGATGAGCAATCCGCCGAAATCGTACCCGATCATCGACACGATAAGGGAGAATCAGGTCTGGTTGCTGAGGCCGTCACCCGGCAGGCCGGATAGTCCGCGCGCCACCGTGATCGACTTGAAATCGGTGATTTCGGGCTTTTCCCATTTCGGCTTGGCCACCGGGAGAGCATCACCCTCCTGCTGAGCCTCAATACCCTTAGACGTGATGTCGTTCATCTTCATCCCCCAATCGCGGCTCTGGTTTCTAGCGGACAATACCGTTTTTGAGAAGGCTACAATAACGCGCTGGTCGGGATTCGCCAAGAACGGCGATGGTAACGAGGAAAGACCTTCGCGCTCCGCTTTTGATGGTCGTCGTCGGTTGCCGCCAAGTGACCCAAAGCAGTGAATTGCTGCCCTATTCTGATATTTGGCCAGATCTATTGCTCTTCCAAAATGGGTGACGCCCCCGCCCGCTTCGATGACTTTGGGGCTACGATCCATGGCGAGGAAGATCGGGAACGGACGTTAGCCGCCGCAGGACTCGCGGACGATCAAGTCAGTCGGCAGATGAACCGGCAAATGATCGGGCGAGAAATCGAGCACGCGCGATACGAGCAGCCGCCCCGCCTCCGCCGTATCCTGGCGAATCGTGCTCAAGGTGGGGGTGCTCAACCGGCTCAGCAGCATGTCGTCATAGCCGACCACCGACACGTCGCCGGGGACGGTCTTTCCGGCCCGCTTGATCGCGCGGATCGCGCCCAGCGCGATGAGATCGCTCGAGGCGACGATGCCGTCGAACGCGACGCCGCGATGGAGCAGGCGCGCCACCGCCGCCTCGGCCGCTTCGAGTTCGAATTCGACCGGCACGACCAATTTGGGATCGGCGTCGAGCCCGCTTTCCTTGATCCCCTCCAGATAGCCGCGCCGCCGCTGCAGCGCCTCGGGATCGCTGCCGCCGAGGAACATGATATTGCGCCGCCCCATCCGCGCGAGGTGAAGCGTCGCGCGCCGCCCGCCGAGATGGTTGTCGGAGCCGACCGAGCAATATTTCTGTCCCGGCATGTGGGCGCCCCACACCACGAATCGGCCGTTGGTCGCGGTCGCGAGCTGGTTGAGCTGGTCGTGCAACCCGCCTTGTCCCAGGAAGATCACTCCGCTCGCGCGGCTGGTGGTCACGGCGTGGACGAGGTCGTCGTAATTGTCGGGAGAGGTGTGGCTGACGATGAAGTCGCAATCGCGGGTGCGCGCCGCCTCGCCGATCTGCGCGATCAGTTCGAGGAAGAACGGGTGAGTCAGCGGCACCGGCCGGCCGCGCATGTGCGGGGTGACGATCGCGATCGATCCTTCCGCCCCGATCGGCGCGGCAGGCATGTAATGGCGGAACGGATAGTCGTGGTCGCGCGCCAGCGCCCAGATGCGTTGCTTGGTCTTGGCGCTGATCACCGGCTCGTCGTTGAGCGCGCGCGACACCGTCGACACCGAGACGCCCGCCAGTTTGGCGAGGTCCTGCAGCGTCGTATTGTTGTTGCTGTTGGTGCCCATTACGCCCAAGCTGATCGTCAACCGGCGCCGACTTAAGGAGCGAAGGGCAGGTTTTGCAAGCGAGCGAGGGGGACGCGAGCATTTCGCCACCGGCACCGTCGCGGCGGCCGCGCCTGACGATCGGGCAGATCTGGAACATGTGCTGCGGCCTGTTCGGGGTGCAGATCGTGTGGGGACTGCAGAACGGCAGCACCAGCCGGATCTTCCAGACATTGGGCGCCCAGCTCGACCAATTACCGATCCTGTGGATCGCGGCGCCGATCACGGGGCTGCTGGTCCAGCCGCTGATCGGGCATTGGAGCGACCGTACCTGGGGACCACTCGGGCGGCGGCGGCCGTTCCTGCTGGCGGGATCGATCCTGACCGCGATCGCGCTCGTCGCGATGCCCAACGCCGCGAGCCTCTGGATGGCGAGCCTCGCCTTGTGGCTGCTCACCGCCTCGATCAACATCGCCGCCGAGCCGTTCCGCGCGCTGGTCGCCGACGCCTTGCCCGAGGAACAGCGCACCGAAGGGTTTGCGGTCCAGGTGTTCTTCATCGGCGCCGGCGCGGTGTTCGCCTCCGCTTTGCCCTGGATCCTGACGCATTGGTTCGGCGTGCCCGCGACCGCCCCGGCGGGATGGCTGCCGCCGTCGGTGCGCCTGACCTTCTATATCGGCGCGGTCGGCCTGCTGGCCGCGGTCGCCTGGACCGTCGTCACCACCATCGAGCGCCCGCCCGAGAGTCTAGCCGCCGATGCGCCGGACCGGGTCGAGCATGCGGTGCCGAGCACGACCGGCGCCGCGACGCTGGCGCTGAGCGGCGCGCTGTGGATGCTGGGCGGGCTCGCCATCGCCGGCTTCGCCTGGGCCGAGGCGCTCGAACGCGAAATCTACGTGCTCGCGATGATCGCTTTCGTGTTCGGGGTTGCCCAACTCGCCGCCGTCGCCATGCGGCGCGGCGGGCGGCATTCGCTCGGCGTGTTCGAGATCGTCGAGGACATCCTGCACATGCCGCGCGTGTTGCGGCACCTCGCGCTGGTCCAGTTCTTCACCTGGACCGCCCTGTTCGCGATGTGGATCTATACCGTGCCCGCGGTCGCGGCGCATCATTATCATACCGCCGATGCCAGCTCGGCCGCATACAATGCGGGCGCCGACTGGGTCGGTATATTGTTCGCCGGTTACAACGGCATCGCGGCGATCGCCGCGCTGGCCCTGCCCTGGCTCGCCGAGCGGATCGGGCGGCGCAACGTCTATGCCGCCAGCCTGGCGCTCGGCGCGCTGGGGCTCGCCGGCTATGTGATGATCGACGATCCCTTATGGCTGTGGCTCCCGACGATCGGCATCGGCTGCGCCTGGGCGGCGATCCTGTCGCTACCCTACGCGATGCTGGCGAGCGCGGTGCCGCCGCGGAAAATGGGCGTTTATATGGGCATCCACAATATGTTCCTGGTGCTGCCGCAACTGGTCGCCGCGACGCTGCTCGGCGCGATCGTCCATCACTGGCTGGGCAATCAGGCGATCCTCGCGCTCGGCCTCGCCGCCGCCGCGATGGCCGGCGCGGCGCTGACCGCTTTGTTCATTCCCGACGTCTGAAGGCCGCGCGAATGATGCGGCGGCATGCGCCATCGCTGGTGGCCGCCCCCCATCCGTCATGCCGGCCTTGTGCCGGCATCCACCGCGCAACGACAGCCTTCGGGGAGTGTGGAGGAGTGGGCCCCGGTACAAGGCCGGGGTGACGTTGGTGGCGCGCATCTCGCGCCGACCCATGGGCCGCATCGCCTGGGCGATCTTACCCATTGGTTCCACTGGGTATGTCCCCAGCATCGAGATTATGCAAATATTGCATTGGTGAATTTACGCGACAGTCGCTGGAATTTAGCGAGTCGCTAGTGACTCCCTGCAAAAAACACCCCTTGCGCGCCACGGAAATTTACGCAACAAAGCGCAAATCGCTGCATGAAGTTGCAAGCGATGGAGTCGCGCGCACCGCGAAAGACGGGCCGCGAAGGGAAGGATGAAGGGGCAATGGCACGCACCGACGCGCCGCAACGATTCCGCAGATGACGATTCACGCCGTGCGTCGGGCAGGTTCCGGCGCGGGCAAGGGACGAAGCCCCCATGATGAGGGGCACGGATAGGGGAGTGATCGATGAAGCAATGGGGTTCGAGCCGTAGTCGCGGCCTTTTGTGGAGCAGCACCTCGCTGATGACGCTGGCGATTTTCGCCGCGACCGGCGCGGAGGCCCAGACGGCGCCCGCTGCGGCGACCAGCCCGGCGGCCGCCCCGCAGGCCGATACCGGCTCTTCCACCGACGACAGCGGCGACATCGTGATCGTCGGCGTGCGCCGCGCGCTCGGCGACGCGGCGGAAACCAAGCGCAACGCCGCGACGATCGTCGATTCGATCAGCGCGACCGATATCGGCTCGTTCCCCGACACCTCGGTCTCCGGCGCACTGTCGCGCATCCCCGGCATCACCGTGTCGCGCCTGCAATCGACCGACGATTCGACTCACCCCTCGGGCGAGGCCGCTGGCGTGCTGGTTCGTGGTCTGACCCAGGTCCGCACCGAATTCAACGGCCGCGACAGCTTCTCGGCCGACGCCGCCCGCGGGCTCAACTTCAACGACATCTCGCCCGAACTGATGTCGCGCGTCGACGTCTACAAGAATCTGACCGCCGACATGATCGAGGGTGGCATCGCCGGCACGGTCGACCTGCGCACGCGCCTGCCGTTCGACCAGAACGGTCTCGTCGTCACCGGCAACGGCAAGGCGACTTATGGCGACCGGTCGAAGAAATGGACCGGCGAATTCTCGGCGCTGATCAGCGACACGTTCGACACCGAGATCGGCAAGTTCGGCTTCATGGCCGATTTCGCACGCAGCCATGTCGTCACGCGGACCGAAAGCGTGATCATGGACAAGATCGACACTTATTGCTCGGCAGGCGCGCTCAAGCCCGACGGCACCGCCAATATCGGGGCGGACGGCCTGGTCGGCTGCACAGCCAATCCGTTCGGCGGCACCGGCTGGGCCTTCCTGCCCGACGGCATCCGCTATTCGCAGGTCGATTACGACCGCACGCGGCGCGGCATCGCGCTCGCCGGTCAGTATCAGGACAAGTCCGAACGCTTCCTGCTGACCGTGCAATATACCGATTCGAAATATCACAATGCGTGGCTCGAGCGCGCCTCGCACGCGATCCTCGAGGGCAATGCTTATGGCACGCCGTCGTTCAACCCGCGCAGCACGACCATCCTGGGCCCGGCGGACGGTACCGGCGCGCTCGTCTTCGGGTCGAACGGCCTGCTCGAATCGGGCGTGCTGACCCAGGGCCATGGCAGCTGGGCGGGCAGCTGGAGCGGCAGCGACCAGGACGCGATCAACACGGGCTCCGCGGTCCCCGGCATGCCGTTCGTCAACAATTGCGGCACCGGCCATTGCACCACGACGCGCGACGGCCTCTATTTCCAGAACGAGGCGCGCAATTTCGACCATAGCGAGGGCACGCGCGACTTTTCGGCGAACATCGACTGGAAGATCACCGACAATCTCAAGCTGACGCTCGACGGCCAGCGCATCACCGCGTCGACCAACAATAACGACATCCTGGTCGCGGTCGGGTCGATGGCCAATTACCAATACAGCATGACCGACGGCAACGCGCCGGAGATCAAGCTGCTGCCGGGCTCGAACGTCAATTACGCGGCGGGCGGGCTCGCCAATCCGCACAATTACTGGATCCCGTTCATCCAGGGCCATGTCGAGGACAATGATGCCGACGAATGGGCGTTCCGCGGCGACCTGCAATATGATTTCGACAAGGGCGGCTGGCTCGATTCGCTGAAGGTCGGCGTGCGCTATGCCGACCGCAACCAGACAGTCCGCTATTCCACCTTCAACTGGACGCCGATCGCGGCGAGCTGGAATTGCAACGGCGCCGGCTTCAACGCCGACAACACCACGCCCAACCCGGCCGCCGCGTGCAATGCCAACTTCAAGGGCTATGGCGCCGGCATCTGGGAATCGACCAGCCTGGGCAGCGATTTCTACAACGGCAGCGTCTACAACAACGGCTCGCTGGTCTATCTCAACCGCGACACGCTGCAGAACTTCCCGAAGCTGCTGCAGTCGCTGAGCGGTGCCACCACCAACTCGCCGATCGCGCCTGGCTATACCGCGATCTGCGACCGGCCCGAGGCGACGGTCGACAATTGTTTCACGCCGTCGGAAGTCACCACGACGTCCGAACGGACCACCGCCGGCTACGCCATGCTCAATTTCGGCAACGACCAGCCGATCTTCGGCGGCGGCGTGCGGATAAAGGGCAATATCGGCGTCCGCGTGATCCGTACCGAGGTCGTCAGCGACGGCTCGGTCTCCTATCCGACCGACACCGCGCTCAACCTGCTGCCGTCCTGCGCGACGCCGGTCTCGGGCACCGCGATCGTCCAGCCGAGTTGTTACCTGACGCCGCAAATCCGGGCCTTCGCCGCGGGCGGCGGCTCGCCCAATTCGCTCAAGGCGTCCTATACCAACGTGCTGCCGAGCTTTAACCTGCGGCTCGGCCTCGACAGCAAGACCTATATCCGCTTCGGCTATTCGCGCGGCCTGTCGCGGCCCGATTTCGGCCTGCTCAGGAACTTCGTGTCGATCAATTCGCCGGTCATCAACACCGGACCGGACTCGCCCTACATCGTCTACAATTCGCCGACCGCGGCGCATGTCGCGGCCAACGTCACCGGCTATAATTTCGTCTTCAACGCCGAATCCGGCAATGCCGGCCTGCGGCCGATGACCGCCGATCAATTCGACCTCACCTTCGAACGCTATATGGGCAAGTCGTCGTCGCTTTCGATCGACCTGTTCTACAAGAAGCTGCACAACACGATCTCCTACGGCCAGATCGAGCGCCAGTTCACCAACAACGGATCGACCCAGACCGTACTGCTGCGCGGCCCGAGCAACGTCAGCAACGGCGGTGAGCTCAAGGGCTTCGAGATCGGATACCAGACCTTCTTCGACTTCCTCCCCGGCCTGCTGTCGGGGCTGGGCATCCAGGCCAATTACACCTTCGTCGACCAGACCGGGATCAGCAATTCCAACCTGATCGCGGTCGGCGCGCTCGATGCCGGCGGCACCGGCGGCCAAGGCGGCGGACTCGACGTCAGCGGCGGGCGCGGCGCGGTGATCGACTCGCACATGCTGGCGGGGATCTCGAAACATTCGTTCAACCTGGTCGGCCTGTATGAAAAGGGCCCGGTCGCGCTCCGCGTCGCCTACAATTGGCGGTCGCGCTTCCTGACCAACAATTTGGATTGCTGCATCGGCATGCCGGTGTTCCAGAAGGCCGCCGGCTTCCTCGACGGATCGTTGCGCATCTCGCTCGACAAGAGGTTCGAAATCTCGCTCGAAGGGTCGAACCTGCTCAACACGCGCACCGTCTATCAGCAGCAGGTGTTCGGCGACTCCAAGCTCACGCCGGGGGCCAAGCCCGTCTACATGGATGCCAATTGGGGCGTGGTCGATCGCCGCTTCTCGATTGGCGGCCGCTTCAAGTTCTGATTTCCTCCACTGGGCGCCGCCGTCGCCCTCCCAGGCAAGGCGGCGCCCGCTCTTTGTGAGGAAAGGATCATCATGACGCCGGGATCAGGGCCAGATCCGCTCAAGCCAGAGCCCTTCAGGGTGGTCGTCGTCGGCGGCGGCACCGCCGGCTGGATGACGGCATCGGCGCTGGTCAAATTGCTGCCCGCCGGGGATTACCGCGTCACGCTGGTCGAATCGGACGAGATCGGCATCGTCGGCGTCGGCGAGGCGACCCTGCCGCACATCAAGGTGTTCAACGACACGCTCGGGATCGACGAGGCGCAGTTCATGCGCGACACCCAGGCGGTGTTCAAGGCGGGGATCGAGTTCGTCGATTGGGACGTGCCCGGCGAACGCTATGTCCACCCGTTCGGCACCTTCGGCGAGCCCTGGGCCGGGGTCGATTTCCAGCATCATTGGGCTCGTGCCCGCGCCGCCGGCCGCGCATCCGAACTGCACGATTATTCCTATTCGATCGCGGTCTGCCGCAACGCCGCGTTCGAGCATCCCAACGAAGATCCCAAGTCGATCCGCTCGACCTATTCCTACGCCTATCATTTCGACGCCGGCCTCTATGCCCGCTTCCTGCGCCGCTGGGCCCAGCCGCGCGGCGTGACGCGGATCGAGGGCAAGGTGGTCGACGTCGCCCGCGATCCGGCTACCGGCCATGTCGCCTCGCTCAAGCTGGAGTCCGGGGCCGAGATCGCCGGCGACCTGTTCGTCGACTGCTCGGGATTCCGCTCGCTGTTGGTCGGCGGGACGATGGGCGTGGCGTGGCACGACTGGAGCGACTGGCTGCCGTGCGACCGCGCGCTGGCCATTCCGAGCATGCGAACCGAGCCGCTGCTCCCCTTCACCCGCCTGACCGCACAGGAAGCCGGCTGGACCTGGCGGATCGGGCTCCAGCACCGCACCGGCAACGGCTATGTCTTCTCCAGCCGCTTCACCGACGAGGAGAGCGCGCGCGATGTGCTGCTGTCGGCGCTCGACGCCCCGCCGCTCGGCGAGCCGCGGCTGCTGCGCTTCCAGGCCGGGCGCCGGGCCAGCGCCTGGGCGGGCAATTGCGTCGCGATCGGCCTCGCCAGCGGATTTCTCGAGCCGCTCGAATCCACCTCGATCTTCCTGATCCAGGCCGGGGTGATGGACCTGATCGGGCTGATGCCCACCTTGCGGAGCGGGATCGATCCGCGGCTGGCGGCCGAATACAATCGGCTGTTCGAGGTCCATTACGACCGCGTCCGCGATTTCCTGGTGCTCCATTACACCGCCAATCGCCGCCACGGTCAGCCGCTGTGGGACCATGTCCGCACGATGGAATTGCCCGACACCCTGGCGCACAAGATCGCCTTGTTCGAGGCATCGGCGGCGGCGCCCGATTATCGCTACGGCCTGTTCTCGCGTGATAGCTGGCTGGCGGTGCTGGTCGGCCAGGGCGTATTGCCCCGCGCCTGGAATCCGCTCGCCGAAGCGATCCCGCTGGAGGAGCTCGAGGCCAGGCTCGCCGACCTCAAATACCGGATCGAGGTCAATGCCGCCGACATGACGCCGCATGGCGATTTCGTGCGCTCTTATTGCCCCGCCCCCGCGCTGGAGCCGGCGGCATGAGCGCCCCCGGTCGATCGAGCGTGCAATCGCTCGTCCTGCTTGGCCGCGATGCGCCGTTAGGGCTGGCGGCGAGCGTGCTCCAGGCCGCGCTTAGGCCGGCCGACGTGACCGTCACCGCGATCGAGCTGCCGAGCCAGCTATATCCGTGCGACGTCTATGCGACGCAGCCGGGGATCGAGGCGCTCCACGCCCGCCTGCATCTCGACGAGGCCGGCTTGCTGCGCGCGACCGGCGGCGCCTTCTCGCTCGGGCAGAATGTCGTCGACCTGCTCGGCGGCGGCGGCCAGTTCCTCAACGCTTACGGTTCGTACGGCGCGCCGATCGAGGGCGGCGATTTCTTCGCTTACTGGCTCAAGGCGCGTGGGCTGGGGCTCGACGTCGCGTTCGAGGATTTCTCGCTGACCGGCGCCGCCGCGCGCCAAGGCCGGGTGATGATCCCCGACGAGGCAAGCGAAGCCTATGGCCGCGCCGATTACGGCTATCACTTGCCCGCCATCGCTTATGCCGCCGGTTTGAAAAGCGTCGCGGAGCGGATCGGCGTGACGCTGCGGTCCGCCAATCATATCGCGGTCGAGCGCGACGACGATGGCGCCATCGCCGCTTTGGTCGCCGATGGCGAGCGCGTGCCGGGCGGCTTGTTCGTCGACCTGACCGGCAGCGACGCCGCCCTGATCGGCAAGACCCTGGGCGTGGCGCAGGAAAGCTGGCGCGCGCATTTCCCCGCCGACCGCGTGTTCGCCGCGCGCGCCCGGCCGTTCGCGCCGATCCCGACCTATGCCGAGCTGCGCGCCTGGTATCCCGGCTGGGTCGCGCTGTATCCCAGCCAGGCCGCGACGCATGTCGTCCACGCCTTTTCGAGCGCCTATGTCGGCGACGACGAAGCGTTGCGCGGCGCGGCGTCGGCGACCGGGCTGGCGCTCGGCGACGCGGTGTTGCGCTCGTCCGATCCCGGGCGCCGCGACCAGGCCTGGGCGGAGAATTGCGTCGCGATCGGCGGCGCGGCGTGCGCGCTCGATCCGGTCCACAATCTCGATCTCCATGCCGTGCAGCTCGGGCTGATCACGCTGCTGACCTATTTTCCGACCGGACAGGACGCCGCCCCCGCCCGCGCCGAGTACAACCGGCTGATGCGATCGTCGTTCGAGCGGCTACGCGATTACCAGGCGGCATTCTATGCGCTCGCGCCCTTTCCGGGCGTGTTCTGGGATGCCGGCCGCGCCGCACCGCAGCCGCCCGAACTCGCGCATATCGTCGCGACGTTCCGCGCGCGCGGCGAGGTACCGCCGATGGAGGACGACAGCATCGCGACCGATCATTGGCGCGCGTTGCTGATCGGGTTGGGTGTGGTGCCCGAAAGCTATCCCCCGCGGACCGACGCGACCGCGCCCGAGACGATCAAGGCGCAAATCCGCACCATGCTCGGCTTCGTCAAAGACGCGGTGCTGCGCCAACCGACCCATGCCCAGGCGCTGGGCAATACGCATGGTTGAGCCGGTCCGCCTGGCGCGCGATCCCGCCGCGCTCGACAGCCTTCCCCGTGTCGCCAAACGCAGCGTCACCGGCCCCGAAGACTTCGCGGCGATCGTCGCGGCGGGCGAGCCGGTCGTCCTGCAGCGGCTGTTCGACACCTGGCCCGCGCTTGCAGCGGGGATGCAGGGCGCCGCAACGCTCAACGCCTATTTCCGCCGGCTCGACCGCGGGGCGACAGTGCCGGTGATGGAAGCGCCGGCGCGGCATCGCGGCCAATTCGCCTACGGCCCCGATCTGCGCGAATTCACCTTCACCAAGCGCCAGGCGCCGCTCGGGGCCACGCTCGACCGCATCGAAGGGCTGATCGGCCGACCCGATGCGCCGACCGTCGCGATCCAAATGCTGCGGCTCGACCAGGCGATGCCCGATTTCGCCGCGCCCAACCCGATGCCGCTGTTGCCCGGGATCGGCGCGCGGCTGTGGCTGGGCGGCGCGGTGCATACGCGGACGCATAACGACCGCGACCACAATCTCGCCTGCGTCATCGCCGGACGGCGCCGCTTCGTGCTGTTCCCGCCCGAGCAGGTCGGCAACCTCTATGTCGGCCCGCCCGACAATCCGCCGCCGCTCTCGCTGGTCGATCCCGAGGCGCCCGATCTCGCCCGCTTTCCGCGCTATGCCGAGGCGGTCGCCGCCGCGCGCGTCGCCTTCCTCTAGCCCGGCGAAGCGCTCTTCATGCCGCGATACTGGTGGCACCACGTCACCTCGCTCGATCCGTACAATGCGATGGTCAATTACTGGTGGGGCGGGAGCGACGAACCCTACAATGCGTTCCTGGCCGCCCTGCTAGCCTTCCGCGACCTGCCGCCGGGCGAGCGCGACTACTGGCGCGAGATGATCGCGGCATACGTATTCGGCGAGCGAGGCGATGTCCTCTCGCATATCCCCGCCTTGCTCCAGGGGCCGCTCGGCCCGCTTTCCCCCAATGCCCGCGCGGCGCTGCGCCAGCAGCTTCGTGCGGCCCTCAACAAGACCTCCTGACCTCCCAAGGAACCCCAGATGATCCTTCGTTCGCTTGCCCTGATCGCCGCGCTCGGCTGGACCGCTTCCGCCGCGGCCGCCACGCGCGAATGCGCGCAATCGCCGGGCAAGGTGATCGAATTGTGCGTGTGGGTCGAGAACGGCCAGGCGCTGTACGAGGTGACGCGCAAGGGCGTGCAGGTGCTCGCCCCGTCCGAACTCGGCCTGACCTTCAAGGGCGAGCCCGCCGCCCGCTATTCGGCGATGGGCGATCCGCGCCGCACCGCCTCCGACACGACGTGGGAACAGCCCTGGGGCGAAGAGCGGGTGATCCGCGACAACCACAATGAACTGACCGTCACGCTCAATGGCGACACCGCGCTCAACAAGGCGGTCGACGTCACCTTCCGCCTGTTCGATGACGGCTTCGGCTTCCGCTACGACTACAAGCATGTGCCCGCCGGCCAGGAAGTCGCGGTCACCGCCGAGCGCACGCAATTCCACACGCTCGGCGCTTATCAGGCCTGGTGGTACCAGGGCCTGGGCCAGGAACGCGACGAATATCTCTACACGCAGACCGACGCGCGCCGCATCACGCTCGCCGAGACGCCGCTGACGATGAAAGGCGCCAACGGCCTGTACCTGTCGTTCCACGAAGCGGCGATGATCGACTTCCCGTCGATGCTGCTCCAGGGCAATGGTGAGGGCACGCTGACCGCCTGGCTGATGCCCTGGCCCGACGGCACGCTCGCAAAGCGCACCGGCGCCTTCACCACGCCGTGGCGCACCGTTCTGATCGGCGAGACGCCGGGGGCGCTGGCCGACAGCCGGATCGAGCTCAACCTCAACGAACCGAGCAAGATCCCCGACATCCGATCCTACTTCACCCCCGGCAAGTTCGTCGGCGTGTGGTGGGAAATGCACCTCGACAAGACCACCTGGGCGAGCGGCATGCGCCACGGCGCGACCACCGCTAATGTCGAGCGCTATATCGACTTCGCCGCCAAATACGGCTTCAGCGGGGTGCTGGTCGAAGGCTGGAACCAGGGCTGGGACGGCGACTGGATCGCCAATGGCGACAAGTTCAGCTTCACCAAGCCCTATCCCGATTTCGACATCGCCGCGATTACCGCCTACGCCAAGAAGAAGGGCGTGCAGCTGATCGGGCATAACGAGACCGGTGGCGGGGTGATCAATTACGAGAACCAGCTCGACGATGCGATGAAGTTCTACGCCAGCTACGGCGTGCATGCGGTCAAGACCGGCTACGTCCGCCACGCCGGCGACATCCTCGACCGCGAGGGCAAGGGCGAGTGGTTCGCCGGCCAGTTCATGGTCCGCCACAATCTGCTCGTCGCCGAGACCGCCGCCAAATACCGCATCGCGATCGACGCGCACGAGCCGGTCAAGGACACGGGTCTCCGCCGCACCTGGCCGAACATGATCGCGCGCGAAGGCGCGCGCGGGCAGGAATACAATGCCTGGGGCGTCCCGACCAATCCGCCCGAGCATCTGACCATCATTCCGTTCACCCGCATGCTCGGCGGGCCGATGGATTTCACCCCCGGCATCTTCGACGTCGCGCACGGCAAGGACGACGTGACGCGCCGCGTGCAATCGACCCTCGCGACGCAATTGGCCGAATATGTCGTGCTCTACAGCCCGATCCAGATGGCCGCCGACCTGCCGGAAAATTACGAGAAGAATTTGGCCGC
>NZ_JBQCCN010000281.1:0-4354 GCF_051962185.1 Sphingomonas sp.
CTTCACCGGATCGAGCGTCATGTCGAAATGGTCGGTGATCATCGGCGTCCACTCGCTCGCGACCTTGGTCTCGAACGTGTAGAAGAACACCGCGTCCCAATCCTGCAGCGAGGCGTAGGAGGCCAGGATCGGGATCATCTCCGCGCCGTAATCGGTCGGGAACGGCTCGTTGACCTCGCTGACCGTGAACGGCTTGCCCGCCACTGCGCTGCGCGCGAGCTTGAGGATGGTCGAGAGCTCGGGCGAATTGACCATCGGCTCGTTGCGCTGGCCGTAGATCGCCGGGTGCTGCCAATAGACGTGCGAGTCGACGATGTCGGACTTGATCAGCGTCCGCAGCAGCGGCTGGTTGGCCATGAAGTAAGTGTGATCGGCCATCGGGATGATCGGCACCTTCACGCCGACCTCATCCTTGAGGAAGCGCTTCATCTCGGCGTGGAAACCGATCTCGACCGAGGTCAGGAACGCGATCTCGGCATCGAGCCGCAGCCGCGGCGCATCCGGATGGTCGCCGCGACGCATGAACGGCACCGGCTGGCCGGCGGCGATCCCCGCCATGCGGTGCAGCTCGGCAACCTGGGCAGGTGTGCGGTTCTTGCCCAGCCAGTCATTGTACATCTTGACCAACAGCGCCTCGTAATGCGGCGTCATGTCGAGCTGGTAGTTCGGCCCGTCCTTGATCCGCTCGCCGCGCAGCCAGTTGCGCGCCCAGAATTCGAGCAGCGAATTCTCGTTGACCACCTCGACCAGCGCCACCGCCGGGTCGTCGGCATAGCGCAGCCCGGTATAGGCATTGCGATGGTCGAGCAGCTGCTTGGCGTAGTCCTTTTCGAGCGCGACCAGTTCGGGACCGAAATAGGTGAAGGCCTTGGCGTTGTTGATCAGGTCGACGTCGGGGACGTTGTCGCCCGATTTGAACACGCGCCCGACATTGAGGTTGAAGTCGGCATAGATGCCGTTCTTCTTCAGCTGGGCGATCCAGTAATCGAGCCGGTCGAGCTGGTCGGGATTGAAATGCTGGCTGTCGGGCAGGTCGCCGCGGATCAGCCCGCGCGGCGGATGGGTGAACGGCCCGGCGGTCGGCGAGATGCCCGCGCCCTCGTTGCGGATCGGGAAGGCGGTGTCGGGCCGGTCGAGGAAATGGAGCCGCACGCAATTGACGCCGATCCGCGCCAGCGCCGCGGCATAGGTTTCTGCCGCCTTGTGATCGGGAAGCTCGGCCGAGCCCTTGGCCCAGCCGGTCATGTTGAATCCCCAGCAGCGGAAGCGCTTGCCGTCGCCGCGGTAGAGATGCCCGTCCTGGACGCGGATGAAGCCGTGGCTGCCCGCCGGCCCGTCATGCAGGAAGCGCGCGTCCGCCGGGGAGTCGACCCGCACCTCATGGTCGACGGTGAAGGGCTGGAGCGCCGGCGTGTCCGATTGCGCGCCGACCGCGCTTGCGCCCAACAGCGTCGCGGCGATCGCCGCCCAGCGGCTCCAGTGTACCAGTCGCATCCGCTTTTCCATCACAACCCCCGATGCTCGTCGATGTGAAATGCGGCGGCCGCGCGATGCCGACCACCGTTCAAGGAGAAATCAATGCGTCCGGATGCGCAGCGCGTAAGGGTAGGACCCGTCGGCGGCCGGCGGCAGGCTGACCTTCAGTCCTTGCGGCGTCTGCTGCCAGCGGATCTTTCCCCCATCGAGCAACTCGATGCTCTTGATCGGCGCGTCGAGATAAGGCGTGCCGGCGTAGAGCGTCTTGATCAGCACCGCGCCGTCCTTGGGCCGCGCCAGGCCGAGCGCGTAAACAACGTTACCCTTGGTGGTGAAGCGGATGTCCGCCGGCGTGAAACCCTTGATCGCGGACTGTTCTACCTGACCGCCGACGCGGGTCTGGCCCGACTTGGTCGGTCCCTCGCCGAAATATTTGAACGGCCGCGTGCCGTAGATCGCCTCGCCATTGACCTTGAGCCAGCTGCCCATGCCCTTCAATACCGAGACGATCTCGTCGGGAATGGTCCCGTCCGACTTGGGGCCGACGTTGAGCAGCAAATTGCCGTTCTTGCTGACGATGTCGATCAAATCGGCGACCAGGGATTGCGGCGTGCGATAGGTGTCGTTCTTGGCATAGCCCCAGCTCTTGAGGCTGACCGAAGTGTCCGATTGCCAGGGCGTCAGCCTGAGTTGGTCGGTCTTGCCACGCTCCATGTCGAACATGGCGCTGCCTTCGGCGAACTGGCCGCCCTTATAGGCGATGATGCCCGGCGCCCCCCAGCTCGCGCTGCGGTTGTAATAATAGGCCGCGGTGTCGCGCATCCGCGATTCGAACATCGGCGCGGCGGTCCACCAGTCGAAATAGATCAGCTCGGGGTGATATTTGTCGATCAGCTCCGACGTGCGCCCCATCCAGTCGTCCATGAACGCCTTGCTCGGCGGCAGCCATTCCTGGAGCTGGTTGCCATCGGGCCAGTTGGTCGGCCCGTCGGCGGGCAGGCCCATCGGCGCGGCGGGACCGTAGAGTCCGGCGTTCTTCGGATCGTTGACGTCGGAATCGAACGTGCGACCCATATAATACCACCACCAATGCTCGGCGCGGTGCGAGGACAGGCCGAAATGCATGCCCTTGGCCCGCGCCGCCTTGGCGATCAGCCCGACCACGTCGCGGTGCGGCCCCATCTCGGCGGCGTCCCATTCGGTCAAATCGGACTGGTACATGGCGAAGCCGTCGCAATGCTCGGCGACCGGCACGACGTAGCGCGCGCCGGCATCGGAGAAGAGCTTGACCCAGGCGGCGGGGTCGAACTTCTCCGCCTTGAACATCGGGATGAAGTCCTTGTAGCCGAACTTCGATTGCGGGCCGTAGGTCGCGACCTGGTGCTCGAAGGCGGCGTTGCCCGGCACGTACATATTACGCGAATACCATTCGTTGGCGAAGGCCGGGACCGAATAGACTCCCCAATGGATGAAGATGCCGAACTTGGCGTCGCGGAACCAATTGGGGGTGCGATAGCCGGCGCGTAGCGAGTCCCAGTCGGATTTGAATGGCCCCTTGGCGATCCCGGCTTTGACCGCGCTCAGCTTGGCGGCGAGCTTGGCCTGGTAGCCCGGCACGTCGGCCGACGCCGACGACGTGGCCAAAGCCAGCGCGGCGCACGCCATCGCCCCGCGCGCAACGCTTTTCAACAGCGTGCCCATCGCCCTTCTCTCCTGGTCAAAACGCGCGGTTGAACCCCGTCGCCCTAGCCAGCGGCTTAAATCACCGCCCCCGTTCCAATCAAGCTTTATTATCGTATCATATGACATTATGGGTCAGCGACATCGCCAACCAACGGGCGGGGAGAGGATGATGGGAATGGGTCGTCGCGAGTTCCTGGCCGGCGCCGCCGCCGGCAGTTTCGCGGTCACGCTGAACTGGGCGGGACACGCCAAGGCCGCGACCGGCGACGCCCTGCTCGAAGGCTTCCGCCAACCCGGCCCCGATGCCCGCCCGCACACCTGGTGGCATTGGATGAACGGCAACGTCACGACCGAGGGGATCACGCTCGATCTCGAGGCATTGGCACGAGTCGGAGTCGGCGGCGTGCATATGTTCGACGTCGGCTGCGGCATCCCGCAGGGGCCGGCCAAGACGCTGTCGCCCGAATGGGTCAAGGTGGTCCGCCACGCCGCCGACGAATGCGGGCGGCTGGGCATCTCGTTCGTGCTGCACAATTGCCCCGGCTGGTCGTCGAGCGGCGGTCCCTGGATCACCCCCGACCGCGCGATGCAGCAGCTCGTGTGGAGCGAGGTGACGGTCGATGACGGCGGCACGATCGACCGCCCCCTGCCCCGCCCCTTCACCCGGCTCGACCATTATCGCGACGCGATGGTGCTCGCTTATCCCGCGCTTCCCGGCAATCGTGCCGCGGCGCGCGGCCAGATCGTGCGCACGACGCTCAACGACACGCCGGCCGAGGTTCGGCTGATCACCGACGGCGACGGCTCGACCGCGCTCGACATCAAGCCGGGCGAGACCCCGTCGCAGCTTGTGGTCGAGTTCGCCGCGCCCTATCGCGCCCGATCGCTGCTGCTGCAGGCCGCGCCGGTCGACGACAATGCGAATTTCTCGCCCTCGGCCGCGTTCACGGTCGAGGCATCGGACGACGGCACTACCTGGCGCGCGCTCGCCCAGGCAGCGGTGCCGAGCTGGCGCGTCCATACACCCCCGCCGATCGTCGCAAATTTCGCCGAGACCTCGGCGCGCTTCTACCGCATCGGCGTGCCGGCGACCTGCCGTCTGTCCGAGCTTCACCTGTCGGCCGATCCGCGCGTCGCGGAGATCGGCGCCAAGGGCGGCTGGGGCCGCTACGCCAATATCGGCGAGACGCCGGGC
>NZ_JBQCCN010000282.1:0-7370 GCF_051962185.1 Sphingomonas sp.
TCGCCTGGCGGAGCCTCAAGCCCCCCGCTTGACGGGGCCGATTCCGACTCTCCATCCTCGCGCGTACACGTAAGGACCGCTTTTCACCGCCATGCAGCTTGTCATCGTCGAATCGCCGGCCAAGGCGAAAACCATCGAGAAATATCTCGGCAGCGATTATCGCGTTCTCGCCAGCTACGGCCATGTCCGCGACTTGCCGCCCAAGGACGGATCGGTCGATCCCGAGGCCGGCTTCGCGATGGATTGGGAAAATTACGCCGACAAGGCGAAGCAGCTCCGCGCGATCACCGACGAGGCCAAGAAGGCCGATCGCCTGATCCTGGCGACCGACCCCGATCGCGAGGGCGAGGCGATTTCCTGGCACGTCCAGGAAGTGCTGCGCGGGCGCAAGGCGCTGCCGAAGCAGGTCGAGCGCGTCACCTTCAACGCCATCACCAAGGCGACGGTGACCGAGGCGATGAAGCATCCGCGCCAGTTGGACGAGGATCTGATCGACGCCTATCGCGCCCGCCGCGCGCTCGATTACCTCGTCGGCTTCACGCTTTCTCCGGTGTTGTGGCGCAAATTGCCCGGCGCCAAGTCGGCGGGCCGCGTCCAGTCGGTCGCGCTGCGTCTGATCGTCGACCGCGAGCGTGAGATCGAGGCGTTCGTCGCCCGAGAGTATTGGTCGGTCGCCGCCACGCTCGAACAGGACGGCACGCCGTTCACCGCGCGGCTGGTCAAGTGGAACGGCGAGAAGCTCGACCGTCTGTCGATCGGCAAGAAAGGCGACGCGCTCAAGGCCAAGGCGGACGTCGAGAACGGCCGCTTTACCGTCCAGTCGGTCGAGACCAAGCCGGCGACGCGCAACCCGCCGCCGCCCTTCACCACCTCGACGCTGCAGCAGGAAGCAGCGCGCAAGCTCGGCTTCTCGGCCAGCCACACGATGCGCATCGCCCAGGCGCTCTATGAGGATGGCGCGATCACCTATATGCGAACCGACGGTGTGCAGATGGACGGCAGCGCCATCTCGGCCGCGCGCAAGGCGATCACCGAGCGCTATGCCGCCAATTACGTCCCCGACAAGCCGCGCCAATACCAGACCAAGGCCAAGAACGCGCAGGAAGCGCACGAGGCGATCCGCCCGACCGATTTCGCCAAGGATCGTGCCGGCTCGGGCGACCATGCCCGGCTTTATGACCTGATCTGGAAGCGCGCGATGGCGAGCCAGATGGCCTCGGCGCAGATGGAGCGCACGACGGTCGAGCTGACCGACGGCACCGGCCGCCACGCCTTGCGCGCGACCGGCCAGGTCGTGCTGTTCCCCGGCTATCTCGCGCTCTACGAGGAAGGCCAGGACGATACGCAGGATGAGGAATCGCGCCGCCTGCCGCGGCTGCGCGACGGCGACGTGCCGGCCAAGCGCGACGTCATGGCCGAGCAGCATTTCACCCAGCCGCCGCCGCGCTTCTCCGAAGCGAGCCTGGTCAAGAAGCTCGAGGAACTGGGGATCGGCCGCCCGTCGACCTATGCCTCGATCATCCAGGTCTTGAAGGACCGCGATTACGTCCGGGTCGAGAAGAACCGCTTCTTCGCCGAAGAATCGGGCCGGCTGGTGACCGCGTTCCTCGAGCGCTTCTTCGAACGCTATGTCAGCTACGATTTCACCGCGGGTCTCGAGGACGAGCTCGACGAGATTTCGGGCGGGCGCGCGCAATGGCAGGCGGTGCTCGAGGCGTTCTGGCGCGACTTCAAGCCGCGCACCGCCGAGGTGATGGAATTCAAGCCGTCCGAAGTGACGCAGCAGCTCGACGAATTCCTCGCGCCCTACCTCTTTCCGCAACAGGCCGATGGCGGCGACCCGCGGCTCTGCCCCAATTGCGGCAAGGGCCAGCTCTCGCTGCGCGGCGGCCGGTTCGGCGCGTTCATCGCCTGCTCCAATTATCCCGAGTGCAAATATACCCGCCGCTTCGCGCAGGCGGGCGCCGAAGGTGGGGCGGACACCGGGCCGGAATCCTTGGGCAAGGATCCGGAAACAGGCCTGGAAGTCGAGCGCAAGGCGGGGCGGTTCGGGCCGTACATTCAGCTCGGCGAGGGCAAGGACGCCAAGCGCGCCTCGATTCCCAAGGATGTGGAACTCGACCTCGACTGGGCATTGAAGCTGCTGAGCCTGCCGCGCGAGATCGGTGCGCATCCGGAGACCGGCAAGCCGATCACCGCCTCGATCGGCCGCTATGGCCCCTATCTGGCGCATGACGGCAAATACGCCCGGCTGCAATCGACCGCCGAGGTGTTCGAGACCGGCATGAACGCGGCGGTGGTCAAGCTGGCCGAAGCGGCGGCGAATGGCGGCCGCCCGGCGCGCGGCACCTCGCGCGAGCCGCTCAAGGTCCTGGGCAAGCATCCGCGCACCGAGGCCGAGATCAAGCTGATGGACGGCCGCTACGGCGCCTATGTCACCGACGGCACGACCAACGCGACCTTGCCCAAGTCGGTCGACAAGGACCAACTGACGCTGGAGGAAGCCGCGCAATTGATCGACGCGCGCGCCGCTGCCGCGCCGGCCAAGGGAAAGCGCGGGGCCAAGAAGGCGCCGGCGAAGAAGGCCGCTGCGAAGAAGGCGCCGGCCAAGAAGAAGGCGGCGGCGACGAACTGAGCATCACGCTGCCGAAATAATCGTGCGCCCGGCAACATAGTCGTCACCTCAGCGAACGCTGGGGTCTCGTGCAGCGAAATACGGCCGGAGATCTCGGCTTTCGCTGGGATGACGGTTTCATCCTGCCGCGCCAAAAACTAATCCGTCACCCCGGCCTTGTGCCGGGGTCCACGGGGCGGCTGGGCGCGAAGTTCAGATCACTGAGTACCGCGCTCGCGGCGCGGTGGATGCCGGGACGAGCCCGGCATGACGGTCGATAGGACGGGTGTCAGGCCGCGCGGCGCGCCGCTTCGTTCAACCAAGCCCGCGCGCGGGTCTGCGCCTCGGCGATTTCGCGCGCGCTCATTTCGTCGGCGACCTCGGCGCGGCAGTGGCGCGCGCCTTCATGGCCGCCGCGCGACGCGGCGAGATTGAACCATTTGTGCGCTTCGATCAGGTCGAGATCCATGCCGTTCGCGCCGGTCGAATAATCGACCCCGAGATCGTAGCACGCATCCCAATCGCCGCACGCGGCATCGCGCAGGCGGCTCTCGATCAGAAATTGCGCACTTTTCAGGCTGCTGCCCATCGCTGCCAACCCCTTTTACTTCCTTTGGCAGGGCTACCTTGGAGGCGAAGGGGTCAACAATTGGTTAACGTGATTTAACCATGAATTTCAGGGGTCTACATGGAGATTGTCGATCAGTCGTGTGGTCCCGATCTTCGCCGCCGCGAGCAGGCGCCGCGGCCGTCCCACCTGGGGCTCGCTCAGCGTGCCGGCATCGACCAGCGAGACATAGTCGGTGACGAAACCCGCTGCGGCCATTGACGCCATGGCGGCATCGAGCGCCCCGCTCTCCCCAGCCTCGATCGCGCGCTTCGCCTCGGCCAGCGCGCGCGGCAAGGCCACCGCCCGGGCACGCTCGTCGGCCGAGAGGTAGACGTTGCGCGAGGACAGCGCGAGCCCGTCACTCTCCCGTACCGTCGGCACGCCGACGATCTCCAGGTCGACGTCCAGATCGGCCACCATGCGCCGGATCACCGCGAGCTGCTGGAAATCCTTCTCCCCGAAGAACGCGGCGTCGGGACCGACCTGGTTGAACAATTTGCTCACCACGGTCGCGACGCCGTCAAAATGGCCGGGGCGCGCGGCGCCGTCCAATCCTGCGCTCACCCCGGACACCGAGACATTGGTCGCGAACCCCGCCGGGTACATGTCGTCGACTCCCGGCATCCACAGCAGGTCGCAGCCATGCGCGATCAGCAGCGCCTTGTCGGCCTCGGCCGGGCGCGGATAGCGCGACAGATCTTCATTGGGGCCGAATTGCTTCGGGTTGACGAAGATCGACGCGACGACCTTCGCCCCCGTCGCCCGCGCGGCGTCGATCAGTGCCATATGCCCGGCGTGGAGCGCGCCCATCGTCGGGACCAGCGCCACTCGAGCACCGCCGGTACGGAGCGCCGCGACCGCGCGTCTCAAATCGGGCAGATGATGGACGATTTGCATGGGCCTTGCCCCTTCGATAGACGAGGGTTCGCCTGTAAAAGGCGCGGGGCAATTCAGGCAACCAGGGTCTTTACGTGGCGGACGTCCGCAAACCACACACCATCGTCTTCGCCAACGAAAAAGGCGGCACCGGCAAGTCGACCACCGCGGTCCATGTCGCGATCGCGCTGCAGGCGCGCGGCGCGCGCGTCGCGGCGTTCGATCTCGACCATCGCCAGCGCACCATGGCGCGCTATTTCGAAAATCGGGTCGCCACCGCGAAACGCACGGCGCGCGAGTTGCCGACCCCGGAATTCGCCGCACATGACGGCGAGAGCCTCGATTTCTTCAACGATACGCTCGCCCGGCTCGATCAGGACCTCGACTTCCTCGTGATCGACACGCCGGGGCGCGACGATCGCTTCGGGCGGCTGGCGGCGGCGCGTGCCGACACGCTGGTCACGCCGATGAATGACAGCTTCGTCGATTTCGACCTGATCGGCCAGGTCGACCCCGACACCTATCGCGTCACGCGGCCAAGTTTTTACGCCGAGCTGATCTGGGACGCGCGCAAGGCCCGCGCCAAGGCCGACGGCGTCGCGATCGACTGGGTCGTGCTGAGGAACCGCCTCCAGCACATCGAGGCACGCAACATGCGCCGGGTGTCGGAAGCGCTCGACCAACTCGCCAAGCGGGTCGGGTTCCGCATCATCCCCGGACTGGGCGAACGCGTCATCTATCGCGAGCTGTTCCCCAAGGGGCTGACGATGATCGACAGCCGCGATTTCGGCGAGATGGGGCTGGCGCATGTCGCCGCGCGGCAGGAATTGCGCGAGATGATGGCGGCACTGGCGCTGCCCGAACCCGCCTTGCCGCTGTTCGCCTGACATGCCCAAGCTGCTATTGGCCCTTGCCGTCGCCTGGTTCGGCTGGTGGCTGTGGCAAGGCCCCAAGAAAGTGTGGACCGACGGCCGCCGCAAGCCCGAGCGCAGTCCCGACGAGATCGACGCGCTGGCGGTGCTGGGGCTCGATCCCGGCGCCAGCCGCGAGGAGATCCGCATCGCGCACCGCCGCCTGCTGCGCAACGTCCACCCCGATCACGGCGGCACCGACGAACTCGCCCGGCGCGTCAACCAAGCGCGCGACGTGCTGCTGAAACCCAAGGATTGAACTTTTCCGCGCTCGACGGATTGGGCGCGCATCAACCTGACCGGAGCCCCCATGAGCCATCGTTTCGATCCTACTTCCCTGCGCGAATACGACATCCGCGGCGTTGTCGGCAAAACCCTGTCGACCGACGATGCCCGCGCGATCGGCCGCACCTTCGGCACGATCGTGCGCCGCGCCGGCGGCACGCATGTCGCGGTCGGGCGCGATGGTCGCACCTCGTCGCCCGACTTGGAAACGGCGCTGGTCGCCGGCCTGACCGCGTCGGGAGTCGACGTGATTCGCACCGGCATGGGCCCGACGCCGCAACTCTATTGGGCCGAAGCCGAGCTGGAAGTCGACGGCGGCATCCAGATCACCGGCAGCCACAACCCGGCCGAATATAACGGCTTCAAGATGGTCCTCCAGCACCGCCCGTTCTTCGGCGAGGACATCCAGAAGCTCGGCCGCATGGCCGCCGAGGGCGATTGGGAAGAGGGCGAAGGCACGGCGACCGACGCCGACATCGTCGACGATTATGTCGGTCGGCTGATGGCGGGCTATTCGGGCGGCGCCTATCGGATCGGCTGGGACGCCGGCAACGGCGCCGCGGGGCCGGTGATCGAGAAGCTGACCAAGTTGCTGCCCGGCGAGCATCACCTGCTGTTCACCGAGGTCGACGGCACGTTCCCGAACCACCATCCCGACCCGACCGAGGAGAAGAATCTCGCGCATCTGAAGGCGCTGGTCGCCGAGAAGGGACTCGATTTCGGTGTCGCGTTCGACGGCGACGGCGACCGCATCGGCGCGATCGACGGCCAGGGACGCGTGATCTGGGGCGATCAGATCCTCTCGATCCTCGCCGAACCGGTGCTCAAGGATTTGCCCGGCGCGACGATCATCGCCGACGTCAAGGCGAGCCAGGCGCTCTACGACCGCATCGCCGAGCTCGGCGGCCACCCGCTGATGTGGAAGACCGGGCACAGCCTGATCAAGACCAAGATGAAGGAGACGCACGCGCCGCTCGCCGGCGAGATGTCGGGCCACATCTTCTTCGCGCACGATTTCTACGGCTTCGACGACGCCCAATATGCCGCCGTCCGGCTGATCCGCGCGGTGCACATGATCGGCAAGTCGATGACGGCGATCAAGGATGCCATGCCGGTGATGGTCAACACCCCCGAGATGCGCTTCCAGGTCGATGAGAGCCGCAAGTTCGCGGTGATCGACGAAGTGCTCGACCGGCTCGAGACCGAAGGCGCCGACGTCAACCGCACCGACGGCGCGCGGGTGACGACGCCCGACGGCTGGTGGCTGCTGCGCGCGTCGAACACCCAGGACGTGCTGGTCGCGCGCGCCGAGGCCAAGGATCAGCCCGCGCTCGACCGCCTGCTCGCGCAGATCGACGCGCAGCTGGCGGCGAGCGGCTTGGTGCGCGGGCCGCAGGCGGGGCATTGACGTCCCATCGTCATTCTCGCGAATGCGAACCATAAGTAGGCATTGAACAGCGGGGCTGGGCGACGCCCCCTAATTCGTCACCCCGGCCTTGTGCCGGGGTCCACTCTTCGACCACCGAGATGATGCGCCATTGCGCGGTGGATGCCGGCACAAGGCCGGCATGACGGAAAGGTTGGCTGCCTTCCTCTTGGGCAATCGGCCCCTCGTTACACCGCCCGGAGTCGCTTTTCGGCAGCAAAGCGCCCACATAGTCGCGATGCCCTCTCCCTCGATCATCCGAGTCATCGACCTCGAAACCACCGGCAACGCGCCACCGCAGCACGGCGTGCTCGAAGTGGGCTGGCAGGACGTCGCGCTGGGTGCCGACGGGCGCTGGGAATTGCAGGGGGAGGGCGGCAGCCGGATGGTCAATCCCGGCCGGCCGATCCCGCCGATCACCCAGGCGGTGCACCACATTCTCGACGAACAGGTCGCCGACGCGCCTTATTGGATCGACGTCGCGCGACCCGTGCTCGATCCCTATCCGCGCCGGCTCGCACTCGCCGCGCACCGCGCCGATTTCGAGGAGCAATTCTGCACGCCGGCACTGACCCACGGCGCAGACTGGATCTGCACGTGGAAATGCGCGCTCCGGCTGTGGCCCGATTCGCCGAGCTTCTCGAACCA
>NZ_JBQCCN010000283.1:0-4945 GCF_051962185.1 Sphingomonas sp.
CCGCCGACCGGCGGTCCTCTCGCGGGCGTGGCGGAACTGGTAGACGCGCTGGATTTAGGTTCCAGTATCGCAAGATGTGGGGGTTCGAGTCCCTTCGCCCGCACCAGTCCCCGCGCTTTTGGGCGGGGTTGGCCACCAACAGATTTTCCGGAAAAAGAAGAAGGCCTGAAATGCAGACTGTCGAGACGTTGAACGAAGGGCTCAAGCGCGCCTATACGCTGACGATCACCGCCAAGGAGATCGATGCCAAGGTCGACGCCGAGGTGAAGCGCGTGGCCCCGCAGGTGCGCATGCCCGGCTTCCGGCCCGGCAAGGTGCCCGCCAACCTGATCCGCAAGATGCACGGCGAGGCGCTGACCCAGGACGCGCTCAACACCGCGATCCAGGAAGGCATCCAGACCCTGATCGGCAAGGAAAAGCTGCGTCCGGCGATGCAGCCCTCGGTCCGTCTCGAGAATGATTACGAGAAGGGCAAGGACGCCGAGCTCAAGGTCGAGCTGGAAATCCTCCCCGACGTGCCGACCCCGGCGATCGACAAGCTCAAGCTCGAGCGGCTGACCGTTCCGGCGGGCGAGGAAGAGATCCAGGCGCAGCTCGAGAAGTTCGCCGCCCAGCAGAAGAATTGGGACGACACCAAGGAATCGTACAAGGCCAAGCAGGGCGACCTCGTCACCGTCGACTTCGTCGGCAAGGACAAGGACGGCGTCGCGTTCGAGGGCGGCACCGGCACCGACATGGCGGTCGAGATCGGCTCGGGCCGCCTGATCCCGGGCTTCGAGGACCAGATCGTCGGCGTCAAGGCGGGCGACGAGAAGACCATCAAGGTCACCTTCCCGGAGGATTACCCGGCCGAGAACCTCAAGGGCCAGCCGGCGACCTTCGATCTCGTCGTCAAGTCGGTGAAGACCGCGGGCGAGACCAAGATCGACGACAGCCTGGCCAAGTCGCTGGGCCTCAACGATCTCGAGCAGCTCAAGGGCCTCTTGAAGGGCCAGATCGAGCAGGAGCTCAACGGCCTGACCCGCACGTACATGAAGCGTAAGCTGCTCGACCAGCTCGCCGCCGGGCACGACTTCCCGGTGCCGCCGTCGATGGTCGAGGCCGAGTTCCAGCAGATCTGGGAGCAGCTCAAGCACGAAGCGACGCACGAACCCGATCCCGAGGCGGCGCTGGCCGAGATGGAAGCCGAGCGCGAGGACTATCAGGCGATCGCCGAGCGCCGCGTGCGCCTCGGCCTGCTGTTGTCCGAGATCGGCCAGGCCAATGGCGTCGAGGTCACCAACCAGGAAATGAGCCGGCTGATCAGCCAGGCCGCGATGCAATATGCGCCGCAGGACCAGCAGCGCTTCGTCGAATACATCCGCAACGAGCCGATGGCCGCCGCCCAGCTGCGCGCGCCGCTCTATGAGGACAAGGTCGTCGACTTCCTGTTCTCGACCGCGGACATCGCCGAGCGCGAAGTGACCCGCGCCGAACTCGAGGAAGCGATTGAGTCCGAGGACGGGTTCGCGACCGGCACGCATCATCACGACCACGACAACCACAAGCCCAAGGCGAAGAAGGCCGCTGCCAAGAAGTCCGATGCCAAGGCCGACAAGGCCGAAGCGAAGGCCGAAGAGCCGGTGAAGAAGGCCGCCGCGAAGAAGGCGCCGGTCAAGGCGGACGACAAGGTCGAGGCTCCGGCGGAAGCGGCCAAGGCCGAGGAACCGGTCAAGAAAGCCGCCACCAAGAAGGCGCCGGCCGCCAAGGCGGAAAAGGCCGAGGAAGCTCCGGCCAAGAAGCCCGCCGCCAAGAAGGCGCCGGCGAAGAAGTGACATTGTTATCCCTCTCCCCTTGTGGGAGAGGGTTGCGCAGACTTGGGTCGCGCGCTTGCGCGGCCCTAGTCGGAGCTAGGTGAGGGGTAAGCGGTCGCCCTTGCGGCCGCGCGAAGCTGCGCTTCGCTTCCCCTCATCCAACTGCGACTAGCGAGCAAGCTCGCAAGTCTCCGTATCCTTCTCCCACAAGGGGAGAAGGTTTAGGGGGCGCAGAATGACCGAACCACGCATCGCAGTCCTGTTGCCCTGTTATAACGAGGAAGCCGCGATCGCGCAGACGGTCGCGGGGTTCCGGGCGGCGCTGCCCGGCGCGACGATCTACGTCTACGACAACAATTCGAGGGACCGCACGATCGAGCTCGCGCGGGCGGCCGGCGCCGTGGTTCGGTCCGAACGCATGCAAGGCAAGGGCAATGTCGTCCGCCGCATGTTCGCCGACGTCGACGCCGACATCTATGTGATGGCCGACGGCGACACGACCTATGACGCCGAAGCGGCGCCGCAGCTGGTCAAGAAACTGCTCGACGAGCAGCTCGACATGGTGGTCGGCAGCCGCGTGACGCAGGAAGACGCCGCCTATCGCCGCGGCCATGTGATGGGCAACAAGCTGCTGACCGGCATGCTCGCGCAATTGTTCGGGCGGAGTTTCACCGACATCCTGTCGGGCTATCGCGTCTTCTCGCGTCGTTTCGTGAAGAGCTTTCCGGTGCTGTCGGGCGGGTTCGAGATCGAGACCGAGATCAGCGTCCACGCACTCGAACTGCGCATGCCGGTGGGTGAGGTCGAGACGCGCTATTTCTCGCGGCCCGAGGGGTCGACGTCGAAACTGTCGACCTACTCGGACGGCTTCCGCATCCTCAACACCATCATGACGCTGTACCGGATCGAGCGGCCGCTGCTGTTCTTCGGCGCGATCGGCGCCGTGCTGGCGCTGGCGGCGGTGGCGCTCGGCATTCCCCTAGCGATCACTTACTACCACACGCACCTGGTGCCGCGATTCCCGACGGCGATCCTCGCCACCGGCCTGGTCATCCTGGCGGCGCTGAACGGCTTTGCCGGGCTGATTCTGGATACGGTGGTGCGCGGCAGGCGAGAGGTCAGGCGGCTGGCCTATCTGGGGCATCCGGCGCCGGGCGCGTGATGCAAAAATCCTTCCCCGCCAGGGGGAGGATTTAGGATCTCCGCTTCTTCCATCCTCAGAAATCGCTGATCCCGAACCGCGCAACGCCTTGGTTATGCCCCGGCGGGTCCAGCACGCTGACATCAAGGTCGAGCGGCTGACCGATCCAATGCGCCAGCGTGGTATGGTCGGCGACATCGTCGTCGGTCAGCGGGTGGATCAACGCGCGCAGGCCGGTTCCTTCGATCGCCCGCGCGACCACCGCGCCGGCGGCAGCTGCGAAATGAATTTCGAATTGCGCGATCGGGTGCGGGCCGACCGGGCCATCGGTCATTCGCCCGATGAACAGGATCGGCTCGACGTCCTCGACCATCATGTCGGCGAACGTGGCGCGCAGCGTCTCGGCGGCACCGCGTTCCGCCGCGTCGTAATAGATATGCGCATGCCAGGGCGCATTGTCGTTCATTGTACGATTCCTTGCCGGATCAGGCTCTCGCCCGATGCCACGATCGCTTCCTCGTTCGAACGAAATTGCCAGCCCAGTACCTCGCGCGCCTTGGCGTTGCTCGCCGCGGCGCGGATGCCGAGGCGCGGGCCGGCCTCGCGCGCGAGCGGATTGAACAGACCCATGATCCGCATCAGCCAATCGGGAATCTGGCGCAGCTTCGCCTTCGCGGCCTTCTCGCCCATGCCTTGCTGCAGGATCACCGACATGTCGTGGATCGACACCGGCTCGCCGGCGACCGCCAGGAAGCGCTCGCCCTTGGCTTCGGGCGCGGTCATCGCCTTGATCTGCATTCCCGCCACGTCGCGCACGTCGACCACGCCGAAATAGAGTCGCGGCGCGCCGGGCAGGCCGCCTTCGAGCATGCGCTTGATGATCTCGATCGAGGTCGACAGATCCTCGTTGAGCACCGGGCCGAAAATGCCGACCGGATTGACCACCGACAGTTCGAGCCCGTTGCCCTCGCGGCCGATGAAGTCCCACGCCGCGCGCTCGGCCAGCGTCTTTGATTTCATATAGGGCTGGACCGCCGGGCCGTTGACGTCGGTCCAGTCCGCTTCGGTATAAGCGGCGGCCTGGTCGCCATGGCCGTATCCGATTGCCGCGAAGGACGAGGTCTGGACGACGCGCTTCACGCCGGCGTCGCGTGCCGCGCGCAGGACGCGCAGCGTGCCGTCGACCGCCGGGCGAATCAGCTCGTTCTCGTCCTTGGGTTGTTCGATCGGGAAGGGGGAGGCGACATGCTGGACATAGTCGCATTCGGCGACCGCCTCGGCCCAGCCGTCGTCCTTCTCGAGGTCGGCGGCGACGAAACTCAGCCGGTCGAGGCCGGTCGCGCCGGCGTGCGCCAGCGTGTCGCGCACCGCCTGTTCCTTGGCCAGCGAGCGCACCGTCGTCCGCACCTCGTGCCCCGCGTCGAGCAATTGCAGGATGACGTGCCCGCCGACGAATCCCGACCCGCCGGTCACCAGAACCTTGCTCATCTCGGCCGCTCCTTGTCGTCTCCGCCGGACGTGGTCGCGCAATGATGCGGATACAAGCTATCCACCCGATCGTAGGACGTGCGAGCCGCGCGGCAAAGCGTTCATCATTCCGCCCCCTTGCGCCCCGCCGGGGGAGCGCCGATGTAGGGCACAAGCAAGGCATAAGGACCCGAGAGACTTAACATGCACAATCCGTTCGAATCCGGCCAGTTCGCTCCTCCGGGCTTCCGCGTCGACCCCGTGACCGGCGGCCTCGTGCCGATCGTCATCGAGCAGTCGAACCGCGGCGAGCGCAGCTTCGACATCTATTCGCGGCTGCTGCGCGAGCGGATCATCTTCGTGGTCGGTCCCGTCGAGGACAATATGGCATCGCTGATCACGGCGCAGCTGCTGTTCCTCGAGTCGGAGAATCCGAAGAAGGACATCTTCATGTACATCAACTCGCCGGGCGGCGTCGTCACGGCGGGCATGGCGATCCACGACACGATGCAATACATCCGGCCGCGCGTCGGCACGGTGTGCA
>NZ_JBQCCN010000284.1:0-3223 GCF_051962185.1 Sphingomonas sp.
CGACAGTTTTGGTTTTGGACCATCCAGCTCTTTGTAGGTGGAATGTTAGCGGCTATATTTAGCTTCGCATGTTACTGGGGCTCGCAAACTACGCAATCGCCAAACTTTCAGGATCGAGCGAACGGCAGCTTTCCACCCAAAAGTGGTCGTTGAGCGGCACAGAGGATGCGCCGTTGTCCAGCGCCAAAGATACAAATTTTTGAGGGTAGCTGCGGCTCGGCGCCGGACCTAGGTCCTGGGTGGTATGAACATGCAGGTTAAAGACGGCCTGTGGGCGCTGACCGAGAAGGAGAAGGAGACCCTCCGCCTGATCGTCCGCGGCCACGACGCCAAATCGACCGCGCGCAGCCTGGGTCTCTCTGTCCATACGATCAACGAACGGCTGCGCGACGCCCGGCGCAAGATGGCCGTATCGAGCAGCCGCGAAGCAGCCCGCCTCTTGCTGGCCGCCGAGCATAAAAGCTTGGCATCGACTGACCCCGATTTTTTCGGGGACATGGAAATCGGGGCAGACGCGACACGCCCCCCGATGGATCAGGAAAGCGCGCCGATCGGCGGCGCCGGGCGGACCTACCGCCCCTGGATCATCATCGGAGTGTTGCTCATGACGCTTGTTCTCGGCCTGTTGGCATTCACCGCCTTGCCTCAGATTCCGTCCTCCCCCCAGCCGACAGCGGCGGCCGCCGACGCGGCGGTCAATGCCGAAGTGGTCGATGCCGCGCGGCAATGGCTGGCGCTGGGCGATCAGGGGCGCTGGGAAGAAACCTACCGGGCGACCGGAGAACAGTTCCGCAAGCTCAACACTCTCCAGGTCTGGACGGCGGCGGCCGAAAAGGTGCGCGTACCGCTGGGCGCGATGATCTCGCGCACCTTGATCAGCGAAGAGAACCTCCCCGCTCCGCCCTATGGCTATGAGGTGGTGAAGTTCCGGACCCGCTTCGCCAACAAGGCCGACGCCGTGGAGACGGTCTCGCTCGACCGCGAGGACGGCACCTGGCGCGTGGTGGGCATTACGATCGAATGAGGTCGGAGGCGCACAGGCAAATCGGAAAAGTGCCGGCGGCTTCCCGCTGACGACACTCGCCTGATTTATCCGCGCGATCGCCCCCGGGCCGCCGCCCTCGCCGTCCTGCGCGGCGGCGCCTTTTTCGGCGCGCGGCGGCCCGCGTCGAGCGCCAGCAATGCCCAGCGCCGAAGCTCGTCGGCGTCGTCATAGACGTCGTCGGGCGCGCGGCGATAGTTCATGCTGCCGATCTTGCCGTTCATGTCATAGGTGAAGCGGTCGCAACCCGCCTCGTCCCACAAGGCGTCGCTTTCCGCGTCGGCCTTGAGCCACAGCCCGCCGCCGCTGGCGACGATCGCGAAAATGGTGCCGTCGCAATAGAGCGTGGCGCCGCCCATCATCGCGCGCTTGGTGACGCGGCCGACCGGCTCCATCGCCTCGCTCACCCAGTCGACCAGCCCTTCGTCCGCGGCCATCAGCGCGCTCCCGTGATCTTCAACCCCGCGATACACGCAACCACACCGAGAATCAGCAGCAGCCGCGGCAAGGTCGCCGGCTCCTGATACCAGGCGATGCCGACGATCACCGTGCCGAGCGCGCCGATCCCGCCCCACACCGCATAGGCCGTGCCCATCGGGATCGAACGCGAGGCATATTCGAGCAGCCCCATCGACAGCGCGACAGAGCCGAGAAAGCCGAGCGTCCAGGGAATGTTGCGAAAGCCGTCGACATGGCGAAGGCAGGTGGTGAACCCTACCTCGAACAATCCGCCGACGATCAGCCACAGCCACGCCATCAGTTGCGCCCCGCAAGCTTGGTGAGCGCGCCGCCGGTGACGCGCCGGATCCGCCATTCGTCCATGCTGTCGGCGCCCATCGCGGTATAAAAGTCGATCGCCGGCGTGTTCCAGTCGAGCACCGCCCATTCGAATCGCGCGCAATCGCGGTCGAGCGCTATGCCGGCGAGGTGCCGCAACAAGGCCGTGCCGACGCCCGATCCGCGCGCTTCGGGCGTCACATAGAGGTCTTCGAGATAGAGGCCCTTGCGCCCCGTCCAGGTCGAGAAATTGTGGAAGAACAAGGCGAAACCCATCGGCTCGCCGTCCTGCTCGGCGATCACCGCTTCGGCCGATCGCTCGCCGAACAAGGCGTGCGTCAGGCTCTCCTCGGTCGCCTTGACGGCATCCGGCTCGCGCTCGAACTCGGCGAGTTCACGAACGAAGCGCAGGATCAATGCCGCGTCCTGCGGCGTGGCGGGACGGATCGTCAGCGTCAAAAGGCAGCCTCCACATTTTCTTGCCCTCGCCGCCGCGCGGCGATCAGGCAGCCGGTGATGATCAACGCGGCGCCGGCCAGCGTATAGGACGCGACCGGCTCGCTGAACACGACCCAGCCCCATAACGAAGCCCAGATGAATCCGGTATATTCGGTCGGCGCCAGATAATTGGCCTCGCCGCGGGCATAGGCCCAGGCCAGCAGCATCAGCGACACCGTGGCGAGCGTCGCTGCCCCGACGAGCGGCAAGGCATGCCGCACGTCGGGAACGTGCGCCAGGAACGGCGCGCCGAGCCCCAGGATGACGACGACGATCAGGCTCTGGAAGAAGGCGACTTCGCGGGGGCCCGCGACCAGCGCCTGCTGGCGCATCAACACGATGTTATAGGCATAGCAGACCGCCGACAGCAGCACCGCGACGGTGCCGCGGAAACGGTCGGGATTGGGCGCCGAGGTCGCCTGGCCGAGCATGATCACGCCGACCCCCGCGAACGCGACCAGCGACGCGACGATCGCCCGGCGCGGAATGCTTTCCTTGAGCACGAACGCCGCGCCGAACAGCGCCAGCAACGGCGCGATGAAGGCGAGCGCGATCGCCTGCGCCATCGGCACGCGCGCGAGCCCCCAGAAGAAGGTCACCGCCATCACCGCCGACACCGCGCCGCGGATCAGATGGACCCGCATCGTCGCCCGGCTCGGCCAGGCGGTGCGGCGCGGCAGATAGATCAGCCCGGTCAGCACCGTCCCGGCCAGCGTCCGCCACAGCAAGGTGTCATAGGCGCCGAGTTGGAGCACCAGCGATTTCATGATCGCGTCCATCGACGAGAACACCGCGATCCCCAGCACCGCGACGAAAAACACGAAGGCGGGGCTGCGCGACATGATCCAGCCGATAGCGGGAGGCGATCGTTACGTCACCGGGCTGTTCGCTCATGAGATGAGAAGG
>NZ_JBQCCN010000285.1:0-3312 GCF_051962185.1 Sphingomonas sp.
TCGGGATCGTGGTGGTCGAGGTCGCCGCCAACTCCGCCATGAAGGCGCGCGCGAGCAGCAATGGCCGCTGGAAGCCCTGGCCGAACGCGCTGAGAAAGGCGCTCGTCGCGACGGCGTCGTTGAGCCCGTGCGCGCCCATTCGCCGGACCGCCAGCAGCAAGATCCGCGCGGCCGTGGTCCCGGGCAAAGGGTGCGGCAACGCCTCGCTGACCAGCGAGGCGGGAAGGGGAATAGGGGCCATGGCGGCGACTCCGTGATGTGAACCGCACTCTCCAAAGATCGCTATTGATAGTCAATCGCAATAATGAGCGGAGTGACGATCAGTCCGGGGCTTCGTCGTTTGCCGCGAGCACTTCACCCGCCAGATAGAGCGACCCCAGGATCATCACGGTCACCGGCCCCTGCGCCTTGCTGGCGATGGCATGCAGTGCGGCGGGAACCGTCTCCGCCGCTTGCGGCGTCATGCCGATCGCGCGCGCGACCGCACCCAGCGCCTCCGCGTCATGATGCTCGTGCGCACCGACCGGCACCGCGTGAAAGCTCGCGCCGAGGCCGGCGAACGGGCCGAGCAGCCCGGCCGGGTCCTTGTTGGACAGCATCCCGACGATCAGATGCGCGCGATCGCCGCCCTTGCGCTCGATCACCTCATCGAGCGCGGCCGCGACGCTCGCCCCCGCGGCGGCATTGTGGCCGCCGTCGAGCCAGACTTCGCTACCGGCCGGCAGCATGCGCGTGAGCGGTCCGTCGCCAAGCCGCTGCATCCGGGCGGGCCAGGTCGCGTGCTCGGCCGCGGCGACGAATGCCTCGGGCGGGATGGTGAGCGCGCTCTGATGATGCAGCATGGCGATGGCCAGTGCGAGATTGCCGGGCTGGTGCGGTCCAGCCAGCGTCGGCAGCGGCGTCTGCACTTTGCCGGCCGCGTCGCGATAGACGAGATGACCGTCGTCCGCCGACCAGAACCATTTTTGTCCTTCAGGCGAAATCGGCGCGCCGGCGGTGCGCGCGACCTGCTGCACCCGCGCTTCGACCGACGGCGAATAGCGCATCGTCACCAGCGGGACCTGCGGCTTGGCGATCCCGGCCTTCTCCGCGGCGATGTCCTCGGCGGTCGTGCCGAGGAAGCGTTCATGGTCGATTCCCAATTGCGCGATGCCGGTGACGATCGGCTGCGCGACGACATTGGTCGCGTCGAGCCGGCCGCCTAGCCCGACCTCGACGATGCAGGCGTCCGCCGGCGTCCGCGCGAAGGCGATGAACGCCGCGGCGGTGGTCACCTCGAAGAAGCTCGCGCCGATATCGCCGCCGGCGTCGAGCACTTCCTCGAGCAGGGCGGCGAGTTCGGCATCCTCGATCAGCTTGCCGGCGAGCCGGATGCGCTCGTTGAAGCGAACCAGATGCGGGCTCGAATAGACATGGGTCGTATAGCCTGCCGCTTCGATCGCCGCGCGCAGGAAGGCGCAGGTCGAGCCCTTGCCGTTGGTGCCGGCGACGTGGAGCACCGGCGGCAGGCGATCCTGCGGATTGCCGACGCGGTCGAGCAATGCGGTGATGCGCTCGAGCCCGAGGATGTCGGTGCCGGGAGACAGGGCCCAGAGGCGGTCGAGCTGGCGCTGGACCGCGGGGTCGGTCGAGACGGCGTGGTCAGGCATCAATTCCCCTCCCGTTCACGGGAGGGGTTAGGGGAGGGCGTGTTCACTACCACGAAGGCCACATGCCCTCCCCCGACCCCGCCCGCAAGCGGGGGGGGAGATTTGCTTAAGCCGCCATCCGCTGGCCGCCGATATAGTCGATCAGCCGCGCCAGGGTCGGGCGCAGTTCGGCGCGCGGGACGACCATGTCGAGCATACCATGGTCGAGCAGATATTCCGCCCGCTGGAAGCCCTCCGGCAGTTTCTCGCGGATGGTCTGCTCGATCACCCGCTGGCCGGCGAACCCGATCAGCGCGCCCGGCTCGGAAATCTGGACGTCGCCGAGCATCGCATAGCTGGCGGTGACGCCGCCGGTGGTCGGGTCGGTCAGCACGACGATATAGGGCAGGCCGGCGTCGTGGAGCATCTGGATCGCGACCGTCGCGCGCGGCATCTGCATCAGGCTCAATATGCCTTCCTGCATCCGCGCGCCGCCCGCCGCAGTGAAGATGATGTAGGGCGCGCCTTCCTTGATCGCGGTCTCGACGCCGCGGACGAACGCTTCGCCCACCGCCAGGCCCATCGACCCGCCCATGAAGGCGAAATCCTGGACGCCGACCACTGCCTTGCGGCCCTCGATCGTGCCGGTCGCGTTGATCAGCGCGTCGCTCTCGCCGGTCGCGGTGCGTGCCGCCTTGATGCGGTCGGTATATTTCTTCTGGTCGCGGAACTTGAGCGGGTCGTCCTGTACCTTGGGCGCAGTCAGCTCGGTATAGGAGCCCGCGTCGAAGATCTGGGCGAAGCGGACGTCGGGGCCGATCCGCTCATGATGCGCGCAATTCGGGCAGACGTAGAGATTGTCGGCCAGTTCCTTGGCGAACACCATCTGCCCGCATCCCTTGCACTTGTGCCAGAGATTGTCGGGGCTCTCCTTCTTCGGGATGACATAGGAGAGCGCGTTGCGGACGTTGGTCAGCCAGCTCATACGGGTTCCTTTCGGGCGGCGCGGACCGCGCTCGCGAGACTCTGGATGTAGGTACGGACCGGGCCTGCCGCATCCTCGCCGTGCTGGCCGACCAGTTCGACGATCGCCGAGCCGACCACGACGCCATCGGCAACGCGCGCGATCGCGGTAGCTTGTTCGGGCGTGCGAACGCCGAAGCCCACCGCGACGGGCAGCTTGGTCGCCGCCTTGAGCCGCGCGACCGCTTCCTCGATCGACGCCTGCGCCGCCTGCTGCTTGCCGGTGATCCCCGCGACCGAGACGTAATAGAGAAAGCCGCTCGCCCCCTCCAGCACGGTCGGCAGGCGATTGGCGTCGGTCGTCGGTGTCGCCAGCCGGATCAGGCTGACCTCGTTGCCGCGCAGCGCCGGGCCGATCGAATCGTCTTCCTCGGGCGGGATATCGACGCAGATCACGCCGTCGATACCCGCTTCCTTGCACCGCTCGGCAAACCAGTCGGCGCCGCGCCGGGTCATCGGATTAGCATAGCCCATCAGCACCAAAGGGACTGTCGGGTGGCGCTGGCGGAACGCCATCGCGATCGCGAGGATGTCGGCGGTGGTAGTGCCGGCCGCGAGACTGCGCAGATTCGCCGCCTGGATCGCGGGGCCGTCCGCCATCGGATCGGTGAACGGCATGCCGAGCTCGATCACATCGGCTCCGCCCTCGACCAGCGCGTCG
>NZ_JBQCCN010000286.1:0-12164 GCF_051962185.1 Sphingomonas sp.
CGGTGTCGGTCTATGCCCCCGGCATGGCGCTGCTCAAATGGCCCAACGACTTGCTGATCGACGGCGCCAAGCTGTCGGGCATCCTGCTCGAACGCGCGGGCGACGCGGTGGTGATCGGGATCGGCGCCAATCTCGCGCACCATCCGACCGGCATCGATCGCGCGGCAACCAGCCTGGCGGCCTATAAAGTCGCCGTCGCGCCGGAGGATTTCGTCGAGACGCTGGCCGAGGCGTTCGCGCGCTGGGTCGAGCGCTGGCGAGGGCAGGGGATCGACGTCGTCCGCCGGCGCTGGGTCGATCATGCCCACGCGCTCGGAACCCCGCTGACCGTGCGCCTGCCCGACGGCACCGCGATCGACGGACTGTTCGACGGTCTCGATGCCGAGGGCGCGCTCATCCTGCGCTTGGCGGACGGCACGCGGCGTGTCATTCACGCCGGCGACGTGTTCCTGCTGTGACTCTTTCGATGGGAGCCTGAATCCATGCTGCTCGCGATCGATGCCGGCAACACCAATGTGGTCTTCGCGCTGCTCGACGGGCGCGAGGTCAAGGGCCGCTGGCGCATCGCCACCGATCCGCGCCGCACCGCCGACGAATATGCCGTGTGGCTGAGCCAGTTGCTGAGCCTCGAAGGCTATGACCGCAGCCAGGTCGACGGCGTGATCATCTCGACCGTGGTCCCGCGCGCGACGCACAATCTGCAATGGCTGGCGGAGAAATATTTCAAGACCGATGCGCTGATCGCCGGGCAGAAGCCGGCCGAATGGGGTATGGCGATCGATGTCCAGGAACCGCAGAGCCTGGGCGCCGACCGCGCGGTCAACGCCATTGCCGCGCACGAACTGCACGACGGCGACCTGATCGTCATCGATTTCGGCACGGCGAGCACGATCGACTGGATCGACTTTCGCGGCGCCTATAAGGGCGGGATCATCGCACCGGGCATCAATTTGTCGCTCGACGCCCTGGTCAGCGCCGCCGCCAAGCTGCCCCGCATCGCGATCGAGGCGCCGGCTGATCCGACCGTGATCGGCCGCGATACCGTCAGCCAGATGAACATCGGCATCTATTGGGGCTATATCGCGATGATCGAGGGACTGGTCGCGCGGATGAAGGCGGAGATCGGCCGCCCCGCCAAGGTGATCGCGACCGGCGGGTTGGCGGTGCTGTTCGAAAAGCACACCGACGTGTTCGACGCGATCGAGCCGGACCTGACGATCCAGGGACTGGCGATGATGTGGGAGCGGGCGCGACAATAACCGTCACCCCGGCGCAAGCTGGGTCTCGTGCGGATTGCCCGTCATCCCGCCGAACGTCGGGATTTCAGGCGAGGGCGCGATGCGGCTTGAGATCCCAGCTGTCGCTGGGATGATGAAATTGAATACGATTGGGACTTGAATGACACCAGGCAAGGAACTGCTTTTCGTAGCGCTCGGCGGGTCGGGCGAGATTGGGATGAACGTCAATCTCTACGGCTGTCAGGGCAAATGGCTGATGGTCGACATGGGGGTGACCTTCGCCGACCCGGCCTATCCCGGGGTCGAGGTGATCTTGCCCGACCTTCAGTTCATCGAGGAGCAGCGCGACAATCTGGTCGGCGTCGCGCTGACCCATGGGCATGAGGATCATATCGGCGCCTTGCCCTATCTCGCCGACGATCTCGGCGCGCCGCTCTATGCCAGCAAATTCACCGCCGGCCTGATCCGCGGCAAGCTGGAGGAGGAAGGTGTCCAGGATCGCGTCGCGCTCAACGTGGTCGGCCCGAACGAAATGGTCGAACTCGGCCCGTTCAAACTGCGCTTCGTACCGCTGGCGCACTCGATTCCCGAAGCCAGCGCGCTGCTGATCGAGACACCCTATGGCAAGGTCTTCCACACCGGCGACTGGAAGCTCGACGCGAGCAATGCGGTGCTCGGCACGCCGTCGACGCCCGAGCAGCTCAGCGCGGTGGGCGACGAGGGCATCCTCGCGCTGGTCTGCGATTCGACCAATGTCTTCAATCCCGGGCCGTCGGGATCCGAGGCGAGCGTGCGGGATGGGCTGATCGAGGCCGTCAGGAAAGCGAAGGGCAGGGTGGTCGTCACCACCTTCGCGTCCAACGCCGCGCGCCTGCAGACGCTGGGAGAGGTGGCCAAGGCGACCAAGCGCAAGATCTGCGTCACCGGTCGCTCGCTCGATCGCATCCTGACCGTGTCGCGCGCCAATGGCTATCTCAAGAGCTTCCCCGACCCGATCTCGCCGGAGGCTGCGACGGGGCTGCCGGGGCGTGACGTCCTGGTGGTCGCGACCGGCGGGCAGGGCGAGCCGCGCGCCGCGCTGGGCCGGATCGCCGACGGCACCCACCCGATCAAGCTCGAGGCCGGCGACACCGTCGTCTTCTCGTCCAAGCAGATCCCCGGCAACGAGCTGGCGATCGGCCGGATCCAGAACCAACTCGCCGCCGCCGGTGTCGAGATGGTCACCGAGCGGCAGGAGCATGTCCATGTCTCGGGCCACCCCGGCCGCCCCGAACTTGCATCGATGTACGGCTGGATCCGCCCGAACTTGCTCGTGCCGGTCCATGGCGAGATGCGGCACATGATGGAGCAGGCGCGGTTCGGTCTGTCCAAGGGCATTCCCCAGGCTCTGGTCCAGACCGATGGCGATATCGTTCGCCTGGCGCCCGGCAAACCCGAGAAACTGGGCCACGCTCCGGTCGGCCGGCTGATGCTCGATGGCGACGTCATCCTTCCCGCGGACGGCGCCACGATGAACGAGCGGCGGCGTGTCGCCAATTACGGACAGATGTCGGTCGCGGTGGCGATCGACGGCGATTACCGGCTGGTCGGCGTGCCGCGGATCTGCCTCCAGGGCATTCCCGTCGAGGAGGACCGCGAGACGTTCCTGGACGAGGCGATCGACGCCGCAGTCGAGGTGGTCAAGAAGCACCGCGGCGATCTCCAGGCGCTGCGTGAAAGCCTGCGCCTCGGCGTGCGTCGCGTGGCGACGCGCTGGACGGGCAAGAAGCCCGTGGTCGATGTTCTGTTGATAGAGGCCTGATGACATGCGTTGGACGTCGATGCTCGCGATCTATTTCTTGTGCTGGGCCTTTTCGGTGTTCCTGGTGCTGCCGTTCGGGGTGCGCACCACGCATGAGGTCGGCGGCGAGTATGTCCCGGGCCAGGCGGAAAGCGCGCCCCATGAGTTCAACGTCAAGCGCACCGCGCTGCGCGTGACGATCGTCGCGACGCTGATCTGGGGGCTGTTCGTTCTCAATTATATCTATGGCTGGGTGACGCCGGAGATGATCGACTTCGTCGACCCGACCAACGCGGCGGGGTAGGGCGGACTTCCTTCGAATCGCGACAGCAAAATTCCTCCCCGGAACGGGGAGGGGGACCAAGCCGCATAGCGGCTTGGTGGAGGGGGCCCATCCCGCACTTGGTCAAAAACGGTCGCTCGCAATTTCCTGTTGGATGGGCCCCCTCCACCACGCGCTGACGCGCGCGGTCCCCCTCCCCGTTCCGGGGAGGATTTAGAAGACCGCTTTCTTCTAGGTCCGCAGCCGCTCGATCGCCTGGGCCAGCGCGACATAGAGCTTGCCCATGTCGGATGAGAGCAAGGTTACGCCGATCGGCGCGCCGTCGCGCTGCGCCAGCACGCCGCGCAGCATCGCTTCGAAATCGTGGATGTAGCGATTGACCTGCTCGCGGACAGAATCGTCGCTGTCATAGGCTTCGAGCACCGCGCGCATCTCGCCGGCGTCGAGCAATTTGACCGCGCGTCGCGCGAAGGCGCCGCGATTGCCCTTGAGATAGGCCATCCACGACGAATCCGGAACTTCCGCCGCATAGATGCCGGTCAGGTCGATCGCCGCCGAATGGAGCGATTCGATCAGCAGCGACACGCGCCGCGCGAAGCCGTTGGATTCCTCCGTATCGGCGAGCCGCGCGTCGATCTGGCCCGATGCCTCCGCGATCGCCAGCATCTGCCGGTTGAGCTTGTCGGATGCTTCGGTCGCCGAAGCCGCCGCCGTCTCGGTCGCCCGCGCGATGGCGGCCAGTCCGCCCTCGACCGCGCGCGATGCGGCGGCCTCGAGCGCATCGGCGGCATCGGGCGCGATCCGCGCCATCGCCTCGCGGGCGTGCTCGGCCGCAGCGTTGGCGGTGTCGCGAATCCGCAGCAATGTTTCGAGCAATTGCGGCGCCGCTTCGCCGGCGAAGCGATGCGCCGCTCCGCTGGTATCGTCGATCGATCGGGTCAGCGCGTCGACCTGCTCCTGGCCGTTGGCCAACGTCTCGGCGACATGGTCGACCACCGCGCCGATCGCGGCGATCCGCTGCGCCAAAGCGGTGGCGCTGTCGGTCGCGGTGCGGTCGAGCGTGGCCTGATTGGTCGACAGCATCGCGAGCATCGCGTCGCCCTGGGCGGCGATGCCCTTGCGCGCTTCGTCGACCGCGCTGGCGGTGCGGTCGAGCAGGCCGTCGACCGCGTCGGACATCGCGCTGGTGACCTGTTCGAGACGCGCGCCGGCGGTTTCGCTGGTCGCTTCCATCCGGGTGTTTGGCGCGGCCGGGGGGGGGGGGGGGCCGGGGGGGTCCGGGCCCCCCGCGCGCCCCCCCGCCCCCGCCCCCACGACTTGCGCGTCGAGCGCCGCGGCTCGCTCGCTCGCGCTCAGCCCGATCGCCTCGACCTTGCCGGCCAGGGTGTTGGTTTCGTCATGGGCATGCGGCAGCATTGCCAGCAGGATCTGCAGATTGGCTTCGAGATTGGCCGCCGCCTTGTCGATCCGGCCGGCATCGGCCTCCGCCTTGGTGAAATGGCTGTCGAGCGCGGCCGACGCCTCGCCCAGGCGATCCGACGCGGCGCTGGCAGTCGCCATCATCACCGTGACCTGATCGGCGAGCTTTTCGCGATTGGCGTCGATCGTCTGCGCCATCACGTCGATCACGTCCTGCAAATGCTGGGCCTCCGTGCGCATCGATCGCGCGGTGTCGGCGAAACGGCTGGCCTCGACCTTGCTCGATCGCCGGACCACCATCCACAGGAGGGCGATCAGTGCGAGCGGCGCGGTCAGCCCGGTGGCAAGCTGCGCGAGTACCGCCGGGCCCGGCGCGACCTGTATCAGCGGCCAGGCGTACCAGCCGAAGAATCCGGTCCAGCCAAGCGCGGCCACCAGGGCAAGCGCGCCCAGGATGCGCCATTTCAGCGCCCCCGATCGCTCCTCGGGCTCCTCGAAAACCTCTTCTTCATAAGGTTCTGTCAGCGACAGCGGCTCATCGGCCGTGGCGTAGGCGACGTCGCTGACGTGCAAGTCGACGATCTTGGACCCCCCGTTCATGACGCTTTGTTTACCATAAAACCGGCCATTTCAAAGTCATTGCGCAACCTTGTGTTAAAGGCGTTCGGGCTAGCGTGCCGCCATGGCCTATGATCCCGGTGCAATCGATGCGACTTTGGCGGCGGCAGTCGGCGACGAGCCCGGACTGATCGCGGAATTGCGCACGGCCTTCGTCGATAGCGTGGAGAACACGATCGACGCACTCGAAAACGCCGAAAGCGACGAGGCGTGGCGGCTGGGCGCCGCGCGGCTCAAGGGACTCGCCGCGAGCTTCGGCGCGGTGCGGCTGATGAGCTTGGCGGCCGAGGCGGCCTGTACGCCGGGCGATGCCGAAGCCGTTCGCAAGCTGCGGCGCGCGGTCGCGCGGCTGTAAGCGCATTCCGACGCCGGCGATCGGCGCCGCGTCTCTTCCGGACAATCACTATCCTTGCGATAGCCAGGGACGCGGCCTAACAGCCCCGGATGCTTGCGGGGCTCCTGTTCGCCACGGCCGACGCGTCCGATCGCCACGACACGCTCGCGGCGACGCTGCCGGTCGGCGGCGTGACGTTGATCGAATTCCAGGCGCGGCTGCTCGTCGCGGCGGGAGCGTCGCAGATCGTCGTTGTCGTGTCGCGCCTGACGCCGGAGCTGCTCGGCGCGATCAATCGCCTCGGTCGGCGCGGGGTCGCGGTCGACGCGGTGCGCGGTCCTGCCGAGGCACTGGCGAAATTACATCCATTGGCCCGCGTGATCTGGCTGGCCGACGGATTGGTCACCACCAGCGTCATGGTCGAGGCGATGCGCGATCGCGATCGCGATACGTTGCTCGTCGCGCAAAGCGGCAACGAGCTCGAGCGGATCGGCCCCAATGCGGTCTGGGCCGGCATCGCGGCGATCGATCCGCAGCGGATCGCCGATGTCGCCAAGCTGCCCAAGGATTACGATTTCGCCTCGTCGCTGCTCCGCGTGACGGCGCAGCGCGGCGCCGAGCAATTGCCGCTGCCCGAAACCGCGGTGCGCGAGGGGCATGGCATCGAACGCGATTCGCGGACGCTGGCGGCGAAGGGCCGCGCGGCGTTGGTCGCGGCGCTCGGGACGCGGACCAATTGGGTCGATCGTTTCCTGGTCGCACCACTCGCCAAATTGGCGCTGCCGCCGTTGGTCGCACGCGGCGTGCCGGCGTTCGCGCTCGGCGGGCTGGGCGGCGCGTTCGGCCTCGGCGGGCTGACGGCGATTTCGCTGGGGTGGAGCGCATCGGGCATCGCCGCGGTCGTGGTGGCGCTGGCGCTGTTGGCGCTGGCCGACGTCCTCTCCTGGCTGAGCGACGAACGCATGCTTGCCAGGATCGTGCGCTGGGCCGTCCCCGGCGCCGCCGCGCTCGCGACCCTGCTGCTCGGCCAGCGTGTCGGATTCCTCGCCGCGAGCGCGACGCCGCCGTTGCTGGCGCTGACGACGGTGGTGGCCGGCGCGCTGGCGGAACGCGCGGCCGGCGCGGTCAGCCGACCCTGGTGGTGGGCCGTGCCCCCGGCCTATCCCCTGATCCTGCTGCCCGCGGCGCTGGTCGGCTATCCGGTCTGGGGCCTGGCCGTCGCCGCCGCTTATGCCGCGGTGACGCTGGGATTCGCCGTCGAGGCATTGCGCACCCGGACCGGCGCTTAGCCCTCGCATCACGGATCGTTCGATCGGGCCGGTTCTGGCTAACCTCGCTTTAACGACACAATCGTACATCGGGATCATGTCGATCGATCGAGGCGACAGGACCGATGGCGCCCGTGCGAGCGCCAACCAGCTGCTCGCGCGCGCGGCGGCGGCGACGCGGCGTGCCGATCGCCGATTGACCGATGCGATCGAGGACTTCTTTCTTGCCGACGACGCTCGCCTCGACGATCGCACGCGCGCGGCGCTTGCGGCGACCTTGGCCGCAATGGTCGCGACAGTGGAGCGCGATCTGCGGCGACGCGCCGCCGCCGGAATGCCGGCCGATGACCTCGCGCTCGTTCGGCGCGTCCAGAACGGACCCGAATTGCTCGACCGTCTGGTCGGCGCGGGGGTGTTGCGCGATCGCGAATTGATGCGTGAGTTGATCGCGCGAACCCGGCAGGATGTGCTGGTCGACTTGTTGCCCATCATCCCGCCCGACGAAATCGGGTCGGCGAGCCTGCTGGCGCGGTTGTCCGCCAGCGCCGACGCGCGGGTCGCCGATGCCGCGCTCGCGCTGATGACGGCGGAGAGCCGGCGGCGTGGAACGGGAAAGGCGGGCCTCGATAGCACTGAGCTGCCGGCGGAACTGCATCATCGCCTGGTTTGGTGGATCGCCGCGGCGTTGCGCGAGCAAGTCGAAACCCCCGGCGCCGATCGCCCGATCGGCGAGGCGGCGTTGCGTGCCCTGGCCGATCATGACGAAAGCGATCGGGTGGAAAGCGCGGCGGTTCGCCTGGCGGCCGCGATCGATCCGCAAACGGCTGAATTGCCCGCATTGCTGACGCACGCGCTCGGCGATCGCCGCGTCACCTTGTTCATCGCCTTGCTCGGGCACGCGCTGGGCATCGACTTCGCTTCACTGCGCGACATGCTGTTCGATAGTGGCGAGCAATTGTGGCTGGCGTTGCGCGCGGCCGGGCTCGACCGCGCTGCCATAGCGCGGATCGGGCTGAGCCTGTGCGACGCGGATCCGCGCCGCGACGTCGAAGGCTTTGCCGACCAGCTCGATGCGATCATGGCGGTCACGCCCGATGAGGCGCGCGTCGCGCTCGCCCCGTTCCGGCTGCATCCCGATTTCCGCGCGGCGATGGCCGAGCTGGAGAAGCGTCGATGAGCCCGGTCGATCCGCCGGTCCACGGGCTCGTCGATCGCGACGGGCGGCTGGTCGAGGCCGGGGCTCGGCTCGAGGAACTCAACGCCCGCGCCGGCGGTGCGCTTGGCGAGGCGTTCGCGGTACCGCAGGTCGCGGTACTCGCGCGCCTCGCGCAGCGGCTGGGTATCACCGTCTCGCGCCACGTGCTCGCCGCCGACGGACCGGACGAAGTGGAATTGTGGGTCCGTGCCGACCCGGTCGAAGAGGGTGTGCGATTGGAGCTGAGTGAGTGGAAATTGCGCGCGCCCTGGACGCCGCCGCTCGATCCCGACCGACGCGACCGCGACCTGTTGCTGCAGGGTGCCGACTGGTCGTGGGAAACCGACGCCACGCTGAACATGACGGAGATCGCTGTGTCGGCGGTGCGCTTCGGGATCGATCCCGCTGGCGCGCTCGGCAAGCCGTTGGCATCGTTGTTCGCGCTCGAAATGGACGCTGCGGGTGCGATGCCGATCCTGGGCGTGCTGACCGTTCACCAGCCGTTCGCGGGCCAGCCCGCGACGGTGCGCGCGACTGGGCAAGCGGTAACGCTGTCGGCGCATCCAAGGCTCAACAGCGAGGGGCTATTCGCCGGTTATGTCGGTGCGGTGAAGGTGGAGGAACGCGCCGCGTCGGCAGCTGGTGCCGCCGCCGCCGAACCTGCCGGCGATCCCCTCGACGCGTTCAGCGCCCGGCTCGACCGCGCGCTGCGCGCGCCGCTCGGCCGGATCATCGCCAACGCCGACAGCATCCACGCGCAAACCGAAGGCCCGATCCGGCGCGATTATGCCGATTATGCCTCCGACATTGCCAGTGCCGGCCGGCATCTGCTCGGGTTGGTCGACGATCTGGTCGACCTTCAGGCCGTCGAAAGGCCCGATTTCGAACCGGCGGCGGAGCCGATCGACCTTGCCGATATCGGGCGCCGCGCGGCGGGCCTGCTCAGCGTCCGCGCCGGCGAACGCGGCGTGAAGATCGACGCGCCGCAGGAACTCGACAGCGCGCCCGCGACCGGCGAATTCAAGCGCGCGCTGCAGATCCTCGTCAATCTGATCGGCAACGCGGTGCGCTATTCGCCCGACGGCGGCATGGTCTGGATCCGCACCCATCGCGACCGCGGTACCGCGGTGATCATCGTCGCCGATCAGGGCAAGGGCATCGCGCCCGAGGATCAGGCCCGCATCTTTGAAAAGTTCGAACGCGTCGACCCCAGCGAGCCCGGCGGCAGCGGCCTCGGCCTCTACATCGCCCGGCGCCTGGCGCGTGCGATGGGCGGCGACCTGACGGTCGATTCGGCACCAGGGCAGGGTGCGCGGTTCATGCTGAGCTTGCCCGGGCGGCTGGGCTAAGCTTCGGGGTCTTCGCCCGCTCGACCGGATATTGATTCACGCGAAGGCGCTAAGGCGCAAAGAGGTTTTGTTCGCGCAGAGGCGCAGAGATCGCAGGGAGACTGCGCGCCTAGCGCGCTTTCATTCGACCGCTGGAGATTGAAGGGCTGCTGACGCAGCTACGCGGGACACCTCAGCGCCTTCTGCGCCTCCGCGCGACTATCTCTAAATCTTAGCGCCTTTGCGTGAAATTCACCGTCGCCGAACGACGGGGCAATACGCATTTGGCGAACGTCAACGCCGACGCGCAGCCCAAACGAGGCCGACCCCGAACAAAGCGATCAATCCGCCCCACAAGCACCAGATGGTCTTGGCCAGCATGAAGCTGGACGCGGGCCAATGCACGACGTCCAGCCCCTGAAGGAAGAACAGCGTTCCGAACGCGATGGCGACGATGCCGACGATCCGGAGCGCGAGGCGCATCAGCGCTTGCCGATCTCGACGTAATCGCGCTGCGTCGGGCCCGTGTACAGCTGGCGCGGGCGGCCGATCTTCTGCGCGGGGTCGCTGATCATCTCGTTCCACTGTGCGACCCAGCCGACGGTGCGGGCCAGCGCGAACAGAGCGGTGAACATCGTCGTCGGGAAACCGATCGCCGACAGGATCACGCCCGAGTAGAAATCGACGTTGGGGAACAGCTTCTTCTCGACGAAATAATCGTCGTTGAGCGCCATATGCTCGAGTTGCAGCGCGACCTCGAACACCGGATCGCTGACCTTGAGCGCCTCGAACACTTCGCGCACGGTCTGCTGCATCACCGTCGCGCGCGGGTCGTAATTCTTGTAGACGCGGTGGCCGAAGCCCATCAGGCGGAACGGATCGTTCTTGTCCTTGGCGCGGGCGATGAACTCGGGAATGCGCTCGGGCGTGCCGATCTCGCGCAGCATGTTGAGCGCGGCTTCGTTGGCGCCACCGTGCGCGGGGCCCCACAGGCAGGCGATGCCCGCGGCGATGCAAGCGAACGGATTGGCGCCCGACGACCCGGCGAGGCGGACGGTCGAGGTCGACGCGTTCTGCTCGTGATCGGCGTGCAGGATGAAGATGCGGTCGAGCGCGCGGTCGACCACCGGGGTCACGACATAGGGCTCGGCCGGCACGCCGAACGTCATGCGCAGGAAATTGCCGGTGTAGCTCAGCGAATTGTCCGGATAGAGGAACGGCTGGCCCAGGCTGTATTTGTACGCCATCGCCGCGATCGTCGGCATCTTGGCGATCAGGCGATGCGAGGCGATCATCCGCTGGCGCGGGTCGTTGATGTCGGTCGAATCGTGATAGAAAGCCGACAGCGCGCCGACCACGCCGCACATCACCGCCATCGGATGCGCGTCGCGACGGAAGCCGCGATAGAAGGTCGCAAGCTGCTCGTGCAGCATCGTGTGGCGGCTGATCGTGTGGGTGAACTCGTCGAGCTCGCCCTTCGACGGCAGCTCGCCGTTCAACAGCAGATAGCTGACTTCCATGAAGCTCGACTGTTCGGCGAGCTGGCCGATCGGATAGCCGCGGTGGAGCAGCACGCCCTCATCGCCGTCGATATAGGTCAGCGCGGATTCGCAGCTCGCGGTCGAGGTGAAGCCGGGATCGTACGTGAACATCCCCGATTCGTTGTAGAATTTGCGGATGTCGACGACCTGGGGGCCGACCGAACCGGACATCACCGGATAATCGTGATCCCCGATCTTCATGGTGTTCGCGTCGGCCATATAACTTCCCTTCGAAATCAGCGCGCCATCCGGTCGGACAGGCGGCCCAGGCTTTCCTCGCGGCCCAGCACGGCGAGCACGTCGAAAATGCCGGGGGAGGTGCGCTTGCCGGTCAGCGCCGCGCGGAGCGGCTGCGCGACCTGGCCGAGCTTGACCCCGGCGTCCTCGGCGACCTGCCGAACCGCGTTTTCGAGCGCCTCCGTATCCCAGTCCGCGACGGCGTCAAGCGCCGTGTGCAGACGGGTGAGCAGCGCAGGGGCGTCACCTGCCAATAACAATGCTGCATCTGCGTCCATCGGCAACGGCCGGGCGTGGAAAAGGAACATGCTGCTCTCGGCCAGTTCGGCCAGATTCGCGGCGCGTGGCTTGAGGAACGGCATGGTGCGCCGCAACAGTTCCTGCTGCGGCGGGGTCAGTTCGAGCGGGATTCGCGGTACCACCAGAGCGGTCAGGCGCGCGTCGTCGGCTTCCCGGATATAATGGCCGTTCAGGTTCTCGAGTTTCTTCAAATCGAACCGGCTTGGTGATTTTCCCACGCCGTCGAGATCGAACCACTCGACCGCCTGCTCACGGCTGATGATCTCGTCATCGCCATGGCCCCAACCGAGCCGCAGCAGGTAATTGGCCACAGCTTCGGGCAGCATGCCGAGCTCGTCACGATAGACGTCGACCGCGACCGCGTTCTTGCGCTTCGACATCTTGGTGCCGTCGGCGTTGAAGATCAGCGGGATGTGCGCATAGGTGGGCTCGGCCCAGCCCATCGCGCGATAGATCGGCAGCTGACGAAACGCATTGTTGAGATGATCGTCTCCGCGGATGACATGCGTCACGCCCATGTCGTGATCGTCGACCACCACCGCGAGCATATAGGTCGGCGTGCCGTCCGAGCGCAGCAGCACGAGATCGTCGATCTCGCTGTTCTGGACGGTGACTTCGCCCTG
>NZ_JBQCCN010000287.1:0-4944 GCF_051962185.1 Sphingomonas sp.
AGAATATCCTGATTCGGAGGCCGGGTGGGGGAGCGGGCCGGTGCCGCAACCGTTTCAGCTCTGCAGAAACCGAATCTAACCATCTCCGCTAATTGCGAATCATTCTCACAGGCTCGGGCCTTGCCCGACTCCGGGTGCCGGCCTAGAGACGCCGCAACGTTTCGCACCTGCGAGAGACAAAGTGGTCGACCTGTCACAATATCTGCCGATCCTGCTGTTCCTCGGCGTCGCGATCGCGCTGTCCAGCGCGTTCGTGTTCCTGCCGATGATCGCGGCCCGTTTCACCGGCGCGCACAAGCCGAATCCGGAAAAGCTCAGCGAATATGAATGCGGCTTTCCCGCGTTCGAGGATCCGCGCAGCCAGTTCGACGTGCGCTTCTACCTGGTCGCGATCCTGTTCATCGTCTTCGATCTCGAAGCCGCATTCATCTACCCCTGGGCAGTCAGCGTGTTCTCGCTCGGCTGGGTCGCGTGGATCAGCATGATGATCTTCATCGCCGAACTCGCGCTTGGCCTCGTCTATGCCTGGAAGAAGGGAGCGTTGGATTGGGAATGACCCCTTCTATCATCGGACATTCGGGCCCGGTCGAACTGCCGCGGCCCGCGAGCGGGCAGGCGATCGTGCCGCCCGACCAGGGTTTCTTCGACGGCCTCAACGGTGAGCTGCAGGACAAGGGTTTCCTCGTCGTCGGCGCCGAGGAGCTGTTCCAATGGGCGCGTACCGGCTCGCTCTGGTGGATGACCTTCGGTCTCGCCTGCTGCGCGGTCGAGATGATCCACGTCAACATGCCGCGCTACGATCTCGAGCGGTTCGGCGCCGCGCCGCGCGCCTCGCCGCGCCAGTCGGACGTGATGATCGTCGCCGGCACGCTCTGCAACAAGATGGCTCCGGCGCTGCGCAAGGTCTACGACCAGATGTCGGAGCCCAAATACGTCATCTCGATGGGCAGCTGCGCCAATGGCGGCGGCTATTACCATTACAGCTACAGCGTCGTGCGCGGCTGCGACCGGATCGTGCCGGTCGATATCTACGTGCCGGGCTGCCCGCCGACCGCCGAAGCCTTGCTCTACGGTATCATGCAGTTGCAGCGGAAGATCCGCCGTGCCGGGACGATCGAACGGTGAGGTCGGCTGCTCCTCTTCACGCGCCCAATGACGGCGTGATCGAGGCGGCCGAGAAGGCGCTCGGCCAGCGCGTGCTGTCGAGCCTGGAAGCCGTCAACGAGGTGTCGTTCACCGTCGACCGCGAGAGCCTGGTCGAGACGATGACGCTGCTGCGCGACACGCCGGGCCTCGAATATCAGCAGCTGATGGAGATCGCCGGGGTCGATTATCCGGAGCGGCCCGACCGCTTCGAAGTGGTCTATTGCCTGCTCTCGCTGACTCGCAACCACCGCATCCGCGTCCATGTCCAGACCGACGAGGTGAAGCCGGTGCCGTCGGTGACGGGGATCTGGCCGGTTGCCGGCTGGCTCGAGCGCGAAGTGTACGACATGTACGGCGTGCTGTTCGAGGGCAATCCCGACTTGCGCCGCATCCTGACCGACTATGGGTTCGTCGGGCATCCGCAGCGCAAGGACTTCCCGCTGACCGGCTATGTCGAGCTGCGCTATTCGGAAGAGACCAAGCGCGTCGTCTATGAGCCGGTCAAGCTGGCCCAGGACTTCCGCACGTTCGATTTCATGAGTCCCTGGGAAGGCGCCGACTATATCCTGCCGGGTGACGAGAAGGCCCCGGCCGCGCCGCCTCCGCCACCGCCGGCTCCCGCAGCTCCGGCTCCCGCGGCACTGCCGCAGGAAAAGGGCGCGCCGTCGCCAGTGACCGCCGACCAGATCGCCAAGGCCGATGCGGCGCAGACCGCCAAGACGGCGCCGGTTCAGGCCAAGACCACCGATAGCCCGGCACAGACCGGGGCGGGGAAGGCCGAACCCGATGCCAAGCCCAAGCCCGCCAAGGCCGGTGCCAAGACGACGAGAGCGAAGGGCGGCGACCCCGAGCCCGCGCCCCCGTCCGAGGACAAACCCAAGCCGGCGCGCAGCCGCAAGACCGCCGACGTCGCCGCCGCGCCCGAGGCCGCCAAGGCGCCGTCGACCCGCAAGGTCGCCGCCAAGCCGCGCGTGAAGCCGCATGCACCGACCGCCGACGCGCCGGCCAAGCCGAGCCGCGCCAAGAAGACACCGGAGCCGAAGCAATGACCGGCGTTTCTTTCATCGTCATTCCCGCGAAAGCGGGAACCCATCTCCCAGCCGCTGCGCCAAGCCTTGCGCGCGCGAGCTGGGTCCCCGCTTTCGCGGGGATGACGGAGATTTGTTGTGGTTGATCAGCTCGACAAGATGCTGGGAGTGACCGACGCCGAGGATCCGACCGCCGGCGACGTCACGATCCAGAACTACACGATCAATTTCGGGCCGCAGCACCCAGCCGCGCACGGCGTGCTGCGCCTGGTCATGGAACTCGACGGCGAAATCATCGAGCGGCTCGATCCGCATGTCGGCCTGCTCCATCGCGGCACCGAGAAGCTGATCGAGTACAAGACCTACGCCCAGGCGTTGCCCTATTTCGACCGGCTCGATTACTGTTCGCCGATGTGCATGGAGCATAGCTTCGTGCTCGCGGCGGAAAAGCTGCTCGACCTGGAAGTGCCGATCCGCGCCCAGTATCTGCGCGTGTTCTTCGCCGAATTGACCCGTATTTCCAATCACATGCTGAACCTCGGCAGCCATGTGATGGACGTCGGCGCGATGACCCCGAACCTGTGGCTGTTCGAAATCCGCGAGGATTGCCTCAACTTCTTCGAGCGTGCCTCGGGCGCGCGCATGCATCACAATTACTTCCGCGTCGGCGGCGTCCACCAGGATGTGCCGCTCAAGCTGCTGACCGACATCGCCGATTGGCTCGACACGCGCCTGCCGCGCCTGTTCGAGGACGCGATCAGCCTGGTCGCCGACAATCGCATCTTCAAGCAGCGCAACGTCGACATCGCGGTCGTCAGCCGCGAGGACGCGGTGCGCTGGGGCTTCTCGGGGCCGATGATCCGCGGCTCTGGCATTCCCTGGGATCTGCGCAAGTCGCAGCCCTATGACGCTTATGCCAGGATGGAGTTCGACGTTCCGGTCGGTACACGCGGCGATTGCTACGACCGTTTCATGGTACGCGTCGAAGAGGTCCGCCAGTCCGCGCGGATCATGAAGCAGTGCCTGAACGAAATGCCGAACGGCCCGATCGCCAGCAGCGACCGCAAGGTTGTGCCGCCGAAGCGAGCCGAGATGAAGCAGTCGATGGAAGCGCTGATCCATCACTTCAAGCTCTACACCGAAGGCTATCACGTCCCCGCGGGCGACGTCTATGTCGCGACCGAGAGCCCCAAGGGCGAATTCGGCGTGTATCTGGTCGCCGACGGGTCGAACAAGCCGTATCGCTGCAAGATCCGGCCGACCGCGTTCAGCCATCTGCAGGCGATGGACTTCATGTCGAAGGGCCACATGCTGGCCGACACCACCGCGATCCTGGGCGCGCTCGACATCGTGTTCGGGGAGTGCGACCGGTGAGAGGCGCGTCGGGGATCTTTGCAGCCGCCATTTCGATGCTGGCGGTTCCTGCTCACGCCGAACCGGCCAGCCTTAAGGTGGTCAACAGCTTCGTTAAGTTGGTCAAAAAGGGCGATTATCCTCAGGCTCAAAAACTCATGGCCGAGAAGATTGTTTGGCAAAATCAAAATCATCCGGAGGGGAACGCGTCACTAGCCGGGGCATACGGCATTTATTTGGCCGTTGCGGCCATTCAGGTGGGTCAGATTTCCTCTGTGTCATGCAGTCCAGTCGACGACATCGAGGTGTCTTGTGATTTTACAAGAGTTTCGATGTTCGGCGGCGCGACGAAGCATTTGACCGAGCGCTATTTCGTCGGAAACGGCAAAATCGTGAAAATCATAAACGTTATTCCGCCCGAGATGGCGAGGCTTGGTAAGAATGGCTGAAGCACCCCAAATCCCCGACGAGGCAGAGACCCGCGCGCGCTGGGGCGATTTCGCCTGGACCGCGGAGAACGCCGCCAAGGCGAAGGAAATTATCGGCCGCTATCCGCCGGGCCGCGCTCAGTCGGCGTCGTTGCCGCTGCTCGACCTCGCCCAGCGGCAGGTCGGTACCGAGACGCAGACCCAGGGCTGGCTGCCGGTCCCGGTGATCGAGTTCGTCGCCAAGCAGATCGGCGTGCCGTACATGCGCGTGTACGAGGTCGCGACCTTCTACACGATGTTCAACATGGCGCCGGTCGGCCGCTATCACGTCCAGGTCTGCGGCACGACGCCGTGCATGCTCGCCGGATCGGACGACGTGCTCAAGGCGTGCAAGGCGAAGGGCCTGTCCAAGGGGCACACCACCACCGACGGCCTGTTCACGCTGAGCGAAGTCGAGTGCCTGGGCGTCTGCGCCAATGCGCCGATGGTCCAGATCAACGACGACAATTACGAGGACCTGGATTACGACCGCACGATCGCGGTGCTCGAGGCCTTGGCCAAGGGCGAGCAGCCGCAGGTCGGCTCGCAGATCGGTCGCCGCGCGAGCTGTCCCGAGGGTGGCCCGACCACGCTCAAGGAAATGGTCACCGAGAATCACGATTACCGAGGGCAATGGTGATGCGCGGTACCGCCAATCCGATCATTGCCGTCTTCGCCATCATCGGCGCGCTGGTGATCCTGGGCCTGGTGCTGCGCGTCGCGTTCGCGCTGATCGGGCTCGCGATCGTCGTCGGCGCGGTGCTGGTGATCTTCTATTTCGTCCAGAATGCGATGGGGAAAAGGCCGTGACCCGTATCGTCATGCCAGCGAAAGCTGGCATCTCTTCGTCGCTGGGCGTGCGCTTGCCGCACGAGACCCCCGCGTGCGCGGGGGCTCCGGCCTCCGATGGAGGCCTCCGTGCTCGCTGACAAGGATCGCATCTTCACCAA
>NZ_JBQCCN010000288.1:0-4915 GCF_051962185.1 Sphingomonas sp.
GTGTGCTCGACGAACTCGGTGTCGCCCAGCGCCGCGATCGCTGCCGCCGTGCCGGCGATGGTGATCGAGAAGGGCAAGCGGATGCGGTGCATCGCCTCGATGATCTTGGGGCTGGCATAGCCCCAGCCGATCCGCTCAGCGGCGAGCCCGTACATCTTGGAGAAGGTGCGCGTGACCAGCACGTTGGGCGCGGTCTCGGCCAGTTCCATGCCGCCATCCTCGGCATCGCCCTCGATATATTCGGCATAGGCATGGTCGAGCACGAGCAGGATGTCGGGGCGCAGGCCGACGTGCAGCCGCGCGATCTCTTCCTTGGTCGCGTAGGTGCCGGTCGGATTGTTCGGGTTGGCGATATAGACCATCTTGGTGCGCTCGGTGACGCAGGCCAGGATCGCATCGACATCGGTCGCATAGTCGTTGTCGGGGGCGATCACCGGCACCGCGCCGACGCGCCGCGCCGCGATCTCGTACACCGCGAATCCGTAATGGACGAAGATGACTTCGTCGCCCGGCCCGGCGAAAGCGCCGGCGGCGAGGTGGAGCACTTCGTCCGACCCGTTGCCGTAGATGATCCGCATCGGATCGAGCCCGTATTTGGCCGCGATCACCTCGCGTAGCTCGGCGCCGCTGGCGTCGGGATAGCGTTCGAGCCGGTTGGCGGCCGACAGGAACGCCTCGCGCGCCTTGGGCGAGGTGCCCAGGGGATTCTCGTTCGACGAGAGTTTGGAGACCTTGCGACCGTCATCGGTGGTCGATCGACCGGGGATGTACGGCGCGATGGCCATGATCCAGGGCTTGGGTTCAGGAGCGCTCATGATGGGTGGCCTATGCGCAGGGCGCTGTCGCCTTGGCAAGATTGAGCGTCTATGCACCGGATTCAAAGGGGAGGGCAGGTTGCGGGGACCGACGGCATTCTGGCAGGCGCTCGAGGCGGCGCGGCAGGAGAATTTGCGCGCAAGCGGTGAGACGCTGCCCATGCCGGGCGGCGACGGCCAGACGCGGCGCCAGGTGCTGCTCGCGCTGGCGGCGACTGCGGCGACAGCCGCTCTCCCGCGTCCCGTTCGCGCGGCCCCGGGCAGTGGTCCGGTGGTGATCATCGGCGGCGGCATCGCCGGTCTGTCGGCGCTGTGGCACCTGACCAAGGCGGGCGTCGATGCGCGGCTGTACGAGGCGCGCACCCGACTCGGCGGGCGGATGTACACCGCCAGGGCCAAGGGCGTGCCGGCGATCGAGATCGGCGGGCAATTGGTCAATACCGATCATGCCGACATGCATGAGCTTTGCCGCGAATTCGGCGTCGAGCTGATCGACCGCAAGGGCGGCCAGCACCGCACCATGATCCTCGACGGCGGGCGCGAAGTGCCCGAGGGCAAATTGGTCGCGGGCCTGCGCGGGATCGCGGGGCAGATCGATGCGGATTCGGTTCGGCTCGACCAGAATTACGCGCGCGTCGCGGCCGAGCTCGATCGGCTGTCGTTCACCGGCTATCTCGACAAATATGCCAGGCTGATCCCCGAATCCTGGGTGCGCCGCCTGATGGAAGCGACCGCGCGCACCGAATATGGCTGCGAGCCGAGTCAGGCCTCGGCGATCGAACTGGTGTTCAACCTGCCCTCGATCGACGGCCGCCGGATCGACGTGCTCAGCCGTAGCGACGAACGTTATCTGATGGCGGGCGGCAGTTCCTCGCTGGTCGAGACGATGGGCGCGCGGCTGGCCAATCGCATCACCACGTATCGCCGCGCCGTGCGGATCGATCCGTCGCCGAGCGGCGCACGCGTGACCTTCTCGAACAACGAGCGGATCGACGCCTCGGCGGTGATCGTGACCACGCCGGCCTCGATCATGAGCCGGATCGCTTATGGCGTGCCGCTGCCGGCCTTGTGGCGCCAGTTCATCGCCGAGGTCGGGCTGGGCAGGAACGGCAAGGTCCAGGCAGTTACCAATGCGCGGCCGTGGGAAAGACCGATCGGGCGCGGCGGCGAGATCTGGCAGACCGACCATGATGCCGGCTCTTCGCTCGGTTGGGACGGCGGGGTCCGCCCGGCATCGGGGCCAGGCAGCGTGTGGACCTGGTTCACCGGCGGTGAGGAGGTCCTCGCCGCCGATCGGGCCGATCCCCATGCGCTGGCGCTCAAGTTCGCGCGGCTCGCCGAGGCCGGGGTCAAGGGCATGGCCGGCGCGACCGGGACGACGGTGCGCCGCACCAATTGGCACCTCGATCCCTTCTCGATGGGGGCGTACGTCAATTTCCGCCCCGGCCAGCTGACCAAATTCGCCAATCTGATCTGGACTGAGACCGACGGCGTGGCATCGAATCCGCTATCGGCGGGCCCAGTCCATTTCGCCGGCGAGCATCTGTCGGATGCTTATCCCGGATACATGAACGGCGGCGCGCAAACCGGGCGGCTGGCGGCGCAATCGGTGATCGCCGCGCGGGCGCCGGCGAGACGGATGGGGTGACGCCAATTCCCTCTCCCGTTGGGAGAGGGAGGGAGCGGCGAAGCCGCGGAAGGGTGAGGGCAGAAATAGCTGACCTGCCCTCACCCCTCGCCGCTTACGCGGCTCGACCCTCTCCCAAAGGAAGAGGGTTTTAGATGACTTCCGTCCGCGCCCTTTTCCCTCTAACCGCCTCTCCGATGACCGACGATCAGCGCTTCGGCCTGTCGCGCCACGTGACCTTGCCGGGGCCGCTCCGCCTCGACGGGGGTGTGCTGCTGTCGCCGGTCGATATCGCTTACGAGACTTATGGCGAACTCGCGCCCGACGGCGCCAACGCGATCCTGATCTGCCACGCGTTGACCGGCGACCAATATGTCGCGAGCGATCATCCGATCACCGGCAAGCCCGGCTGGTGGACGCGGATGGTCGGACCGGGCAAGCCGATCGACCCCGAGCGCCACTTCATCGTCTGCGCCAATGTGCTCGGCAGCTGCATGGGATCGTCGGGCCCGGCGACGGTCAATCCGGCGACCGGCAAGCCCTGGGGGATGAGCTTCCCCGTCATCACCATCCGCGACATGGTCCGCGCGCAGGCGATGCTGCTCGATCATCTCGGCGTCGACAGCTTGACCGTGGTCGGCGGCTCGATGGGCGGGATGCAAGCGCTGAGCTGGGCCGCGACGTTCCCCGAGCGCGTGCGCAAGGCGGTGGTGATCGCCTCGACCGCGCGCCACACCGCGCAGAACATCGCCTTCCACGAAGTCGGGCGCCAGGCGATCATGGCCGATCCCAATTGGCGTAACGGCGACTATTATGGCGGCGGCGATCCGCCCGCCGCGGGCCTCGCGGTCGCGCGGATGGCGGCGCACATCACCTATCTGTCCGAAGCGGGGCTGACCGAGAAATTCTGCCGCCGCCTGCAGGCGCGCGAGGCCAAGTCGTTCGGGTTCGACGCCGATTTCCAGGTCGAAAGCTATCTCCGCCACCAGGGGCTGAGCTTCACCGACCGGTTCGACGCCAATTCCTATCTCTACATCACGCGTGCGATGGACTATTTCGATCTCGCCGAGGAGCATGGCGGGCTGCTCGCCAACGCCTTCAAGGGCAAGAAGACGCGTTTTGCGCTGGTCAGCTTCGACACCGACTGGCTCTATCCGACGCCGGAATCGCGCGCGATCGTCCATGCGCTCAACGCGGCGGGCGCGGCGGTCAGCTTCGTCGAATTGAACAGCCCGTTCGGGCACGATGCCTTCCTGCTCGACTCGCCGGAGCTCAATCGCGTGGTCGACGGCTTCCTGAGGGCGGCAGCATGATCGAACTTTCCGACGACAAGGCGCGGCTCGATGTCGAACGCGTGCATCGCTGGCTGGCGTCGAGTTACTGGACGCCGGGGATCGAGCGCTCGGTGGTGGAGAAAGCGATCGCGGGATCGCATTGCCTTGGCGCCTATGACGGTGGCGAACAGGTCGGCTATGCCCGCGCGATCACCGACCACGCCACCTTCGCCTGGATCGCGGACGTCTGGGTCGAAGAGCGGATTCGCGGGCAGGGGCTGGGGCGCCGGATGGTGCAATGGTTCCTCGATCATCCCGATCTCAAGCATATCCGCCGCATCGCGCTCGGCACTGCGGACGCGCATGGCGTCTATGCCGCGCTCGGTTTCCATCCGCTGATGCGGCCCGACCGTTTCATGGAGCGGCTGTCGCCCGAATATCATGCCCGGCTGAAGGGCATGGAGCGGTGAGCCTGCGCCCCGATCTCGCGGTGATCGCCGCCAATGTCGCGCCGGGCGCGCGCGTGCTCGACATCGGCTGCGGCGACGGCGAGCTGATGGCGGCATTGCGCGACGAGAAGGGTGTGGATGCCCGCGGGCTCGAGCTCGACGCCGGCGATGTCGCGAGCGCGGTCGCGCGTGGCCTGTCGGTGGTCCAGGGCGACGCCGATACCGATCTCGCCGGCTATCCCGACGACAGTTTCGATTACGCCATCCTCAGCCAGACCTTGCAGACCACGCGCGCGCCCGATGTCGTGCTCGAACATCTGCTGCGGATCGGGCGGCACGCGTTCGTGTCCTTTCCCAATTTCGCGCATTGGCGGGTACGCGCGTCGCTGTTGTGGGGCGGGCGGATGCCGGTCACGCGGCTGCTGCCGGTCGCCTGGTACGCGACGCCCAACATCCATCATGTCAAGGTCGACGATTTCCGCTCGCTGCTGAAGGAACGCGGCATCATCGTCGAGGGTGCCTGGTTCCTGTCGGGCGATCAGCGCACCAGCGCGACCATGGCGAATTTGCTCGCCGAGCACGCGGTGTTTTTGCTGAAGCGATAGCGGCCCGCAAAAGACAAATGACGCCTCCCCGGGGGAGGCCGGGGGCCCCGGGGGGCGGAAAAATTAGGGGGGGGGTGGCGGCCGACGTGCCGCGCCACAAGGGCCCCCCCGAGGGCCGGGGGGGGGGGAGGGGGCGGGGTAAGTG
>NZ_JBQCCN010000289.1:0-2757 GCF_051962185.1 Sphingomonas sp.
CTAATTTCAGGGACCACGAATGAACCTCGAAAAATTTACCGATCGCGCCAAGGGCTTCCTGCAATCGGCGCTGACCGTGGCGATCCGCATGAACCACCAGCAGATCGCGCCCGAACACCTGCTGAAGGCATTGCTCGAAGACGAGCAGGGTCTTGCGGCCGGGTTGATCCAGAAAGCCGGAGGCGACGCGAAGAAGGCGGCGAGCGAAACCGATCTCGCCCTGTCGAAGATTCCGGCGGTCAGCGGTTCGGGCGCGCAGAACCAGCCCGGGCTCAACAATGACGCGGTGCGCGTGCTCGACCAGGCCGAGCAGATCGCGCAGAAAGCGGGCGACAGCTATGTCACCGTCGAGCGATTGCTGGTCGCGCTGGCACTCAGCCTCAACACGGCCGCCGGCAAGGCGATCAAGGCGTCGGGCGCGACTCCCGAGAAACTCAACGAAGCGATCAACGAGCTGCGCGGCGGCCGCACCGCCGACACCGCGGGTGCCGAGGATCGCTACGACGCGCTCAAGAAATTCGCGCGCGACCTGACCGAGGCGGCGCGCGACGGCAAGCTCGATCCCGTCATCGGCCGCGATGAGGAAATCCGCCGCACCATCCAGATCCTGGCGCGCCGCACCAAGAACAATCCCGCGCTGATCGGCGAGCCCGGCGTCGGCAAGACCGCGATCGCCGAGGGTCTCGCGCTGCGCATCGCCAATGGCGACGTGCCCGATACGCTCAAGGACCGGCGGCTGATGGCGCTCGACCTGGGCGCGCTCATCGCCGGCGCCAAATATCGCGGTGAGTTCGAGGAGCGGCTCAAGGGCGTGCTCGACGAGGTCAAGGCGGCCGAGGGCGACATCATCCTGTTCATCGACGAGATGCACACGCTGATCGGCGCGGGGAAAACCGACGGCGCGATGGATGCCTCGAACCTGTTGAAGCCGGCACTGGCGCGCGGCGAACTGCATTGCGTGGGCGCCACGACACTCGACGAATATCGCAAGTACGTCGAGAAGGACCCGGCGTTGCAGCGGCGCTTCCAGCCCGTCTTCGTCGGCGAGCCGACAGTCGAGGATACGATCTCGATCCTGCGCGGCCTCAAGGAAAAATACGAGCTGCACCATGGCGTGCGGATCACCGACGCGGCTTTGGTGTCGGCGGCGACGCTCAGCAACCGCTACATCACCGACCGCTTCCTGCCCGACAAGGCGATCGACCTGATGGACGAGGCGGCGAGCCGGATCCGCATGGAAGTCGAGTCCAAGCCCGAGGAGATCGAGACGCTCGATCGCCGCATCATCCAGCTCAAGATCGAGCGCGAGGCGCTCAAGAAGGAATCGGACGCGGCGTCGAAGGACCGGCTCGCCAATCTTGAAAGCGAGCTCGCCAATCTCGAGCAGCAATCGGCCGAACTGACGCAGCGCTGGCAGGCCGAGAAGGACAAGATCGGCGCCGAGGCCAAGCTCAAGGAACAGCTCGACCATGCCCGCGTCGCGCTCGACCAGGCGCAGCGTTCGGGTGACCTCGCCAAGGCAGGCGAGCTGTCCTACGGCACCATCCCGCAGCTCGAGAAGCAGCTCGCCGAGGCGCAGGGATCGACCAAGGGCGCGATGCTGCGCGAGGAAGTCACCGCCGAGGACATCGCCGCGGTGGTCAGTCGCTGGACCGGCATCCCGGTCGACCGGATGATGGAAGGCGAGCGCGAGAAACTGCTCAACATGGAGGCAGAGCTCGGCAAGCGCGTCATCGGCCAGGCCGATGCTGTCCGCGCCGTCTCCACCGCCGTGCGCCGCGCTCGTGCCGGCTTGCAGGATCCCAATCGCCCGCTCGGCTCGTTCCTGTTTCTCGGCCCGACCGGCGTCGGCAAGACCGAGCTGACCAAGGCGCTCGCCGAATTCCTGTTCGACGACAGCGCGGCGATGGTCCGGATCGACATGAGCGAGTTCATGGAGAAGCATTCGGTGGCGCGGCTGATCGGCGCGCCGCCGGGCTATGTCGGTTACGAGGAAGGTGGGGTTCTAACCGAAGCGGTTCGCCGACGACCCTATCAGGTCGTGTTGTTCGACGAGGTCGAGAAAGCGCATGGCGATGTCTTCAACATCCTGCTTCAAGTGCTCGATGACGGGCGGCTAACCGACGGCCAGGGCCGCACGGTCGACTTCACGAATACGATCATCGTGCTGACGTCCAACCTCGGCAGCCAGTTCCTGACCAGCCTGGGCGACGGTGAGGACGTGGCGAGCGTCGAACCGCAAGTGATGGAAATCGTCCGCGCGCATTTCCGCCCGGAATTCCTCAACCGACTCGACGAGATCGTCCTGTTCCACCGCCTCGGCCAGAGCGAGATGGCGCCGATCGTCGACATCCAGGTCGCGCGCGTCGGCAGATTGCTCGCCGACCGCAAGATCAATGTCGACCTGACCCAGGCGGCGCGCGACTGGCTCGGCCGCGTCGGCTACGATCCGGTTTACGGTGCGCGGCCGTTGAAGCGCGCGGTGCAGCGCTATCTGCAGGACCCGCTCGCCGACCTGATCCTGTCGGGCGGGGTCAAAGACGGGCAGACCGTCAAGGTCGACGAAGGCGACGGCAAGCTGACCTTGTCGGTCGGCTGAACCGCTCGATCATCGCTCGACAAAAAAGGGGCCGCTCCATCGCTGGAGCGGCCCCATCTTTTCGAGTGTCGGACGACCTAGAAGTCGACCTTCGCTCCGACGCGGAAGAACCGGCCGACGAAGCCCTGGCCTTCCCAGGCGACGTTGTAATTGTAGCC
>NZ_JBQCCN010000290.1:0-10601 GCF_051962185.1 Sphingomonas sp.
TGGATTCTCGCGCCGCGCGAGTCCGACGTCAAGGCGGCGCGGATGCTGAAGGGGATGGCGAGCTGGATAGTCTGATAATCCTCCCCGGAACGGGGAGGGGACCATCGCGCCAGCGATGGTGGAGGGGTCCCGCGACCAACGAGCCGCAAGCAAAGAGGTTAGTGGAGGATGGGCCCCCTCCACCAAGCCGCTTCGCGTCTTGGTCCCCCTCCCCGTGCCGGGGAGGATTTGAAGGTTGCGCGGACGGCTCCCCATTGCCGCTCGCGAGCGCACGGCCTAGGGCATGCGCATGTCTCGGGCTGATCTCCTCATCCTCGGCGGCGGGCTGGTCGGCAGCGCGCTCGCGGTCGCGGCCGATGCGCATGGGCTGTCCAGCATCGTCATCGACCCCGCCGACCCGGCCGTCGTCACGGCGAGCGGGTTCGATGGCCGTGCCTCGGCGATCGCCAGTGCACCGATGAACATGCTGCGCGCGATCGGCGTCGCCGACCGGCTGGCCGGCAAGGGCTGCCCGATCGACGGGATCCGCGTGTCCGACGGGCTCGACCCGGGCGCGCTCGATTTCGTGCCGCAGGACGACGAAGGTGCGCTCGGTACGATGTTCGAGAATCGCGACCTGCGCGCCGCGTTGCTCGATGCCGCCGGCGCGGCGCCGGGCGTCGATCTCCGTATGAGGACCCGCGCGGTGTCGATCGAGCGCGACCAGGCGGGCGTTCGCGCCACCTTGAGCGACGGCAGCGAGGTTCGCGCGTCGCTGTTGATCGGTGCCGAAGGCCGCAATTCGCCGACCCGCGAGGCGGCGGGACTCAACGTCGCGCGCTGGACCTACGACCATGTCGCGCTCGTCACCTCGATCGGCCACGAGCGCAGCCATGAGAATGTCGCTTATGAGATCTTCTATCCCGAAGGACCGTTCGCCATCTTGCCGCTGAACGACGACGATCGCGGGCATCGCTCGGCGATCGTCTGGTCGGTGCGCGGTGCCCAGGGGCCGGGCATGCAGAAGCTCGGCGAGCGCGGCTATCTGGCCGAGCTCGAGCGCAAGATGGGCGGGTTCCTCGGCAAGCTGACGTGGCTGGGCCCGCGCTTCGCGCATCCGCTCGGCTTCCATCACGCCGCGACGATCACCGCCGAGCGGCTGGCGCTGGTCGGCGACGCGGCGCACGGCATCCATCCGATCGCGGGGCAGGGCGTCAATGTCGGCTTCCGGGACGTCGCCGCGCTGATCGAGGTGCTGGTCGACGGCAAGCGAATCGGCCTCGATCCGGGCGACCCGGCGCTGCTAAAGCGCTACGAACGCTGGCGCAGTCTCGACACCTTCATGGTGGCGGCCGCGACCGATGGACTGACTCGGCTGTTCGGCATCCCCGGCAAGTCCGCCAGCGCGGTGCGACGGCTGGGGCTGTCCGCGGTCCAGCATGCGCCGGTGCTCAAGCATCGCTTCATCGCCGAGGCGAGGGGCGAATCGGGCGCGCTGCCGAAGCTGCTCGCGGGCTTGACGGTCTAGTTAAGGCTTTCCACGGCGATTTTTACGCTTCCCCGGCGAAGGCAGGGGCTCAGCCGCGATGCGCTCGCGGCGCCGGGACGCCATCTCCAAATCACAGATCCTGGGCCCCGGCCTTCGCCGGAGAAGCGTTGAGTGAACTGTCGGATCGACTGGCTGCGGAGTCGCTTTAGACCTTCACTACCCCCATCGCGATCAGGCTCTTCGCGGTGTCGACCACGCTGTCGGCAGCGGAGCGCGGCTGCCAGCCGAGCAATTGCATCGCATGGGTCGGCTCCGCATGGCGGGTCTTGCCGAGTTCGCCGATCATCTGGCGCACGACCGGGTCGAACAGCGACACGATCCGCATCAGCCAATTGGGCATGCGCCGCGTCGGCACCTTGCCGGCATGGTCGGGCAGGCGTTCGCGCAGGATCGCGGCGATCTCGCCCAGCCTTAGGAATCCGTGCGGCGCTACCGCCATGAAGCGCTCGCCGCTCATGTCGGGCGCGGTCAGCGCGCGGATATGGAGATCGGCGACGTCGCGCACATCGACCAGGTTGAAGCCGAGATCGGGCAGCATGGGATAGGCGCCCTCGAGCACGCGTTTGACCGCTTCGAGCGAGGGCGAGAAATCCACGCCGAGCAATGGTCCCAGCACCAGTCCCGGATTGACCGTGACGAATTCCAGGCTGCCGCCCTCGGCCGCGATCCAGTCGCGCGCGGCGCGCTCGGCGATGGTCTTGGACTTGGCGTAAGCCGACACGTCGCCCGCCGCGACATTGGTCCAGTCGGCCTCGGTGAAACTGTCCTTGTCGGCGGTGCGACCATAGAAGATCGCGGCGACCGATGACGTCATGACCAGCCGCGTGGCGCCGGCATCGCGCGCGAACTTCAGCGCCCGCAGCGCGCCGTCACGCGCCGGCACGATCAGCTCGTTCTCGTCCTTCACATGATGCGCGGGGATCGGCGAGGCCATGTGGACGACATGACTGCATCCCGCCATCGCCTCGGCCCAGCCGGTGTCGCTGGTCAGGTCGGCGGCAAAGAAGGACAGGCGGTCGTTATCGACCTTCAGCCAGTCGCGGACCTCGGCCTCGCGCGCCAGATTGCGGATCGTCGTGCGGACCGTCCAGCCCCGCTCGATCAACTGGCGGATGGTGAAGCCGGCGATATAGCCGCTGCCACCAGTGACCAGAACCGTCCCTGCCATATCCCTCTCCCTTGTCTTTCCGCTATCAGATTCGTTGCATATTGCAACCTGTTTGCGGTTGACGCGTACGCGCCGGCGGGGGACAGCAGGGGCGATGAAGGCGCTGGTCGTATCCGAGCTGGGACCCGATTTCGCCGGTTGCGCGCTGGCCCACATACCCGATGCCGTTCGTGGCGATGGCCAGGTGCTGATCCGCGTCCGCGCCGCGTCGCTCAACTTTCCCGACTTGCTAATGACCGAGGGCAAGTATCAGCTGAAGCCCGATCTCCCCTTTGTGCCGGGCATGGAAGTCGCCGGAGAAGTGGTGGCGGCCGATCCCGGCAGCGGGTTCGCGGCCGGCGACGCGGTGGTCGCGGGCACGCGGCTCGGCGGGTTCGCCGGCCTGGTCGCGGTCGATGCTAGGAGCGTGCGGCGGGTGCCCGCCAATCTCGACTTCGCCGCGGCTGCAAGCGTCGGGGCGGCGTACAATACCGCCTATGTCTCGCTGGTCCGTTGCGCTCGGGTCGAGCCGGGTGAGTGGGTGCTGGTCCATGGCGCGACCGGTGGCGTCGGCCTCGCCGCGGTCGACCTCGCCAGGGCGCTCGGCGCGCGCGTCATCGCGACGTCGCGATCGGCCGACAAGCTGGCGCGGATCGCGGCCGACTATGCGATCGACGCGACTCTGTCGGCGCCGGGATTTCGCGAGGAGGTCAAGCGGATCACCGGCGGCGGCGCGGACGTGGTGTTCGATCCGGTCGGTGGCGACGTGTTCGACGAGAGCACGCGCTGCATCGCGTTTGGCGGGCGGCTGTTGGTGATCGGCTTCACCTCGGGGCGGATCGCGACGGTCGCGACCAACATCCCGCTGATCAAGGGCTTCTCGGTGATCGGCGTGCGCGCGGGCGAATATGGCCGGCGCTTTCCGGACAAGGGCCGCGAGAACCAGGACGCGATCTGGACGCTGGCGGTGGAGGGGAAGATCCGCCCCCGCGTCGACAGTCGCTATCCCCTCGCCGACTGGCGCGCCGCGTTCGAGACGATGCGCGACAGCCGGATGGTCGGAAAGATCGTGATCGAGCCGTAGGGCTCTCGGGTGTTCGAAGTCCATATCGGACAACTGGCAACCCGATTGTCGTCGAGCGGTATCCGCGCCTAACCGCCACCTAGATCGTCACCCCGGCCTTGTGTCGTGTTCGAGTTTTGGCCTGCACCGGCAGACCAAAATCGTGTGCGGGGAACACGATTCCGCTCGAACACCACTCCTCCACACCCGAGCTGAGGCATGGTCGCGCGGTGGATGCCGGGACGAGCCCGGCATGACGGAGGAAGCGGTTGCCCGACTCCCGGCCGCTTCAAAATCCCGCGAAGCGACGCAACGCAGCCCCGTCGATCACCCGCAACGACCGATAGCCCGGCTCGACCCATCCCTTCGCCGCCAGCGCCAGGATATGGCCGCTGGCCGACTTGCGGCTCAATCCGCACATCTCGGCAAGATCGGCCTGGGTCGCGGCGACCGCGCCCGTGTCGTCGGCGAGTTGCGCCAGCCGGATCGCGATTCGCTGGCGCGGCGCCAGGCACAGGTTGAGCGCGGCATTATGCACGGCGATGTCGAGTTGGTCGTAAAGCAAGGCCATGGTCGCCGGCCACGCGCTCGGCTGACGCGCGGCGATCCCCGGCAAAGCGGCATCGGGAACCAGCAGCACGCGTGCGGCGCGCTGCGCCCGCGCCGTCACGATCCGCCGCCCGCCGCCGAAGCGCCGCGACTGGCCGATCGCCTGGCCCGGCCCGGCTAGCCCGATCAGCACGTCGCGGTCGGGGCCGACGCTCGCCTCCAGCCGCAACGCGCCTTCGACGACCAGGCACAGGCCGGGTTCCTCGTCGCCTTCGGAATAGATCCATTGCCCGGCGTCGAGCGTCACCACACGTCCCGCCGCAACGAGCTCGTCGGCCAACGCCGGGTCGAGCGCGGCGAACCAGCGCCCGCGCCGCAGAATGTCGAGCAACGCCATCCCCAAGTGCTACGATCGTAGCAATCAGGCGGCAAGACCCGGGATATACCCAGCGCAACGAGGAGAGGGATAATGACCATGCAGATTCGCCCGATCGCCGAACACTGCGGCGCCGAAGCCAGCGGAATCGACCTGCGCACGCTCGACGACAGCGGTATCGAGACGCTCCGCGCGGCGGTCGCCGATCGCGGCGTGCTGTTCGTGCGCGACCAGGAATTGACGCCGGAGGATCACATCGCCTTCGCGCGCCGCTGGGGCGAGATCGACATCAACAATTATTTCCCGGCGAACGGCGGCTATCCGGAGATCGCCGAAGTGCGCAAGGCCGAGACCCAGACCACCAATATCGGCGGGGGCTGGCATACCGACCACAGTTACGACCAGGTTCCCGCGATGGGCTCGATCCTGCTCGCGCGCGAGACCCCGCCGACCGGCGGCGACACGCTGTTCGCCAGCCTGGGCGCGGCGTACGATTCGCTGTGGGACGGGCTCAAGGCGACGCTCGAGGGGATGCGCGCGGTGCACTCGGCCGACCATATCTACGGCCATGACGGCATCTACGCGAAAACCGACCAGGCCGCCGATCTCAAGGGCCACGACATCCACGCCGCAGCGGTCCACCCGGTCGTGATCCGCCACCCGGTGACCGGCCGCAAGATCCTTTACGTCAATCCCGCCTTCACGCTCCATTTCGAAGGCTGGACGCGTGAGGAGAGCCTGCCGCTGCTGCAATATCTCTATGCGGTCGGCATGAAGCCCGACTTCCAGTGCCGCCTGCAATGGGCGCCGGGCTCGCTCGCGATCTGGGACAATCGCTCGACCTGGCATTGCGCGATGAACGACTATCCGGGCCACCGCCGGCTGATGCACCGCATCACGATCGCAGGTGTGGCGTTGAGCTGAGGCAGAATCCCTCTCCTTCTGGGAGAGGGAGGGAGCCGCCGAAGGCGGCGGAAGGGTGAGGGCAGCGCTGCGCCCTCTCCTACCTGCCCTCACCTTCCCACTCGGCTTCGCCGAGCGGGCCCCTTCCTCTCCCAAGGGGAGAGGAAATTTTCACCTACTTCATCAGCACCAATTCTTCCGCCATCGTCGGATGCAGCGCGACGGTCTGGTCGAACGCGTCCTTGGTCAGGCCGGCCTTCACCGCGACCGCCGCGGCCTGCAGGATCTCCGCCGCCTCGGGGCCGATCATGTGGATGCCGAGGATCTTGTTGGTCACGCCGTCGCAGATCATCTTGTAGAGCGCGCGCTCGTTGCGACCCGCCAGCACGTTCTTCATCGGGCGGAAGTCGCTGACATAGACCTTGACCGAGCCGTATTTCATCTTTGCCTGGCTCTCGGTCAGTCCGACGCCGGCCATCTGCGGATGACTGAACACCGCCGCCGGCACGCAATGATAATCGACCCTGGTCGGCTTGTTGCCGAAGATCGTGTCGGCGAACGCCTGCCCCTCGCGGATCGCGACCGGGGTCAGCTGGATACGGTCGGTGACGTCGCCCACCGCATAGATGCTCGGCACGTTCGAGCGATTGTCTTCGTCGACCTTGACCGCGCCCTTCTCGTTCAGCTCCACGCCGGCGGCGTCGAGTCCGAGATTTTCGGTATTGGGCACGCGGCCGGTCGCGAACATCACGCAATCGACCTCGATCGGGGCATGGTTCGACATCGAGACCTTCAGGCTGCCGTCGGCTTGCTTCTCGATCCCCTCGAACTTGGCGTTGAAGCGGAAGTTCAGGCCCTTCATCATGCTGATCTGGAGCAGGCGGTCGCGGATCTGCTCGTCATAGCCGCGCAGGATCTGGTCGCTGCGGTTGATCAGCGTCACCTCGGCGCCGAATTCGTGGAAGATGCCGGCGAATTCGTTGGCGATATAGCCCGCGCCCGCGATCAGGATGCGCTTGGGCACGCTTTCCAGGTGAAACGCCTCGTTCGAGGTGATGCCATATTCGTAGCCCGGGCAGGTCGGGATGTGCGGACGCGCGCCGGTCGCGATCAAGATGTATTTCGACGTGACCTCGCGGCCCGAGGCGAGCCGTACCGTGTTCGGCCCGGCCAGTTCGGCGCGTTCGTTGATGACCTCGACCTTATGGTTGTCGAGCGTCGTATTGTACGCCTTGCTGATGCGGTCGACTTCCTCGAACACATTGGCGGTCAGCGTCTTCCAGTCGAACTTGCAATCGGGCACGTCCCAGCCGAAGCGTCGCGCGTCGGCCAGATCCTCGGCGAAATGCGCGCCATAGACGAGCAGCTTCTTGGGCACGCAGCCGCGGATCACGCAAGTGCCGCCGACGCGATATTCCTCGGCCGCCGCCACCCGCGCGCCATGCGCCGCCGCGACCCGCGCCGCGCGCGTGCCGCCCGATCCGATACCGATGACGAACAGGTCGTAGTCGTAGTCGCTCATGCTTTTTCCCAATCGTCACCCCAGCGAAAGCTGGGGTCTCGTGCCGTATTTCCTAGCCTAAGATCCCAGCTAGCGCTGGGATGACGGGCCGTTACCCGAACGCCCGCTTGATCAGATCCTTGGTCGAAACGTCGAAATCGCCTTCGCCCTTGGCCGCCGCCTTGGCCATTTCCTTGCCCAGCTCGACCCCGAACTGGTCGAACGAATTGATGTTGAGCAGCACGCCCGACACGAACACGCGATGCTCGTGATAGGCGATCAGCGCACCCATCGTGCGCGGGTCGAGTTCGTCGAGCAGCAACGTGGTCGACGGGCGATCGCCCGGATAGGCGCGCGCCAGGTCGTCGGGATTCTCGCGGCCCTTCATCAGTGCCGCGCCTTGCGCGAACATGTTGTTGAGCAAATTCTTGTGGTGATCCTCGTTGAGCGTATCGGCCTGCTCGATCACCCCGATGAATTCGAGCGGGACCAGGTGCGTGCCCTGGTGGAGCAATTGGAACACCGCGTGCTGCTGGTCGGTGCCGACCCCGCCCCAGGTGATCGGCGCGGTCGGGCGACCGACCTTCTTGCCGTCGAGCGTCGCGCCCTTGCCGTTCGATTCCATCTCGAGCTGCTGCAGATAGGAGGGGAGCAGCCGCAGCCGCTCGTCGTAACAGAACACGCCGCGCGTCTCGCAGCCGAACGCCTGGGTGTAGAGCAGGTCGGCGAAGGCGGCGAGCGCCGGAACGTTCTCGTGCAGCGCCGACAGCCGGAAATGCCGGTCCATCTCGGCCGCGCCTTCGAGCAGTTCGGAAAAGGCGTCCCAGCCGAGCGCGATCGCCGCCGGGAAGCCGATCGACGACCATAAGGAATAGCGCCCGCCCACGGTGTCGGCGAACGGCAGGATGCGCGTCTCGTCCACGCCCCATTCGATCGCCTTGTCGGGCTCGGCGGTCAGCGCGACGACGCGGCCATAGGGATCCTCGACCCCGCCGGCCTGCATCCATTCGATCACGCTCTCGGCGTTGAGCATCGTTTCGGTGGTGGTGAAGGTCTTGGAAGCGATCGCGAGCAGGGTGGCGCTCGGGTCGAATCGCTTGAACACCTCTTCGAGCGCCAGCCCGTCGACGTTGGAGACGATCGCTACTTCATAACGGTTCGACTCGCGGCCTAGGGCATCCACCAGCAAATTCGGCCCCAGCGCCGATCCGCCGATCCCGACATGCAGCACGTTGCGGATCGGCCCCAGCGCCTCTGCCTCGATCGCGTCGATCAGCGCGCGCATCCGGGCATGGAGCGCCTGCGCCTTGGCGACGTCGTCGGGGGCGCCCTCGCCGCGCTCGGCGGTGTGGGTCACCGCACGGTCCTCGGTGACGTTGATCACCTTGCCCGAAAACAGCGCCTCGCGCTTGCCGGCGAGATCGCTCGCCTTGGCGAGCTTCTCGAACGCCTTGATCGCCTCGTCGGTCAGGTGCGTCTTGGACCAGTCGAAATGGATGCCGGCGACATCGGCCGAATATTTGCCCAGCCTTTCGGGATCGTCGGCGAACAGCTTGGTCAGGGGGATGCGCTTCAGCGCCTCGATCTCGCTCCAGTCGGCCATTTGTGGGTATCCTCGTTCGACTCGGCCGTCTCAATGGGCGTTCCGGGCGTCCCGTTCAAGGAAGCGCGCCGCGTTCGCACGGTGATACGTATGCTTGACGCGCGCTGGCTGCATGCGCAAACCGCCCGACATGACCGACACACCTCAGGCGACCCCGTCCGACGCCGCGCCCGATCCCGTCGTGGCGCCCACCGACGCGCCTGCGCCCGCCCCCGCCGCCAAGCCCAAGAAGGAAGAGGATTGGAAGGACACGTTCAGCTTCATCGTCAAGCTGGTCGTGGTCGTCATTATTTTCCGCAGCTTCCTGTTCTCGCCTTTCTCGATCCCGTCGCAATCGATGCTGCCGCGGCTCTATGTCGGCGACTATCTGTTCATTTCGAAATGGAATTACGGTTATTCGAAGCATTCGCTGCCGTTCAGCGTGCCGCTGATCCCGGGGCGCATCTTCGGCCGTAATCCGACCCCGGGGGACGTCGTGGTGTTCAAGGCGCCCCCGGGCAATTCGCAGGATTACATCAAGCGCGTCATCGGCTTGCCCGGCGACACGATCCAGATGCGCCACGGCCAGCTGATCCTGAACGGCGTCGCGGTGCCCAAGGTACGCGTTGCCGACTTCGTCATCCCGATCTCGCCCAATTATCCCGCCGGCAAAGCGGAAGGCTGCCTGACCGAATTCGTCACGACCGACAGCGCCGGCAAGCCGGTCTGCCGCTACATGCAGTTCAAGGAAACGCTGCCCAACGGGGTCAGCTACAACGTGATCGATCGCGGCGAATTCCCCGACCGCGACGACACCGACGTCTATACCGTGCCGGCCGGCCGCCTGTTCCTGATGGGCGACAATCGCGACGATTCGGGCGACAGCCGCTTTCCCGCGCAGGAAAACGGCGCGATCGGCATGGTCCCGATGGAAAATCTCGAGGGCAAGGCGGTCGTCACCTTCTGGTCGACCGACGGCACCGCGCAATGGCTGCTGCCCTGGACCTGGTTCAGCGCGGCGCGCTGGAGCCGGCTGGGACAAGGGTTTTGACGCGCCATTTGATGTGCCGCACCAGCCCGCTCCCCCACCCCGCCTCCCAGCAGGGTGTTCCATGGGAGGCCGGGCGGGGGAGCGGGCTGGCACCGTGACCGACAAAGACGCTACCGATCTCGCGGGCTGGATCGGCGCGACCTTCGGTCATGCGCCCGGCGACCTCGCCCGGTTCGACCGCGCGCTGACGCATGGCAGCCAGGCGAGCGCCAATTACGAACGGCTCGAATTCCTCGGCGACCGCGTGCTCGGGCTCGCCGTGGCCGAATGGCTGTACGAATTGTTCCCCGACGAGCCCGAGGGCAGCCTGTCGAAGAGATTGAACGCGCTGGTCACCGGCGCGGTCTGCGCCGATGTCGCGCGCGAGATCGGGGTGCGGCCGTTCCTCCGCCTCGGCAAGCAGGCGCGCGACGACGGTGCCGCCGACAGCGACAATGTGCTGGGCGATGTGATCGAGGCGCTGATCGGCGCGCTCTATCTCGAAGCAGGCTTCGAACCGGCGCGCGATTTCGTCCGGTCGCGCTGGGCCGACCGCGTCCATGCCGATGCTCGCGCGCCGCAGCATCCCAAGTCCGCGCTTCAGGAATGGGCGGCCGCGCACAACCGCAAGCCCCCGACCTATGACGTGATCACACGGTCGGGCCCGCAACACGCGCCGCGCTTCACCGTTCGCGTCAGCCTCGGCACGTTCGCCAGCGCGGAGGCGGAGGGATCGAGCAAGCAGGAAGCGGAAACCGCGGCCGCACGGGTGCTGCTCGCCCAGGTCCAGCCATGACGCAACATTGCGGGCTCGTCGCGGTGCTCGGCGCGCCCAATGCCGGCAAGTCGACCCTGGTCAATGCTTTGGTCGGGCAGAAGGTCGCGATCGTCAGTCCCAAGGCGCAGACCACGCGCACCCGGC
>NZ_JBQCCN010000291.1:0-6547 GCF_051962185.1 Sphingomonas sp.
GATCAGCGCGATCGGGCCGTGCTTCATCTCGCCCGCCGCATAGCCTTCGGCGTGAATATAGCTGATTTCCTTGAGCTTCAGCGCGCCCTCGAGCGCCAGCGGATAATCCGGACCGCGGCCGAGATAGAGCACGTCGCGCGCTGGCGCGATCAGGTGCGCCATGCTGGCGATGGCCTCGTCATAAGCGAGCGCCGCGTTGAGCGCAGCGGGCGCCTCGATCAAATGCTTGACCACCGTGACCTCTTCCTCGCGGCTCATCTTGCCCTTGACCACGGCGAGGTGCGCGGCGAGCGCGGCGAGCACCGCGAGCTGGCAGCTGAACGCTTTGGTCGAGGCGACGCCGATCTCGGGGCCCGCATGAGTCGGCAGCAACAGATCGGCCTCGCGCGCCATCGTGCTTGTCGGCACATTGACGACGACGGCGATCTTCTGCCCGGCCTTCTTGGCATGACGCAAAGCGGCGAGCGTGTCGGCGGTCTCGCCCGACTGGCTGATGAAGAGCGCCAAGCCGCCGTCCTCGAACACCGGGTCGCGGTAACGGAACTCGCTGGCGACATCGATGTCGACCGGCACGCGCGCGAAACTCTCGAACCAATATTTGGCGACGAGCCCGGCGTAGAAGCTGGTGCCGCAGGCGACGATGGTGACGCGCCTCACCGTGGAGAGATCGAAATCCATCTGCGGCAGCGCGACGGTCTGCTCGACGCCGCGGATGTACGAGCGCAACGTCTGCGCCACTACGATCGGCTGCTCGTGGATCTCCTTGAGCATGAAATGGCGATAATTGCCCTTCTCGATCATCGCGCTGGTCGCGCCCGACATGGTAATCTCGCGCTCGACCGGATTGTTCTCCGCGTCGAAGATTTGCGCGCCGTCGCGCGTGATGACGACCCAGTCGCCCTCGTCGAGATAGGCAATGCGCTGGGTGAGCCCGGCCAGCGCCAGCGCGTCCGAGCCGAGATAGGTCTCTCCCTCGCCGTAACCGACCACCAGCGGAGAGCCGAGCCGCGCGCCGATCAGCAGGTCGTCATGCTGGCGGAAAGCGATCGCCAGGGCAAAGGCGCCGCGCAATTGCGGCAGCACCGCCTTGACCGCATCCTGCGGCGACTGGCCGGCCTCGACCTGCTCGCTGACGAGATGCGCGACCACCTCGGTATCGGTCTCGCTCTCGAACACGCGGCCGCGCGCCTGCAGCGCTTCGCGCAGCGGCTTGAAATTCTCGATGATTCCGTTGTGGACGAGCGCGACTTCCCTGGTCGCATGCGGATGCGCGTTCGAGGTGGTCGGCGCGCCGTGCGTCGCCCAGCGGGTATGCGCGATGCCGGTCGTGCCCGGCGCGGGATCGGCGGCGAGCACCGCCTCGAGGTTCTTGAGCTTGCCCTCCGCACGGCGGCGGATCAGCTGGCCATCCATGACGGTGCAGACGCCAGCCGAATCATAGCCGCGATATTCCATCCGCCGCAGCCCCTCGACCAGCCGGTCGGCGACCTGTTCGTTACCGACGATTCCGATGATTCCACACATGGTTGGGAAGCTTTCTTACAAGATATAGGGAACACGAATGCCCGGCATGGTCGCCGGAAAGTCCTTGGTATTACGCGTCACGAGGATCGCGCCATTGGCCTGCGCGGTCGCCAGGATGAACGCGTCGAGCAGCTTCATCCCGGTCCGATAGCGGATATCCGCGGCGGCCTGGGCGATTCGTTGATCGACATCGACAACCTCGAACGGATGGAGCAGCGCCTGCATATCGCGTCGCGTCTCGACCGGTTCCCCGGCGAGCAATTCGGTCCAGACAACACGGCTGATGCGATGCCGCCGATAGCGCGCCAGTTCGCTGATGGCCTGCGGTCGATCGAACAGCCAATCGATCAGGATATTGGTATCGAAGAACGGATCCGCCACGGGTCAGCCGTTGTCGCGATCGTCGCGCATCGCACGCTGATAATCGACCGCATCGCCGAGATCCTGACGATGCTTCCAATAGCCGGCGCCGCGCGCGATCCAGTCCTTGCTCGCTTCCGCGCGAAAGGCCGATACCGCCTCGCGCAGCACCGCGGCACGCGACTTGCCTTCCTCGCTCGCCTTGCGATCGAGCCATTCGATGTCGTCGTCGGGAATATCGACCAGGGTACGCATGATATATAGATATCATATCGCGATATCATATCAAGACGTCGCTATTTCGACGCGTTCTTTTTGGCCGTCATCATCTCGCGGAAACGCTTTGCCCAGCCCGATTTACTCTGCTGTTCGGGCCTGACTAGGCGTAGCGCGTCGGCTTCCACGTCCTTGGTGACTGTAGAGCCCGCACCGACGATCGCGCCCGCACCGATCGTGACAGGGGCGACCAACGCCGAGTTGGAGCCGACGAATGCCCCCTCCCCGATCACCGTCCTGTACTTGAAGAAACCGTCGTAATTGCAGGTGATTGTGCCCGCGCCGATGTTCGCCCCGGCGCCGATCTCGGCATCGCCGAGATAGGTCAGGTGATTGGCCTTGGCGCCCTTGCCGAGTACCGCTTTCTTGACCTCGACGAAATTGCCGACCTTGGATTTCTCACCGAGCACCGCGCCGGGGCGGAGGCGGGCATAAGGGCCGACCTCGGCACCACCGCCGATCGTCGCGCCCTCGATATGGCTGAAGCCGCGGATCGTCGCGCCATCGGCGACAGACACGCCAGGGCCGAAGAAGACGTTCGGCTCGATCAGCACGTCGCGGCCGATCCGGGTGTCGAAGCTGAACCACACCGTCGCGGGGTCGACCAGGGTCGCACCCTCGGCCATCGCCTGGACCCGACGTTTGGCCTGCCAGCTTGCATCGACCGCGGCGAGCTCGGCGCGGCTGTTGATGCCGGCTACCTCGTCGGCGGCGGTCTCGACCACCATCGCGCCGCGCCCATCCTTCACCGCCAGTTCCGCCAGGTCGGTCAGATAATATTCGCCCGCGGCATTGTCGTTGGTGACCTGGCCGAGCAGCCGGAACAAATCGGCCGAGCGGACCGCCATCAGGCCCGAATTGCACAGGGTCACGGCGCGCTCGTCGGCCGAGGCGTCCTTGAACTCGACGATCTTGGCGATCCGGCCGTCGGCATCGGCGATGACGCGTCCATAAGCCGCGGCGTCGGCGGGGCGGAAGCCGAGCACGACGACGCTGGGCTCTCCCTCGCCATGCAGCCGCTCGATCATCCGCCGCATCGTGTCGGTGGTGACCAAGGGAACGTCGCCATAGAGGATCAGCACGTCGCCATCGAAGCCGGCCAGCGCCGCCTCGGCCTGTTGCACGGCGTGACCGGTGCCGAGTTGCTCGGCCTGGATCGCGACCTCGACGCCGAGCGGGGTTACCGCCGCCTCGACCTGTTCCCGCCGCGCGCCCGCGACGACGACGATCCGCCCGGCGTCGAGCGCCTGCACATTGTCGATCAGGTGGAGCAGCATCGGCCGGCCGGCGATCGGATGGAGCACTTTGTGCAGGTCGGATTTCATCCGCGTGCCCATGCCGGCGGCAAGGATGATCGCGGCGATTGGTTTGGTCATGATGGGCGTCTCCGTGGGCCGCGCCCTGCCACGAACATATTGCCATTTCCATAGCGTTGCTGGCAGGCGCCAACGCCATGTCCGATTTCCCTTTCGCCCTGGTGGGTTTCGACCTCGACGGTACGCTGGTCGACAGCGTCGCCGATCTGGCCGCGGCGGTGAACCACGCGCTGGCGACGATCGACCGTGCGCCGCTGACGGTCGAGCAGGTCAGGCCGATGATCGGCGGCGGCACACGGCTGATGCTGCAACGTGCGCTGGACGCGACCGGCGGGGATGCGGCGCTCGACGGGCTGCTGCCGGTGCTGCTCGACCATTATGCGGCTCATATCGCCGACCGGACGCGACCGTTTCCCGGCGTGATCGAGGCGCTCGACGCACTCCGTGCGCGCGGCGTGACTCTGGCGGTGGTGACAAACAAGATCGAACATTTGTCGCGAAAGCTGCTCGGCGAGCTCGGTCTGCTCGACCGCTTCGTCGGGGTGATCGGCGGCGACACCGCGGGGCTGACCGCGACCAAACCCGATCGCGCGCCGATCGACCTGATGCAGGCGCGTTACGGACACGGCGGCCGAGCGGCATTCGTCGGCGATACCGACTATGACATTCGCGCCGCACGCGCCGCCGGGATGCCGGTGGCGCTGTTCTCCCCGAACAAGAGCAGCAACTTGGGCGCAGACGTCATCTTCAGCCATTACGATCAGCTCGCCGACGCGCTCGCGCAGGCCGCCGCCGTAGGTCAACCGATCACTTGAGCGACGCCGCCGAGTGCTCGAATCGGCCGGCCTTCAGTCCCGGTCTGCCGCAGAGCGGCCGTTCGCACTAGCGACGATTGGCGGCGCGGCGCGCGATCTCCTCGTCGTCGGCGCGCGCAATCATCAGCCGCGCGACGCGGTCGGCCGAATCGGCCATCTCGCTCGACTTTTTGGGCAAGGCAGCCTGGGCCGAGCGATAGAAGTTCTGCGCATCGGCATAGCCCCCCGCCGCCTCCGCGCAGACGCCGAGATCGTAGAGGATCGACGGGTGATTGGGCAGGCGCCCGTTGAGCGCGGCCCATTGCCGGCAAGCGGTCGGCAAGTCGCGATTGGAGAGTTTGACGATCGCCTTGAACTCGGCACCGATATCCTTGGGCATGCCGTCGCGGTCTTCGCGAAAGCGGACCTTGTACGTTTCCATGCGCGGACGAACGTCGAGGCGGATCTTTTGCGCGAGATCCTGGATCATCGCCGAGACCGCCTCCTCGGTCGTGCGATAGGGCGCCTTGCCCTCGCACCAGGTCGTCTCGTCGCGAAGCGGCTTGTTGTCCGACCATAGCGGCATGTTGTCGGCGACACGCGCGAGCCGGATGCTGACGGTCAGGTTGATGACGCGGCGGAAGCACGGGATGTCGACCTTTGCGCGCTTGAGGCATGTGCCGTCGCGCTTGCCGTCCTTCCACTCGACGCAGCGTTCCTCATTGCCCTGATATTTGCTGTCCTCGACCCCGGTGGTGACGCCGCCGGTCAGGACGCCGTCGGGGCGGCCGGCGGGAACGCCGATCGCCTGTTCGAGCGCAGTTTCGAACTGGCGCGCGTCGCGGCCGTTGAACCGGTCGACCACGACGTTCTCGAGCAGGTCCGCCTCCCGCACATTGGCCGGAAACTTGCCGCGCATCTGCGCGCTCTCGCCCCACGCCCCGCCCGTCACGCACAGGCCGGCAATCGCCAGCGCGATCAATCGCTTGGTCATGTCGCTCTCCCCCTGAGTCGCGATTTCATATCATCACGAAACGCGAAGAGTCAGCCCGTGCCCTTGCGCCACTTCGTCCACAGGTGCCGGGCCAGCATCAGCGGCGGCATGCGCAGCCAATGCGAGCGAACGTAGAAACCGAGCCGGGTGACCGGGCGGATCTGCCGCCCCCAGCCGTCGCGCGCGGTCAGGCGGCGGAGATAGGCGGCATCGCCGGGCTCCGGCTCGAGACTGACGCGGATCGGCGAGCGGTACCCCGTGACCGGCGTATCGTAGAGTTGCGACGCCAGGCGAAATGCGCGCCGCACATGCGGCAACAGACCATGCTGATGGGCGCGTTCATAGACGCTCAGACAGAAATCCTTGTCCTCGCTGCCATACTCGAAACACAGCCGATCGATATCCCACAGATTGCGCATCCCACCCGACAGGTCGCCGTCGGCGAACAGATGCGCGGCGGCATGGCAGACCATGTCCTCGGGCGACGGGACACTCAGGCCGTTCGTCAGCCGCACGCCGCCGGCGATCAGCGCGGCGGCGTCGGGCGTCGGCCGCGCGGTCAGGGGCAGGATCGTGTGATGGACGTCGATCATGCGATCGCGCTCGCGGTGGATCAGCGGCGGCAGCTCGTGCATCCAGCGGCGGTAATAGGCGTCGTCATAGGGATCGGGCTTGACCCATTCCCAGCCAGCGTCGAGCAGCGCCGTCTCGACCCGATCGATCGCCGCGCGCGGCACGAGGATGTCGAGATCGCCGACGAACCGCCCTCGCCCCGCCGCCAGGCCCGCTGCGATGAACGCGCTGCCCTTGAGCAGTACCACCGGCACGCCGAGCTCCCCGAGCGCGCGGCGCGCCATCTCGACTTCCCACAGAGCGACGAGGCGGCCTTGCTCGCACGAGGCCTTGGCGTCGTCGAGGAAGCGTTGCGCCGCTTCGGGCTTGGGAATGCCGTCGAGGCGGTATGCGAGGCTGGCGCTGAGCAATTCGGCCCGCGCCATCGTCAGCAAGGCTTGCCAGTCGGCGCTGTCGAGGGTTGCGACCGACGAGGGATCGGCCAGCGCCCGGGCCAGCAATTTGCCGTCCGCCGCCATCAAAACGCCTCCCCGGCGAAGGCCGGGGCCCAGTTGCGGCGCCCATGGTTGAATAGCTTCACCCTCACCGACAGATTTCGTTGGTGCTGGGCCCCGGCCTTCGCCGGGGACGCGTAAAGGAACGGGCGGGGACGAATCATAGCGCGCGCCACAACGCTTCGACGCGCGCGATCGCGCTTTCGGTGTCGGGAT
>NZ_JBQCCN010000292.1:0-11832 GCF_051962185.1 Sphingomonas sp.
TGTTTCTGATCAACCGAATTGCGATACTGCAGGAAGATCACGCGGAGCAGCTTGGTACGGTTACCACGGCTTGCTCTGCGATATGCCTGCAGAATGTTAACATCGAGGAAATCAATCGAGGCGAAGATCACCAGATCGAACAGTTCCCAGTTAAAACCAACAGCCGCTGTAGCTCCGGAGGCTACAATCACATCCAACTCACCGGCTTCTGCCTGCTCGTTGATACGTTCACGCACATTGCCGGGTGTGTCTGAGTTGATCATGGCCACACGCTTGCCCATAGACAAGGCAAGGTCACGAATGCGCTCTTGCTCAGGATGCAGGGCGGCGAAGATGATCGTCTTGACGTTCTCGTTCAGAAGCAACTCAATGCGCTCGTCCTTACCGGTTTGTTCTCCTTGCTTACCAAGCATCATCGTCTCAGGGTGAGCCATGATCTGGCGAGCACGGGTGAGGGCAACACCCGGCATAGTGCCGTCAAGCACACTGCCATCTTCAAGTTCGAGCATAGCCTGCTCATGGAACTTGTCGTATTCAGCGCGCACGCTATCGGTCATGTCAACGTACTGGGTGAAGAACACAACCGGTTCCTCTCCATAGACTTCCTCAAACGTCCGACGAATAGAGTGTCGCTCAATAATATCGCGCAGCTTGGCTTCGTTCATCCACAACACAACCCGGTCATAATCATCGGTTACCGCTGCGTGTTCGTAGTAGAAACCTTGCAGGCTACCGTAGTAGCGTGGTTCAATAACATGGATGGCCGGAAAAGCACTATCGAGGCGACCATTGATCAGCGTGCCGGTCATACCGACGAAGCGGCTAACCTTTTTGTTGATCCAATAGAAGCTCTCGGTCAGCGCACTATTCGGCCCACCATACCCCATGTGTAATTCATCCACGAGGAACAAGTCGATGTCGAAATGTTTGAACAAGCGCTCCCAATGCTCGCGAGCAAACTGATAGGTGCAAATAACAACTTTGGCACCGTTGTTTGCGGCGTCAGCAATCAAGTCCTTGAAATTTTCAGGAACATCAATCCATTGTTTAATGGGATTTCCATCGGGACCAAGTTTTGGACTTACCGTATAGCGAATGATCTTATCGCCATCGTAGTCTAATGTTGCTTCTTTGCCATTTTTTAATAGCCGAAGCGCGCCCTCGCTGTCGCGGTATTGAAGCTCAAGTCGTTTTCTTGGCGGGCCATAGCGCAGCGTGTGGCTCATTACGCCACCCTCAAGTTCCCAAGTCGCAATTCGCCGGGTGGACTGTATCGTAGGACCAGTCCACTTCTGGGTCAGGTTGGCTCGGTCTGTCCGAAGAATGACTACATCTTTCGGACTAAACTCCGTGAACCGCAGCATCTCCTTCATATTCTTTTTCAGCAGGGACTTAGGCATAGTCCACAGCGTCATCTTATTCAGGCGCGACCACACGTAGTACGCATAGACGCAGCAAGGCGGTGTTTTCCCGGTGCCCGGATCGCTAAGATCGAGGCACTTAGGGTTAGCAATGTAGAACGAAAGCTGCTCTACTTGCTTATCACGGAGAGTCGGTGTGTCAGACATTGACTTCAATCGGTTTCCATAGCGGGTTCTCACGCGGATAACCACGCGGGTTCGTAAGGATGCGAACTCCTTCGAACTCAACATCCATCGGATAATGGGTGTGACCATGATGCCAAATGGCAATCTTGTCTTTGAAATCCTTGATGACATTCGCCATCATCGGATTGAAGTAATATGCGTTGCTCTCGTGTCCTGCGTAGCGAGGATCAAGAGATTTTTCGCACGGAGCCGTATGGGTCACCACAATTGCCCGGTGGCCTTCAGGCAATTCGGCAAGCTGACCCGCCATAAACAATGCGTGAGCAAAGGCAGCTTTGTTGACAGTATCAGCATCGAATGCTCCGTTTTTGGAGTCATTCATATAATTTTTCCAGTGGAACTCGTCCTCGACGACATACCAGCCGTTTGTCCCGACCAGCCACAAATCGTCGGTAACTTGCTTCACTCGGCCTTGATCCAGATGCTTATAAAAAGCATCTTCGGTTTCATATAGCGTGCGCTTAGCATTACGATTGGCGTAGTGCTCGTGATTGCCATCGACGGCGAATATCTCATGACCCTTGGCCTTGAGCTTGTTCACCCATTTGAAATTGCCGAGGCCGTTGCCAAGATCGCCCGCGAGGATAATGTTCTTGCCCCAGTCCATATCGGACAACCGGGTGTGATGCCCGGTGTCCATATGAAGATCAGAGGCGAGCGTATAGGTATAGCTCATTCATTCACCAGACTATCGAGTGACAAGGCCGCTTGACCTTGCGCCAGAGAACGCTCGGCTTCTAGCCGCAGCTTAGGATCACCTTCGGTCATGACAGATAGCAGATGAGCTTTCTCAGCAAGGTAGAGCTTGGCAAAGTTAGGGTCGTGAGCCACAATGCTGCGGGTATTCGAAATCAGATCAGCATACTTGATGGTCTGGGCCTCCCAAGAGACACCAGCCAGTCGCTGTGCTTCCGCTTGTTTACGAAACTTGCGGTTGCCTTCGATCTTCGGCTCAGTCAGTTCATAGACTAGACTTGCAACTTCAAGCCCGAATCGTTCTCTGATCGTCTCCAAGGAAACGGGCGTATCTTCGATAACGTCGTGCAAAACGGCTGCACATAGTTCATTCTCACTCACTGCGTCGAGATTGTCATACAAAATCTGCATGACTTCAATGGGATGCACGATATAGGGTTCGCCAGTGTACTTGCGCACCTGCCCGCTATGGGCAAGTGCAGCAAAGGCGATAGCTTCGTTGAGTTTAGGCCACATTAGCGTGTATCTCCACTACCGCCTAGCACACCACGCTTCTTGCGGTCTGCGAGCTTGGCCAGATTTTCTGCTGCGATATCCGACAAACTGGTTCCTAGTTCACGAGCCTTGGCAGCAAGGTACCAAAGCTGGTCACCGACTTCCTTACGCAGCAACGCGCGGCGATCATCGGTTAGATTATCGAACTGGAACCAAGGCTGCCGAGAATTATCCGAATGCACGATGTCGTCATCGCGCAGGGCTTTGCCTACATGCTCAGCAAACTCACCGGCCTCGCCTGCTCCCTTGAGGGCAACATACATCAGGCCGATTGGAGTGCCCTGTCCGGGGTAGATAGCGGTCGAAACTGCGCCGTCTTCGTATTCTTTGAAAGTCATATCAGGCATTGATAAAATCCTTAGTCTTATCCCACCACGACCGCTTAATTCCGAGCAATTCGCAGTGGCGGTTCATATAAAGGCGCTTGGCCTTGCGGGGTGACATGGGTTCCAACTTTACGCGACGCAGCTTTTCAGGCGGAATATCCATGTCGAGGTCAACTAGATGGTGAAAACCCTCAATGCTTGAGGACTTCCGAAACAACGCGGCCTTCTCCAGCGCCAGCATGCGATAGTCGGCAAGCTTCACTTGCGGAGACATACCACGCGGTAACCCAAGGAAATCGCTCACGGTATCTTCGCCGCGCTTCAATTGATTCTTGTAGTCCGGGCATAACTCCTTGAGCCATGTCGTCATGTCTCCGTAGAAAGCTTCGGCATCATCGTGATGGAGGGCTTCAAATTCAAAGCCGTCATCCACGATAAGGCTCGTGTTGTATGCGTGTTGAGCGTCGGAATAATAATAGTCACACGCTCCAGCGAAGCGACATATGTGGCTTAGGTTGTGAGCTATGTCCTTCACGGTGAAGGTGGAAAGCTCGGGGTTATCGAAATCAAAAAGGTTCCCGCTTTGTAGCAGGATGCTTCGTAGCTTGTTGGCCATATAGCCTCCACAAAAATAGACCCTGCATATCGGTGTGATACGCAGGATCAGGCAAATTAATTGGGCAATGTTACGGGGTATTATGAACCGCAGGTTCCGCCTTTGCCGCCAATCTCACAAATATCGTGGACCTGTTCGGCAAATTCTTCGCCTTCGTATCGAATGGCTTCTTCGTAGGGGATTGGAGTAAGAGGCTGTCCACCACGAGCACCATCAGGATAGCAAGTGAACCCACGCAGCCTCTTAGCATAACGAGCAAGGGTAGTGGCGAAATCATCTACCTTATCCTCGTTGTTAAGGTCGGACCCCCACTGAGGCAAGTTGATCGTCGAGGAAATCGACATGTCAACGTAGTCCTGAATGTCCGCTTGGAACTTGATGCGGCGTTCGTAGTCAGCAGCCAAGTCCACCGCGCTCTCGATATTATCCGGGTTAGCCCCATAGCGCTGGATCAATTCCTTAGCCGTGCCATCTACGACGTACTGGTAGTGCCACTCGGTTCCGTTCTTGAGATAACGCCGCTGATAGGCGACGGCGAAGAGAGGCTCGATACCAGTTGTCGTACCTGCGAGAATCCCAATAGTGCCAGTAGGAGCAATGGCACGGACGGCAACGGGTCGGCTAATCCCAAGGTGGTCAGAAAATCTTGCTGAAACTCGGTCAGACTCGGACTCGTAGACGGCGAGCCAGTCGTGGAGTTCTGGGGTGACTTCATAGCGATATCCTTTCTTAATGAGCCACTCATGGACGCCCATAAGGCCGAGGCCGAGGCGGCGGTTCTTCTCACGGACCTTGTACACCTTCTCATACGGAAGCTGCGCACGCAGAGTGCCGCAGATCAAGAACATGACCGCTAAACGAATGACATCCCGTAACTCGTCGAGGCTCTCGATACGGCCTACGTTCAAGCTGCCAAGATTGCACACGTCACTGTCATCAGCGCTTGTCACTTCCGTGCAGGCATTTCTCAGCGTTTCGTTGGCCTTCTCACCGAAATTAAATGAGAAGCCCGGTTCGGCAGATTTCAGAGCCTGCCGCACGTTGGTGCGGAAGATATGTCCATAATCACCAGTGGACTCGTAATGGTGCAGCCAGTTATCACCGTAGTTTAGGCTGATATTGGTCATGTCCAGCGGGCAATGCCAGTTGAAGTCCCGCTTCTTAAGATCGGCCAGCGTCAGGTTAGTGCCGGGTACTGGATACCGTTCCCAGTCCTTGACGAACAAGAACTTCTCAGCATCGGGGTGCTCGGCAGACAGGCTAGCGTAGATCGCTGAACGACGCGAACCGCCTTGCATGACACGACGACCAATCTCGTTGGTCATTTCCATCTTAGGAATGGGACCAGATGCAACACCACCGGTGTCACCCAGAGGACTGCCCTCGCCACGGTAGATGCTGTAGTCAACACCAATACCACCACCAGTCATGAGCGCGCTCTCGGACTTCCATGAAAGGTTAGCCCAGTCTTCGCGGGTGTCTTCCTCAGCCTTGAGCAAGTAGCAGTTGTTGTAGAATTTCTTATTTCTACCGGCGTAATACAGATATCGACCGCCGGGGAGAAACTTCATTTCCTCGATATACTTGATCAATTGCTGCATATCGCCGAGGTTCATATATCGGCCACACACTTCGTAAACTAGCGTGTTAGCCAGCTTATCCCATGTTTCGCAACCATCGTGTGCGTATTTATTTTGAAAGATGTTCTCGCTGAACGTGGAACGAAAAGGGCTTGCAGCTAGCATAGCAAGGGGTTCTCCAAAAAGTGTGAACCCCCTGCTTATGACTTACGCAACGCGTGGTCCATCACCATTGGGGAAGTTACGTGGTGAAGTTTTTTGGTGGCGATGAATAAAGCGTTGGGCATGTTTCCGCACAGCCGGACTGCTGCTGGTTTTCACCAGCGTGTCCATGTCAGAGACAGCCACAGGCTTCATCATTTTGTAGTGCCGGTTAGCGTGAAAGCGTTTGGCTATACGCCAGTACTCCATGCCTTTGTCGATAATCATTTGGTCAGCATTTCCATCATAAACTCGGTGAAGTCGCGGCCCCTTGCCCGAGCTAAACGCTCGATCTGGGTAATGGACCAATTGTAATTGTGCGGGCGCTCCCATGCTCCAAGCTGGGCTTTTTGTGGGATACCCGTAAGTTCCGCGACTTCTAGTTTATGGAGATTATCGTCTTGCTTGAGATAGTATAATTCATTCCCAAGATTTCTCCGTAGTCGTTGGCTATCGGCAGACATGCCGAAGGGGGTTTTATCCATGCGCGAGGGACGTTTCGCACGAACGATCCCAAGCTCATCGGCAATACGACTGGCCTGCCGCTGGACATAGTCCTCTTCAAGACCAAGGCGCTCGGCAATTTCCGAAGCGGCCCGACCTTCGATAACCAGTTCGCGCATTTTCTTGTCGCGTTCCAAGAGGATTTCCTTGCGGCTCATGATTTTACCTTATGTGTGGACGAACCCCGTTGCGTCCTGTTTGCCGAGTCCTTTGACTTTGAGCCCGACGATGACACCTGCGGGGTCTGCGGGTCTATAGTCATGCTCATCACCGTCGATAACGGGTCGCCCAAGGTGAGTCTTGGGAACCGCCTTAATAGGGAACACACTCGCGATGTTAAGGCCACGGGCCATCTCCTTGGCTACGTCCTCAGCGTTGATTTCGCTTTCGGAGAACGTCAGGTGGTAATTAGGCGGTGGAGTACGTCCCGGAATTTTTGTGTAGTCGTAGAACTGCACATCTGGAAACAGCTCTAGGATCGTACCTGTGTTGTCAAAGTGGCGAAGGTTCAATTTCTCAGCAACCCACGGATAAAGCTTAAATTTCTTCTTCTCGTACACGATATCGCTCGTGCCGTTAAGACGAAAAGCCGGGTCCATGTTCGCCGCCTTGGCCTTCTCGATAGCCTTCGCAATCTCCAGTACGAGAATGTTCATAAACAGATCGCGATTTTCGAAATAAAGCTTCGTGCGCTTGATCCTAGCTTGCGTCTTACCCTGCAAATACGCAGGATTACCTGCGGTCATCAGACAAGCAGCAGAACAACCGGGGCTACGCTTTGGACATACTTCATGTCCGCTCATGTCGCCTGCCGCTAAGTGGAGCACACTTGCTGCAACACCCAGTTTACCGTTCTTGGCGACCTTAGGATTACTTTCGGGCGGCGATAGCAGCCCGTTAATTCCTGCCTCGCGGTACAGCGCGGCAAGAGATTCGTTTTTGTTCATGGAAATTTCCTAGATAAAACATGAGCCTGCAAACGCAGGCTCATGTAAAATTCATGCAGCTTAGACTTACTTAGCCTTAGCTACCTTGGCGTTCAGCGGAGCACCACTCTCGTCCTCACCATCACTGGTGATGGTAACGAGCGAACCCTTACGAACTTCGATGCCTTCCGGCACTTCAGCAGGGATCATGCGACCGCTGTCGTCTTGCAGTTCGAGGATGACAGTGTTGTCATCATTCTTCTGGACGACCTTATACTCGGTTTCCCGAGCGGAGGTCTTGGCGGGGGTGGAAGCGGCAGGCGCTTCGGTAGAAGTGACAGACTTATCGGCCATTGGTATTCTCCTTCGAGGGTTCTAACTTTTTACGGCGAGCCATAGTTCCTAGCCGGTTGTCAAGCATCCGATCAAGGGCTTCCTTTTTCGCCGGTCGTTTGGGCGGATGGAGCCACTTCCGTGAGAAGGTAGCCCAAGCCCCGCTCAAGGGACGTGCGGGTTTTTGGGTCATCCGCTAGTATCTTTCGTAACTGATTATACCCGGCTGTGCGTAACTCGCCCAGACGTTCGAGTGCGGTATATAGGATGTTGATAACTTTTTCACCACCGCTTTCGAGGATGACTTCGATCACATCCAAATTGGGTGTCGGAGGCGGTGGAAAATTGTTCGGTATCGAGATTGCGACAGGCGGTCGTATCTCCTGCGGCTCTGGTGCAGCCACCGGTTTACGGTGCCAATTGTTGAGCCAGTCCATCATGGCATCCTTACTTGTCGTAGGAATGTCATAAGTTTCCCAGTCCTGACCAGACTTCTTAGCTTCAGTTTCTGTGCGAACAAAGCGTTCGTCATCTTTAAGCCATGTCAGGTTCATTGGATGATCCTGCTGATTAGCTGAGCCGCCGAGAAGATATGCAGCATGCCTGCAATTTCAGCGTGCTCAACCACATATCGAATGTGACCGGCTCGGTTCTGAAACCGAGAGACAATGAACCCATCAAACGCATAGCCTTTAGGCTTGGCAACGGCTTCTCCAACTTCAAAGTGTTTTTCGTCAGACATTTTTCACATTCCCGTATTCATCACGAACAATGAACTTGTCGTACAGTTTAGGTTCCTTCCACCACTGGCGGTCGGTCGGCTTGAGACCCATGACCTTTTCATAAGTGTCACGGATAAAAAACTCGGGAGCAGCTTTGTCAGTGCCTTCCCGGAGCTTGTTACGTTCCATCAGGATTTCCCAAGGAACGTCAAAGAAATTGACTTCGATTTCTAGTCCAGCCCTTCGTGCTCTTTCGTGGAACCTCATAACTGAGGACCACTGAGCGCCAGTGTCGGACATGATGAAATTTTTGTGGGTATCTAGATTAATGGCAGTGTCCATCGCGCGAGCCATAGAGGAACCGACAATCGCCGACAGCTTACGATGCCGAGTACGATCACCATTAAAAACGTCAGTTTGGTCCCAATAATTACGCTGGCTACCGAAAAGCGCCACCCGCATGCGGTCGCGCTCAATACGTAGCGTATCGTGACCCTCGAACTGGTCAGCCCAAGTGGACTTCCCTGATCCGGGGGCGCCGACGGTGATGGCGAATTTGCCCTTCATTCTCGTATAACCACGGGTTCATGCTGGGACTCGATCCAGACGCGGGCACCACAAGAAAGTGGTTTATCGGTACGCTGAATAATCCGAGCAACGATGTTTCCCTCAGCATCTGTGATGCCAAGTTCATGTACTCTTCGGCCACCTTTGTAGGTACGGTCGATGACTGCGGGACGATCCCCTCCGTCTTTGACATTGGCTTTAATCGCGTCTTGAGCGACGTGAAAGATGTGTTTCATTGGCTATCCTTTTCGCCTCTCTATAGAGGTTGTTTGCCTTAGCATCCCAAGTCATGGATGCCATCTTAACCTGTCGAGGCCCGAGTTTTCGGGCCTCTTCAAGATGTTTTTCCGCCTCGACCATATCGATAACAGCCAAGGCGTACTTTGCTACATTAGCTCCCACCATCGCGGTGTCGATCCAATGCTTTGTTTATACGATCAGTGATCTCTTTGATCTGATCTAGGGCAAAAATCGCACCTTTACCCAATTCAGGGTCAAAGTCATCACCGCGCCGTTTGATCTGTTTTTCGATCTTGCGTTTACGTTCGCGCAACCCTGCGAGCAGACGACCAGCTTCGCGGTTACTAAAGGTAAGGGTAATAAAGTACTCGTCGTCCATAAAAATCCTTTTTGTAGTTATTGGGGGCGGGCACCATACCCGCCCCTCTTGATCACTTAACGAACGTAATCAGGTCATCACCACTGAAAATACCAATACCATGTTGGCTGCCGTTTGATTTCAGACGCGGCGTGCCATCCGTATAGATGTAACCCTTGGCAATTCGTGTGATGCGAACTTGCCGACGGTCGCGGGTAGTCCATACCTGACCCACAGCAAACCGGCTGGTAGTTGGCTTTGGCTGAGGCGTCGTTACCAGCGGGGCGGTATGCACGACCTTCTTCGCGTCGTAGTACTCGTTGATTTGCTCAAACGGAATTTCACCGACCACCTGATATTTGGCGGCGCGACCCTTGCGAAGGTGATAGTCGTTCGGAAACGCCACGATATCCTCAGGATTGATCTTGACGATCACAAGACGATTGCCACCACTCCGATATCCTTCGCGCAGATAATCTGCAGCACAGAAATGCAGACCACTGCTGCATGTCTGGTTCGGATTGGGGTCGCACTCGGAACGATCCTGCTCGACAAAGTTGCCGGGGCGGTGATCAAAGCGTTCATCATGCGGACTATGGATAGAACGATAATCTTCTCGCACAGCCTTCCACGCCAGCACGTCGCCGTCTGGTGTAATTGGCAGCTTAGCTGCAACAAGCCAGTCGTACAGGTCATCACGCACCCGAGGATCAGGGTTCTGCTGAACCTTCTCCATCAGAAGCTTGAGCGGGCCAGCCGCTGCTTCGTCACCCGAATGGACGAACCGAAGAATGGTCTGCGCCAGCGAGTTGCGAACTTCGAAGCCCTTGTAATAAAGCTTGCCGTTCTTCACCTGCACGAGATTACCGGTGAATGTTTCGATGGCCTTCGGGATATCGAGCAGAGGCAAGATTTGCGCCTCAGTCGTAGCCGGGTCGTTGACCATCTGTTTGATCTTGGTGTAGTTCGGGTGGGTTTCCGCAATAACATGCGGCTTGAAATCGGCCACTACCGTAATGGTCTTGCCCGACTGAATATTAGCAACAGCCATGATAGGCTCCTTCTAGATTACGAATGAACAAGTCTAAGTGACTGTCCTGATCGAGGTTGAGTACGTTTAACAGGATACGCGCGTCTGGCTGTTTATCGTTGAACTGTTCGATGATTTTTTTAGGATCAACGCCAGTTGGCAGCTTGACTGTTACATAGGGAGTGAGCCGCTTTTGTTCTTCATCGAGCGGTTTCACGTAGGTTTCCCACAGAGTAACTAGCTTACCATATGGGCGAGCAAGTTCCTTTGCAGAAAGTCTGCCAGTTTCCGAGACTTTTCGAAGGTCATCCCGGTTGCCGAGTGCCGCATCAATGGCAAGACGCTCACCCAATTCAGGGATTGCTGCAAGCTTATCATTGATACGCTTATTAAACTCGTCCTCGAACTTAGTCCATTTTGTGGTGTCAAGCTTCTTCCAATCACCTTCGTTGACGAAATGAAGCTCAGTGTATTCAAATAGACCAGAGTTCATGTAGTAATAGAAATTGTTCGGTAGCCTGAACTGAGACATGACTACAATGACCCCGCCGTCGGGCTGATCAGCATAGTCGATTTCCCAGACGTGGCCTCGCTTGTTATCACTCGGCACCAGACTGTCAGGGTGAACCTTGTGCCAACCTTGCTGGATTTTTGCACCGTCGTAGCCGAACATGCGCACTCGGGGACGATTAGTATTCCGAGCACTTGCGTGCTTCGGAGGTTCCGGCAGTGTTGATGTATAAACGACATTCGCCGGTGAACCCATCTTGGCCAGAAGAGCAGCAATTGCTTTCTTGTCGGTGCGTTCATTTGCACGAAGCACGAGCGTGGCCTTGTCTTGGCTAGTACCCTCGACAAAGACCTTGATCTTGGCAACGGCACGAGACTTGTTCTCGTCCGGCAGATCATCAACAACAATCTGAGCGATGTTGCTGGGTCGTACCGAACCTAACTCTCGCGGAGTTTTCCAATCCACCTTGGTCACGCGAGTCGTTTTACGACGGTAATCGCTAATGTCAGGAATGTACCACAGCGAGGCTGGGAACGGGTGCTGCCCAAGCTGGGACACCACGCGCTCGGGGAACGAGTAGAACTGCGACAGAGGCTGGCCCTTGTATTTCGCATGGCCCGCCAGCAGCTTTTCACGAGGCTGATAGCCGGTTCCTATCTCTTCACCCAGTTTGCGCTGGGCTTCCCATACGGTGGGCTCACTATCAAACATCGTCGCGAACGTGGCAGTAACGTCTTCGATGATCGACTTGAGCGCTTCCTTCAAGACCTTATTGGTCTTCTCGTTATATGAAAGCTGTTCACGCGACAGCGCTACACCCACTGCACCAATAGGCAGGAACAAGTCGATGCCATATTCCAACAGAGGGCTGATATCCTTGTCCGAACGAATACCCCAATCGAGGTTATTCGTCGTAACCGGATATCGCACACCGCCCATGATGACACCCAGAGAACCGGACTCGGGTCGGAGCGACCAGTTATCGCCTTGATAGGTATATTTCGGCGGATCAATCGTGCCGTTATGGACGATAGGCAACGGTTTGAAATACTGTAGGGCT
>NZ_JBQCCN010000293.1:0-2234 GCF_051962185.1 Sphingomonas sp.
GTCGTTGACGGTCGTGATCTTCTCGGCGGCATCGTCCGGGATCTCGACCCCGAACTCTTCCTCGAAGGCCATCACCAGCTCGACGATGTCGAGGCTGTCGGCACCGAGATCGTCGATGAAGCTCGCCTCGGGCGTCACCGAGCTCGCCTCGACGCCCAGGTGCTCGACCACGATCTTCTTCACCCGGTCGGCAGTATCGCTCATTCGTCAGCTTCCCTCTATTGTTTCCGGAGTCCGCCCCCGGGGAGTTTCCCGAACGCACGTAGAACGCGAGGGGTGCCCGCGCAAGGGGGGCGACGATCAGGCGGCGGCGAACTCGGCCGGATAGAACTCGATTGCCGCGAGCGCGGAGAAGTAGAGCAGCACGTGGCGGCGGGCGCGCGGCTGGCCGGCCGCATTCGTCACCGCGGCGATCGCGCCCGAAGAAGCCTTTTCGATCAGGCTCTTGCGATCCTCGGTCGGCAGCGCAGCATAAGCGGCGGCGAGCCTGGCCGGGTCGAGCCCGTCGTTCCTGAGCGCCGTTTCCGCGCCCAGCCTGGTGGCGCGGGCCGGTGTGTAGGAAACCGCAGCCTGGATCGCGGACGGCGACCAATTCCCCGCCGTGCGGCAGGCGGCACGCGCCGCGATCAGCGCTTCGCGGTCGGTGTCGAGCGCGCTCGCCGGATTGCCGCCCTTGTCCGCAGCGGCGACGACGCCGTCGCCGATCCGCTGCATCGCGGTCGCGCCGAGCCTGGCCTCGATGCAGCCGATATCGCCCGACGCGGCCCAGGCGGTGCCGGGCGCGACCAGGGCTGCGGCGATCAGGAGCGCCTTCACAGCATCGCCATCCCGCCATTGACGTGGAGCGTCTGTCCGGTGACGTAGCCCGCTTCCTTCGACGCGAGATAGACCACCGCCGCGCCGATATCCTCGCCGCTGCCGAGATCGCCGGCCGGAATGCGGCCGAGCAACGCGGTCTTCTGTGCCTCGGGCAATACGTCGGTCATCGCCGAGCGGATGAAACCGGGCGCGACACAATTGACCGTGATGTTGCGGCTGGCGAGTTCCTGCGCCAGCGCCTTGGACATGCCGACGAGGCCGGCCTTGGACGCGGCGTAATTGGCCTGGCCGGGGTTGCCTGTTGCCCCAACGACCGACGTGATCGAGATGATGCGGCCGTAGCGCGCCTTCATCATCGGCTTGGCGGCGGCGCGGATCAGGCGGAAGGCGGCCTCGAGGTTGACCTTGATCACCTGCTCCCATTCCTCGTCCTTCATCCGCATCGCGAGATTGTCGCGCGTGACGCCGGCATTGTTGACCAGGATGTCGAGCTTGCCGCCGAGCGCCTCGACCGCCTGCGGCACCAGCGCGTCGACCGCGGCGCCGTCGGACAGGTCGCATTGCAGCGCTACATGATCGCCGCCGAGCGAGGCGCGGAAGGCTTCGAGCTTCTCGGCATTCGACCCCGACACCGCGAGCCGCGCCCCCTGCCCGGCCAGCGCCTGCGCGATGGCGGACCCGATCCCCCCGGACGCTCCCGTGACGAGAGCGGTCATGCCTGTGAGGTCGAACATTCTTTTGTTTCCTTATTTTGATTCACGCAAAGGCGCTAAGGCGCAAAGGGTTTATAGTTGTTGGCGATCCGCCGGAGCCCTTCCTTGAGCGTCTCGCCGCCGAAATTTATAAGCAGCCCCAAGGGCTGCTTGGTCAATCGAAGATATGTCAGCAATTGCTTGGCGTGAGCGCCGTTCAGGCGCTCAACCGACTTGATCTCAACCAGCAGCTGCTCTCCGACCAGCAAATCGATCCGGAACGCGGCATCGAAACGCAGTCCATCATAGTCGATCGCCACCGGTACCTGTCGAGCGACCTCGATACCGCGTTGCGCGAGCTTACCGGCAAGGATCATCTCGTACACGCTTTCGAGCAGACCCGGCCCCAGCTCCCGATGCATTCGCAGCGCTTCGTCGACGACGGCGGAAGCCAGAGCCTCTAGGTCCTGCAATCTTCGCGCCTCCGCGCCTTCGCGTGAATCAAAAAGACCGCGCCTCTGCGCGAAATTTAAAGAGACTGAGCCAGCGCCTCGATATCCTCCATCGAGATCACGCTCGACGCATCCACATCGGGGACGATGCGCTTGACCATCGGGGCGAGGACCTTGCCGCCGAATTCGACGAAGCGCTCGACGCCGGTGTCGGCCATGTTGAGCACCGATTCGCGCCAGCGGACCATGCCGGTGACCTGTTCGACCAGCA
>NZ_JBQCCN010000294.1:0-7139 GCF_051962185.1 Sphingomonas sp.
CGGCCTCGCTCCCCATCCAAGACAAAGTGGCAGCAACGACGCCTATCGCAGAACCCGCGGCGGTAGGCCCGAGATCAAACAGGCCCTCTTCATGGCCGCTCTCGCCGCCGCTCGACACAACCCAACCCTACGCCACTTCTACCAACGCCTCAAAAGCAACGGCAAAAAACCCATCGTCGCCCGCATCGCCGTCATGCGCAAAATTATCGTCATCGCAAACGCTCGCATCCGCGATGCTCAACTGAGTTGATGACGATTGAAGGTGGCGGGAGCCCTTAATCCTCCTCGGCGATCCGCACCTTCAGCCCGTCGAGATGATCGCCGAATTCGATCTGGCACGACAGGCGGCTGTCGGCGTCGCGGTCGGCGGACGAATCGAGCAGGTCGTTCTCGTCCTCGCTCATCGGTTTCAGTTTGGCCGCAAATTCCAGATCGACATGGACGTGGCACGTGGCGCAACTGCAGCAGCCGCCGCACAGCGCCAGGACTTCGTCGATCCCGGCGTCGCGGATCACTTCCATGACCGACAGGCCAGCCTCGCCCGTGATTTCCTGTTCTTTCCCGTCGCGCGTCACGACGATAAGCTTGGGCATGTCTTTCCTCCGTCCGGTTGCGAGCGCCCATGCCGCGCCCGGCCGCTTCGATCAAGGTTTCCGATGGTCCAGACCAGTATATCGCTTCATGCGTCGCTGGACGCGCTCGCCGCGATCGAGCCCGCCTTCGCCGCGGCGCTGACCCGCGCCGGTTATCCCCAGCCGCGCGTGCGCGACCGCGGTTACGCGACCTTGCTGCGCACCATCGTCGGGCAGCAGGTGTCGGTCGCGGCGGCGCAATCGATCTGGACCAAGCTGGAGGCGCAGGTCGGCGACCTGACCGACCCGGCGACCATCGCCGAGGCGACCAACGAGCAACTCCGCGCCGCCGGCCTGTCGCGACAGAAAGCGAGCTATGCGCGCAGTCTCGCCGACGAAGTGACCAGCGGCCGGCTCGACCTCGCGCATTTGCCCGAGGATGACGAGGAGGCGATCGGGCAACTTATCCGGATCAAGGGCATCGGCCGCTGGTCGGCGGAAATCTATCTGCTGTTCGCCGAAGGGCGTCCCGACGTCTGGCCGGCCGGCGACCTAGCGGTGCAGATCGAGATCGGCCGCATCCTCGGCCATGACGAGCGCCCGGCGGAGAAAGTGATGCGCGAGCTGGCGGAAGGCTGGCGCCCGCATCGCGGCGCGGCGGCGATCCTGGCGTGGCATCATTACAAGGTGGATATGGAGGTGATCTGAAGGGGGCGGTTTCCGGGTCGACAGCGGGATTTGCGTCCTACCGGACTCCCCTCCCAGCAAGGGAGGGGCTGGGGTGGGTTGGCGAGCGCAGCGAGCCACGATACGCTGGCCACATGCGTCGCCGCATCGATCCAGAATTGACCGCGAGAGCGCGTCAGTTGCGCAACAATCCAACGCCGGCCGAACTCGCAATCTGGCATCGCGTTTCGCGTTATCGACCGGCCTTCACGCGACAACTCATCGTTCCGCCCTTCATCATCGATCTAGCGTGTCGGCGTGCCCGATTGGCAGTCGAACTCGATGGCAGCCAGCACATCGATCGCGCACTTCAGGATGCGGGCCGATCAGCATATCTTGCGCGCCTTGGCTGGCGCGTCATCCGTCTCTGGAATTCCGAGATACTTTCCAATCCCGATGGCGCAGCGGAATACATTCTGCTGCAGGCCGCCGAGTGCCTCGGCGGCACCCACCCCCAGCCCCTCCCTTTCAGGGAGGGGAGAGCCAGGACACGACGCGCAGACCCGTAATTACAGCTTCATCAATAATCGCTATTGTCTACCCCGCCCGCGTCCACGTCATCGTCTGGCAGAAGATCGCGATACAGCCCTGGACCTTCAGATTGGCGCCGTCGCGGGCGACGACCGCGCGATAGGTCTTGCCGGTCTTGGGATCGTAGATGCTGCCCTTCCAGCCGTCGCCCGAGGCCGTCATGCCGGTCAGGATCGCGAGCCCGACGAGCGGGCGGTTCTTGAGCTTGGGGTCGGGATTGCGCGCGTCGACCCAGGGACCGGTCGGCGGTCCCTTGATGACCTTGGCGATGCGACCGCACAGCGCGCCGCCGCAATCGCCGATCGCGACGACGGCGCCGCCGTCGGCGGTCAGCCAGCGGCCAGCGATCGGTGGGGCGGCGAGAAGCGGGGTCGCGAGCGCGACGGCGGCGATCGCGGCGAGGATAGGACGAATCATGCGCCCGACCTTAACAGGTCCGTGGCGCGCCGCGTGTACCCGAGTTGGCGATCGATAAGTCATGTCCATCACGCCATCTTTGTGCCGCTTCCAGCGGGTGCGGTTCTATCGCGAGCCATCTTATATGCACATGTGATATGACGCCCTGAGATATCATGCGCAATCGGTATAAAGATTGGTCTCTACGACGACGCTTCGACCCGGCTGCGTCCGCCGCGATCATCGCCTAAGGGGAAGGCGCGATTCGCGCACGCAAGGAGGCGACATGAGCGACGGCTGGACGATCGGAATCATCGGCGGTTCGGGCCTCTATGCGATCGACGGGCTGGAGGATGCCGAGTGGCGCCGCGTCGACACGCCCTGGGGCCAACCCTCGGACGACCTGCTGTTCGGGCGGATCGGCATGGTAAATCTGGTGTTCCTGCCGCGCCACGGCCGCGGCCATGTCGTCCCGCCGTCCGAGCTCAATTTCCGCGCCAATATCGATGCGCTCAAGCGTTCGGGCGTGACCGATGTGCTGGCAATCTCGTCGATCGGGTCGCTCGAGGAGGATCTGCCGCCGGGGCATTTCGTCGTGGTCGACCAGTTCATCGACCGCACCGTGCATCGCGCGTCGAGTTTCTTCGGCACCGGCATGGTCGCGCATGTCAGCATGGCGCACCCGGTGTGCGAGCGGTTGTCGGGCTTTGCCGCCGCGGCGGTCGAGGCGGCGGGCGGCGCGGTCGCGACCGGCGCCACCTATCTGGCGATGGAGGGGCCGCAATTCTCGACCCGCGCCGAAAGCCTGCTCTATCGCGACTGGGGCGCCGACGTGATCGGCATGACCGCGATGCCCGAGGCCAAGCTCGCGCGCGAGGCGGAACTGCCCTATGCGCTGATCGGCATGGTCACCGATTACGATTGCTGGCGCGAGAGCGAGAAGCCCGTCGAGGTCGCCGAGGTGATCGCGCAGATGCACAGGAATGGCGACGTTGCGCGCCGCACGGTCGAGGCATTCGTGAGGGCGCTGCCCGATGAACGCACGCCGTCGCCGATCGACACGTGCCTTGACGTCGCGCTGATTACCGATCCGGCCAGGCGCGAGCCGGCCTTGCTCGCCAAGCTCGACGCGGTGGCGGGGCGCGCGCTGCGGCGTTAGGGTGGAACCGCATGGTCCCGGAGGACGTATCGGGGACATGCCATTGGGGACCGAATGACGCCACCGCCGAGCAGCGACGCGATCCGCGACGCCGCGCCTTTCGCGCGGAGGCGCCCGTCGCTGGGCGAAAGCCACGCCACCATCGCGGTGCCGGCGAAGGGCGCGTGGCGGCGGTTCTTCGCCTTCGTCGGCCCCGGCTATCTGGTTGCCGTCGGCTATATGGACCCGGGCAATTGGGCGACCGACCTCGCGGGAGGATCGGCGTTCGGCTATACCTTGCTCGCGGTCGTCCTGCTGTCGAGCCTGATGGCGATCCTGCTCCAGACCCTGTCCGCACGGCTCGGTCTCGCCGCCGGGCTCGATCTCGCTCAGGCGTGCCGCGCGCGCTACGGGCGCAAGACCACGATCGCACTGTGGCTGCTGTGCGAGCTGGCGATCATCGCCTGCGATCTGGCCGAAGTGCTGGGCACTGCGGTCGCGCTCAAATTGCTCTTCGGGCTGCCGCTGCTGGCGGGCGTGCTGATCACCGCGGTCGACGTCCTCCTGCTACTCGCGTTACAGCGGTTCGGATTCCGTAAGCTCGAGGCGTTCATCGCGACCCTGCTGATCGTGATCGCGGGGTGCTTCGCCTATGAATTATGGCTGGCGCGGCCCGATTGGACCGCGGTCGCGGGCGGATTGGTACCGCGGGCGCAAATCGTCACCAACCCGGCGATGCTCTACATCGCGATCGGCATCCTGGGGGCGACGGTGATGCCGCACAATCTCTACCTCCATTCCTCGGTGGTGCAGACGCGCAAGGTCGCGGCGGGCGACGAACGCGGCGCGATCCGGCTGGCGACGATCGACACGATGGTGTCGCTGGGGCTCGCGTTCCTGATCAACGCCGCGATCCTGATCCTGGCCGCTTCGGTCTTCCACACCGCCGGCCGCGACGACGTCGCCGATATCGAGCAGGCGCATCATCTGTTGTCGCCGATGCTCGGCGCGGGGGCCGCCAGCGTGGTGTTCGCGCTGGCACTGCTCGCCTCGGGGCAGAATTCGACCATCACCGGCACGCTCGCGGGGCAGATCGTGATGGAGGGATTCCTCGACCTCCGCATGCCCGTCTGGCTGCGCCGGATCGTGACGCGGCTGCTGGCGATCGTGCCGGCCGCGTCGGTCATCGCCATTGCCGGAGAGGGGGCGACCACCAGGCTGTTGGTGTTGAGCCAGGTCGTGCTCAGCCTGCAATTGCCGTTCGCCGTCATCCCGCTGGTCGCGTTCACCGGCGACCGGCGGATGATGGGCGCCTTCGCCAGCCCGTGGCCGCTGCGCATCGCCGCCTGGACGGTCGCGGCGGCGATCGTCGCGCTCAACCTCAAGCTGCTGGTGGGCGTGGCGGGTATCTAACGCCGTTCCTCTCGGGGTTGCTCGATCAGGTATCGCGGCCCCAATTGAGGGTGACCTTGGTCGATCCCCGGACGGTCTCGACCATCGCCATGACCGATCGCTTGCTGCCGTCGCGCGCCGAGAACAGGGTGGGGGTCGACAGCGCCGGCACCAGCCCGTCGCCGATCGCTTTGTCCTTGTACCAGGCGATGACCGCGCCGGGCTCCGCAGCCGTCGTGTAGACCACCGTCCCGCTCTCCCGGCGCGGTTCGCCGGCCGGGCCCGAGACACAGGTTTCGACCTGCGCGTCGGCATAGAGCGGCACGAACTCCGGCAATTTGCTGCAATCGGCCGGGGCATCGCTCGACGCCGCAACCGACGCCGTGGTGGCGGGGCCACGGGCGTCGGCTTTCCGGTTGTCGTTCCCCGCCTCGCATCCGCCGAGCGTCAGCATTGCGCCGGCGAGAATGATCCTGAGCCTCATCGGCGCCGCGCGACCGGCCGATCGTCGCGACGCGCCGGGATCACTTCGCCATCGACGCGAGCTGGCCGAGATTGACCGACGAGACCGCCGCTTTCAGCACATCGATCGACGGCGCCGATCCCTCGGCCTCGACCGCGAACCGGCTGGCCACGGTCACCGCGTAGCGGCCTTCCTTCGACTGGTTGTCCCAGCGTTCCTCGACCAGATTGCCGTTCTGCATCTCGGACTTTTCATAGCCGGTCGCGGTCTGCTTGTTGGTGGTGCCGCTGATCTGGCTGCCGACGACATTGAGCGCGTTGCCGAGCGCGCCGCGATCGCTGACCGACAAGCGGAAGCTCTGGTCGCCCGATTGGAACTGCGCTTCCGCGTTGCTGCCGTTGAGGCCCGCGGCGCCGCCGCCCTGGCTTTCGATACTGGTCCGGTTCCAGCCCGAAACCGCCGCCGGCAGCATGTTCTGGAGCGCGTTCGGATCGACCGCCTTGACCGCGCCGTCGCCGCCCTTGAGCGACGCTTCGACCGAACTGCTGGCGGCCTGGAGCTTCGCGGCGGTCTCGTTCAACTTGCCGGTGTCGATCGTCGTCCCGCCGACGGTGATCGAGCCGCCGCCCGGCGTACCGAAGCCGCCCGCCGCAGGCGACATCGCGAACATCGCGCCGCCGATGATCACTGCGACAAAGCCCGCCAGGATCATCGCGACGATGCCGACGATGATCGAGACGATGACGAAGCCCGGGGCCTTGTCCTGCGGCACTTTCATCAGGAGCGGCCCGCCGACCCAGAGGAGGTAGATGTTGTAGAGGCCGATCAGGCTGCCGATGACGCCGAGCGCCGGCAGGATGCCGAGGATCGCCGCGATCCAGCCGGCGGTCGCCGAGAAGGCGGCGACCTTGAGCGCCGAAACCGAATTCTTGGTGCCGCCGAAACTGGGGGCGAGCGCGTCGATGATCAATGCCCAGACATAGGTCATGCCGACCGTCAGCGCCCAGGTCAGGAGCGCCGTGACGATCGCGCCGATCAACGAGGGGCGCCACGCCACGCCGAAGAAGCTGATCGGGAACACCATGACCTGGATCAGGTGCGCGATCGGACCGATCGCCGCGAGCGGGGCTACCCAGCCCATCAGGATGCCCCGGACGGTCATCGGCTCGGCATCGATTGCCGGCCATTCGTCCTTGGGCCTCAGGATCAACCGCTGAACGCGTCCGATCATGCCCCCGCCGCCCACCGGCGGTTGTCCGACGTCCTTGGGAAATTCGCTCGCCATGATGCAGAAACCCCTTTCATTCCGGGCTGATATGCCCCGCTACCGTCCCATTCTGCCGCGTTTCGCGGCGCTCTTATTGGATCGACCCGACATCGCTTGCCGTAACGGCAAGGCGTCGAGTCCCCTGTACCATCCTTTGCGGGCGGGCGGGAGCACGATGTTGCGCCGGCGCAACCGATGCCTACATGGCGGACATGAGCGACAAGACGACATGGCACGGCACGACGATTCTGTCGGTGCGCAAGAACGGCAAGGTGATCGTGGTGGGCGACGGCCAGGTGACCGCCGGCCAGACGGTGATGAAACCCAATGCCAAGAAAGTGCGCCGGCTGGGCGACGGTAGCGTAATCGGCGGGTTCGCCGGCGCGACCGCCGACGCCTTCACCCTGTTCGAGCGGCTCGAAGCCAAGCTCGAGCGCGCCAACGGCCAGTTGATGCGCGCCGCGGTCGACCTCGCCAAGGATTGGCGGACCGACAAATATCTCCGCAATTTGGAGGCGATGATGATCGTCGCCGACAAGGACGTGACGCTGATCCTGACCGGAAATGGCGACGTGCTCGAGCCCGAAGGCGGCATCGCCGCGATCGGGTCGGGCGGCAATTACGCGCTCGCCGCGGCGCGCGCTTTGGTCGAAT
>NZ_JBQCCN010000295.1:0-2169 GCF_051962185.1 Sphingomonas sp.
GCGGCGATGTCGCCGAGCTGGATCGGATCGAACAAGGTGGGCATTGGACCTCCCGATAGGACTTCTTTGCGGACGCGGCGGAGATAGGTGTTATGGGGCCGCATGCAGCGTCAACAGGCAACAAGAAAAGCTTCCAGCCGCTCAAGCGATAAAAGCGTGGGCGCGCATCCCTTCGCGTTCGCGGCTTTGCTGATCGCCAACGTCCTGCTCACGCTGGGTCCGGTCTTCGTCAGGATGAGCGACGTCGGGCCGGTCGCCGCCGGCTTCTGGCGAATCGCGCTGGCGGCGCCGGTGCTGCTCGCGGCGGCGTTCGGCACCGGCTGGCGGCCGACCGGCCTCGGCCGCGGGGTGTGGTGGGCGCTGGGCCTGGGCGGCCTCTGCTTCGCCGGCGATCTTGCGAGCTGGCACGTCGGCATTCTCAAGACCCAGCTCGCCAACGCCACCCTGTTCGGCAACTCCGCGACCCTGTTCTATCCGGTCTACGGCTTCCTGATCGCGCGTGCCTGGCCATCGAAGACGCAGGGATTCGCGCTGCTGCTGGCGCTGGTCGGCGCGGGGTTGCTGATGGGCCGCTCGATGCAGATCGCGCCCCAGCATCTGGTCGGCGACCTGCTCTGCCTGCTCGCGGGCATTCTCTATACCGTCTATTTCGCGACCATGGCCAGGGCGCGCGACACGATGGCGCCGATCCCGGCGCTGGCGATGTCGACCTTGGCGAGCATGCTGCCGCTCCTGATCTTCGCCTATGTGCTGGGCGAGCAGGTCATGCCGCACAATTGGACGCCGCTGGTGCTGATGGCGCTGTCGAGCCAGATCATCGGCCAGGGGCTGATGATCTTCGCGCTCGGCCAGATGTCGCCGATGGTGATCGGCATCGCCTTGCTGACGCAGCCGGTGCTGGCGGCGACGATCGGCTGGGTCTGGTATGGCGAGCGGCTCGACGGGGTCGACATGATCGGCGCGCTCGCGGTCGCCGTTGCGCTGGTGCTGGTCCGCGGCGAGCGCAAGGACCCGGCCGAGCTTGCCCCCGAAGGCACGCAGGAGGCATAAAGAGGCGATGACACTCCCTGCCGATCCCACGCTCGACGAGATTCGCGAGGCGCTCGCCCCGCTCGTCGCCGACAATGCCGCGTTCGACGGCTGGAAAGCGGCGGCGCGCGACATGGCCGCCGACCAACTCGGCGTCGATCGCGACATCGCCTTGCTCGCCTTGCCCGACGCGGCGGCGATGATCGACGCGTGGTTCGCCAGCATCGACCGCGGCATGACCGAGCGATTGCCGGCCGAGATTCTGGCCAAGATGAAGGTGCGTGAGAAGATCGCTGCGCTGGTCGAGGCGCGGCTCGACCTGCTCGCCCAGCATCGCGAGACCCTGCGCCGCGCGCTGGCGATCCTGGCGATGCCGCAGAATGTCGCACATGGCGCGAAACTCGGCTGGCGCGCCGCCGATCTGATGTGGCGCGCGGCGGGCGACAATGCGACCGATTACAACCATTACACCAAGCGCGGGATGCTCGCGGGCATCTATGCCGCGACGATCACCGTGTTCCTCGACGACGAGAGCGAGGGGCAGGCCGACACCCGCGCCTTCCTGGCTCGGCGGATCGAGGGGATCATGCGCTTCGAGAAGGCCAAGGCGCAATTCCTCGCGCGCGTCGAGCACCGCCCGAGCCTGTCGCGCTTCATCGGCCGGCTGCGTTATCCGGCGGTCTGATTGATTCACGCGGAGGCGCGGAGGCGCGAAGGAGGTTCAGCCTCGCGGCACCTCCGCCACGCCATCGGCGCCGAATGACTGCTTCGCGGAAAAGAGACGGAGCGGTGCCGAAGATCCTACCTCTTCGCGCCTCCGCGCCTCCGCGTGAATCGAAATCTAATTCAGTTATTGATAATCAGTCGCAGTACCTCTACCTGAAGCGTCATGGCGACGACTCCGCTCAGCCTCGAACAGCTTCCCCAGCGCCAGCGCGCGACCGTCGCGGGCATTGCCTGGGATCGTCTGTCCGCGCCCGAGGGCCGGCGGCTGCGCGAACTCGGTTTCGATGAAGGCGTCGGGGTCGAGGTGCTGCATCGCGCGCGGATCGGCGGCGGGCCGATCGCTTGCCGGATCGGCCGCATGACGGTGGCGCTGCGCCGCCGCGTCGCCGGCGCGATCCATGTCGCTCCGCTGAC